>CABTXQ010000031.1 GCA_902488835.1 uncultured Ileibacterium sp.
GGACAAAAGCAAAGACTTGCCATAGCAAGGGCAATCTACAAAACCCCTGACATCTATCTTTTTGATGACTCCTTCTCTGCTCTAGATTTTAAGACAGATCGTGACCTAAGACACAAGCTTAAAGAAGTTTATCCTGATGCTACGATTATGGTAGTCGCACAAAGAGTAGGCTCGATCATGGATTCAGATCAAATTATTGTTCTTGACAATGGAGAGATAGTTGGCCTTGGTAAGCACAATTACCTTCTCAAAACATGTGAGGTCTATAGGCAAATTGCCGGTTCTCAACTTAGCAAGGAGGAACTGTATGGCTAGGAAAGAAATGAAAAAGCCCCAGAATTTCAAAAAAACAATGGGTGAGTTGCTTACTTATATAAAAGAATATCTACCATTAATTATAATCTCCATAATAGCTTCGATTATTGCAACCATCCTACAAATCATAGGACCTGACAAATTAAAGCTGATTACAGATGAGATAACCAAGGGCCTTCCTAAAATGGTTGGTGGAAGGCCAATTATGTCAGCTATTGATATGGAAGCTGTAAAAAGCATATCTTTGATTCTTCTGATTTTCTATCTATCTTCGCTTGTATTAAACATGGTTCAATCCTTTATAATGGCGGAGGTAACTCAGAAGATATCAAGAAACCTTAGAGAAAATATCTCCAAAAAGATAAACAGACTTCCATTTAGCTTCTACGATACGACAACCACAGGAGATATTCTGTCTAGGGTTACAAATGACGTGGATACCATAAGTCAAAGCTTAAATCAAGCCATAGGTACCCTTCTTACAAGCATAATCATGCTGGGAGGTTCCTTTGTGATGATGCTGATAAACTCCTTTGCCCTAACCGTTACGACAGTTTTAAGCTCTCTTCTGGGATTTATCTTCATGGCTTTTATTATGAAAAAATCTCAGGTGTACTTTACGGAGCAGCAGAAAAATCTGGGGCAAATCAATGGGCAAATCGAAGAAGTCTACACAGGCCATGACCTCGTAAAGGTCTACAATGCAGGAGAAAGAGTAATAAGTGAATTCGAAATAACTAATGATAAGCTTTATACCAGTGCTTGGAAGAGCCAATTCCTATCAGGTCTTATGATGCCTATAATGCAATTTTCAGGGAATTTCTCCTATGTAATGGTCTGTATAGTTGGTGGAGCCCTTGCCATAGAGGGGAAGATTTCTTTCGGTGTAATAGTTGCTTTTATGATTTACGTGAGGCTCTTCACCCAACCTCTCGCTCAAATCGCACAAGGTTTTAATACCTTGCAGAGGGCAGCTGCAGCAGGAGAAAGAATCTTCGAATTCTTAAATGAAAAGGAAGAAGAAAAAGAAGAAGGGAAAAAATCTATAGAAAGAGCCAGTGGTGAAGTTGAATTTAAAAATGTCAAATTCGGTTACAAGCGGGGTCGAACTATAATAAAGGACTTCAGCGTCAAGGTTAAGCCGGGTGAGAAGATCGCCATAGTAGGTCCAACCGGAGCAGGAAAGACAACGATAGTCAACCTCCTTATGAGATTTTATGAAATAAATAGCGGAGAAATCCTCCTAGATGGAATTAATACAAAAGACATTACCAGGAAGAATTTGAGAGATCAATTCTGTATGGTACTCCAAGACTCCTGGGTATTTGAGGGAAGCGTAAAGGAAAATATCACCTTCGCCCAAAGTGACATTGGAGATGCAGAAGTAATAGATGTATGTAAAAAAGTAAATCTCGACCACTTCATAAGAACCCTACCTAATGGCTATGACACGATCTTAAATGACAGGGAGACCCTATCCCAAGGACAGCTGCAGTTACTTACCATTGCCCGTGCTATGGTAAGTAAGGCTCCAATACTGATCCTTGACGAGGCGACAAGCTCTGTAGACACGAGAACAGAAATCATAGTTCAAGATGCAATGGATAAGCTCACAACTGGTAGAACCTCATTTGTAATAGCACATAGACTATCAACAATAAAAAATGCCGACCTGATACTCGTTATGAGAGATGGAGATATAATAGAAAAAGGTAAGCACGAAGAACTGCTAGAAAAAGACGGCTTCTACGCTGACATTTACAATGCTCAATTTGAAAGAGAATAAAACTAGATTTTGCAAAATTACCATACTTGAGGTTTTAAATGTGCTAAAATAACGTGGTTATGAGAAAGAAGACAAGAGTTTTATTTACAATGGTGATGATTGCTATTCTAACTATAATGGCAATCAATTTATATATGCTAAATTATTCAAAGACATATATATTAGATGCGAAAGCGGCAGGAAGGGAGTATAAAAGTAATCCACAAGACTGTGCCATTATACTTGGAGCATCGGTAAGAGCTGACGGAACACCTAGTGAAATTTTGAAGTTACGACTTGACAAGGGAATAGAGTTGTATGAGAAAGGACTTGTTAAAAAGCTCCTTCTAACTGGGGATAACGGGAAAGTCGAGTATAATGAGGTCGAAGTGATGAAAAACTATGCTCTCTCAAAGGGCGTTTCAGGGGAAGACATATTCCTTGATCACGCAGGATTTTCAACCTATGAATCAATGTATAGAGCAAGACATATATTTAATGTTGATAAAGCTCTCATAATCACGCAGAAATTTCATGAAATACGTTCGATTTACATAGGGAGAAAGCTTGGAATTGATGCCATTGGGGTATGTTCTGATGATGTCCGTAGAAAAAGCAATAGAAGAGATATAATTAGAGAATTTTTTGCAAGACCTAAGGACTTCATCAAGATAATATTTAAGCCGGAACCGACATATCTTGGCGACACTATTGATATTAGAGGTAAAGGATATCTTTCATGGTAAAAGCATAATAAATGCGACAGAACACTCTGTCGCATTTTTTTATTGAAATTAAATTATGAATTTATGCCCTCTTTTTCTTCTTATTCTTATTAAATGCAGGGCCCTCATCAACAAGACCTGAATCGAGTCTATGGAAATAATCTTTAGTAGTAGATGCTACAACTCCACTCAATGCTATAAGAGCGATCAGGTTAGGAATTGCCATGAGAGCGTTGAATATATCGGCAGCCGTCCAGATAAATTCAAGAGTAAGGAAAGGAGCGGCAAATACAGCAATAATGTAAATATATCTATATACTTTTACAGCTTTCAGGCTTCCGCCAGTCAGATATTCCATACTTCTTTCGCCATAATAGTTCCAACCGAGGATAGTTGTGAAAGCAAATATTGTCAAGCATGTCATGAGTACTACGGCACCAACCTGCTGGCTCCAAGGTAGAGCAACACCAAATGCCCTTATTGTTACGTCTGCACCGTCGAGACCTACATCATATGAACCTGTTAGTACAATGCTGAGCCCGGTCATCGTACAGATAACAATTGTGTCAAGGAAGGTACCTGTCATAGATACAAGTCCCTGTCTTGCCGGTTCCCTTGTCTGAGCAGCAGCTGCTGCTATAGGAGCACTACCAAGACCTGCCTCATTAGAGAAGATACCTCTTGCAACTCCCTTTTGCATTGCAACCATCATTGCACCGAGTGCGCCTCCACCCATGGCTTTGATTCCAAAAGCACTCTTAACAATAGTTACGATTGCTCCCGGAAGAGCATTTATGTTATAGATAATCATTGCAGTTACAGTGACAACATAGAGCACCATCATCGATGGAACTAGGAATGAAGCAACAGATGCAATCCTCTGTATTCCACCTATTATAATAAGTGCAACAAGTGTTGTTATAACAACTGCACAGATTATCGTGGTCCATGTATATTGACTTTTTCCAATTGTTAAAGCAATATTAGCGGCCTTAGGGTCAAACACGTTATTGATTGCCTGAGTGATACTGTTTACCTGTGTGATGGTTCCCGGACCAAATGCTGCAGCAATTGCGGCAAACAATGCAAATGCTTTAGCAAGAGGGATCCATTTCTTGCCAAGGCCGTTCTCTATATAATAGAAAGGTCCACCTATAGCATGTCCGTTGTCGTCCATAACACGATACTTTACAGCAAGAAGACCTTCTGCATACTTTGTCGCCATTCCGAATATAGCAGCAATTTCCATCCAAAAGAGTGCCCCGGGACCACCTGCAACAATTGCAGTTGCAACTCCTACAATATTACCTGTACCTACTGTAGCAGCAAGGGCAGTAGTAAGTGCCTGAAAACTTGACACCTCACCTTCTCCGCCGACTTCATTGTTGGTCATATACTTGAGTGCCTTTCCAAGCCTTCTGAACTGAAGGAAACCAAGTCTGAATGATAGTAGGATACCTACGCCGAATATTGCAACTATCATCGGAGTACCCCATACAAATCCGTCGATTCGTATCAATGTCTCTGTAAATGCTTTCATAAATTCAACCTCCAAGTTATGTTCGGACCTCATTTAATGTTCAGAACAATTTCAAATATAGCATTTAGTATATTTGAAAAAAGAATAAATTAAATGACCGACTTGAGATTGCAATTATATTACAAAATCGGTCTTAATTTATAAATTGTACTGTTTCTAGTACAATTTTACGCATTGAATTTAGTTTGTCAACAATAAAATCCAAGAAAACATTGTTAATAATTTACAAAAGGTGGAAAAACCGTTATATTCCAAGGGGAAAAATTGTACTAAAATCTGCACAAAAATATTAAAAAAACACAGTCAAGCAAATTTTGAAAAAAAGATTTGAAAAAGATTTGAATATGAGAGCGGAATTCTTGTCATATATTTTTAAATTCTATATAATTAAATAAGTGTATTCAGAATGAAAGATATATTTTACCATGGTAAGGGGGACATAGCTTGAAAGAGAAAATTGATGATTTTCGTCCATATATTGAACCGTTCGAAAAAGTTTTAGATATAGAAGAAACAACAGAAGAAGGGTTAGATGAAATTTCTACCGAAGAAAGACTTGCCAAATTCGGAAGAAATAAATTGGAAGAGCCTAAGAAAAAAAGCACCATATCAAGATTCATAGATCAGATTAAAGACCCTATGATAATTGTTCTTTTGATTGCTGCAATACTTTCATTTGCTACGTCTATTTACCAGAAAGAATCTCCCGCCGATGTATTTATTATACTCTTTGTTGTAATTTTGAATTCAGTTCTTGGAGTCGTTCAGGAAAACAAGGCAGAAGAAGCAATTGAAGCTCTTAAGAAGATGACAGCTGCAACCTCAAAGGTAAGGAGATCCGGCGTAACTATAACAATAAAAAGTGAAGACCTTGTTCCAGGAGATATTGTTTTGCTTGAAGCAGGTGATGCCGTTCCTGCAGACGGAAGAATTATAGATTCCGCTTCACTCAAGATAGAAGAAAGTGCACTTACAGGAGAATCAGTTCCTGTCACAAAAGATATCCAAGCCTTGGAGATTAAGGATGGGGAGAAAGATATTTCCCTTGGAGACAGGAAAAACATGGTATACATGGGAAGTACCGTAGTATATGGGCGTGGAGCAGTCGTAATAACGGCAACCGGAATGAATACTGAGATGGGGAAGATTGCAAATGCAATATCGGAAACCAAAGAAGAACTGACTCCTCTTCAGAAAAAGCTTTCTCAGCTCAGCAAAATTCTTACAATTGCAATTGGTGCAATCTGTATATTGGTGTTTGCACTTGGCATTATTGAAGCAAAAACAATAAATGCCGATGTTATGATTGACACTTTCATGCTGGCAATTTCCCTTGCTGTTGCTGCAATTCCTGAAGGGCTTGTAGCTGTAGTAACAATTGTTCTTTCTATAGGCGTAACGAAGATGTCAAAAAGAAATGCTGTCATAAGGAAGATCACAGCTGTTGAAACTCTAGGTTGTGCACAGGTTATCTGTTCTGATAAGACGGGAACACTCACACAGAACAAGATGACTGTTGTTGATCATTATACACCGGACAAGAATCTTCTTGCAGCGGGAATGGCACTAGCTTCAGATGCAGAAGAAATAAGACATGGAAGAAAAAATTCAGATATCGAAATAATAGGAGAACCGACAGAGGCAGCACTTGTCAAATATGCGAGCTTGCATGACTTAAGTAAAGAAGATCTAAAGAAGCGATACCCGAGAACGGGAGAAGCACCATTTGATTCCGGAAGAAAGATGATGTCGACTGTTCATAATAATAAATTAAAAGCTGCCATTATTGATAATGATACAGTAATTTCTAAAGTTATCTCTAAGGCGAATTTTATTCAGTTTACAAAAGGTGCTCCTGATGTCGTTATGAACCACTGTACAAAAATATTAACTGCCGGAGGCATAGTAGAACTGGATAATAACCTGAAAGCGAGCATAAATGCTGCAAATGCCGATATGGCAGGAAAAGCTCTTCGCGTTCTTTCTCTTGCAGTTAGATTTTACGATGAAGAACCGACTAATTATGATGACAAAGAGCTTGAACACGATTTGATATTTGTAGGACTTACGGGAATGATTGATCCCGTTAGACCTGAAGTTATGGCGGCGGTAAAGGAATGTAGAGAAGCCGGCATTAGACCTATAATGATAACGGGAGATCAGATAGATACTGCCATTGCAATAGCGAAAGAGCTTCACATAATTGAGAATGAGAGTGAAGCAATAATAGGAGCAAGGATCGACGACATGACCGATGAGGAGCTCACAGCAAATATAGGAACATATTCTGTATATGCGAGAGTTCAACCAGAACACAAGGTTAGAATAGTTAAGGCTTGGCAGGCCAATAAGATGGTTACTGCGATGACTGGAGACGGTGTAAATGATGCACCGGCAATAAAGACTGCAGACATTGGAATAGGTATGGGAATTACCGGAACAGATGTAACTAAGAATGTTGCAGACATGATACTTGCTGATGATAATTTTGCAACTATTGTACATGCAGTTGAAGAGGGACGAAGAGTATATGCAAATATAAGAAAGGCGATACAATTCCTTCTGGCATCAAACATAAGTGAAGTATTGGCGATTCTTATAGCTACTCTTTTGAGCTTTACCATATTAAAACCTGCACATATCCTCTGGATCAATCTTATTACGGATTCATTGCCTGCACTTGCACTTGGACTTGAGGCAGGAGAAAAGGATTCTATGAAAAAAAGACCAAGGCGTTCGGATGAAAGTGTGTTTTCAGGTGGACTTGCAACTGACACCATATATCAGGGAATATTTATAACAATTCTTATTTTAAGTGCATATTTCTTAGGACATTATATGGAAACGGGAGTTTTTGAGATAACGGAGAGTAGACACGGAATAACAATGGCATTTCTCACTATGTCAATGTGTGAGATATTTCATTCATTTAATCTCCGGTCTAGGGTTAATTCAATTTTTACCATCAAAAAGCAGAATGTTTGGCTACTGATGTCTGCAGGGATCGCTCTTCTTCTCACAACACTTGTAATCTCTGTTGGACCATTTGCAAGATTATTTGATTTTACAGAGATATCAATAAGGGAATATTCGGCAGCACTAATTCTTGCATTTATGATTATTCCGCTTGTTGAGATTGCAAAGACAATAAAAAGAAAGATGGGGCATATGGAGGATCAAATTTAATCTATATAGAATATGAGTAATGTTTCGAATGAAGTAAAAGAAAATAAAATGGGTACCGCACCTGTACATGGACTTCTAATAAAAATGGCATTGCCCATGATGATTTCCATGTTTGTGCAGTCGCTTTATAATGTTATCGATAGCATTTTTGTTTCTAGAATTGGAGAAGATGCTCTTTCGGCAGTATCGATGACATTCCCGATTCAGATGCTTATGATTTCGACAGCACTCGGTACTGCTATAGGTATGAGTGCTTTACTTTCAAGATTTCTTGGAGCTAAGGATTTTGAAAGAGTAAATAGCGTTGCACAAAATGGTCTTTTCCTCGCCTTTGTAAGCTATATAGTTTTTTTCATAATAAGCTTCGGGGCGGAGAGATTCATGGCCTTTCAAATAGATGACCGTAATATTATTGAACTCGGATCGTCATATTTGACCATAGTAACGAGATTCTCTTTGTTCGTATTCGTTCAGATAATGTTCGAAAGATTTCTTCAGGGTACAGGAAAAACACTTTACATACTATTCACGCAGGCGACGGGAGCTATAACAAATATTATACTTGACCCAATTCTCATCTTCGGGCTTCTTGGAGCACCGAGGCTTGGAGTAAGAGGAGCAGCCTATGCAACTGTTTTAGGTCAGTTTGTTGGTGTCATTGTTGGATTCTTTCTAAATTATTACAAAAATAAAGATGTAAATTTCAGAAAAAGGGGCTTTAGACCTGATATATCTGAGATTAAAGAAATTTATAAGATTGGCGTGCCGACAATAGTAATGCAGTCTATCGGGTCCGTGATGATATTTTGCATTAATTTAATACTTGCAGGATTCGGTTCAACTGCTGTAGCGACATTCGGGATATATTTCAAGCTTCAGAGCTTTGTGTTCATGCCTGTATTCGGATTCAATAACGCAATTGTACCTATCGTAGCATACAATTATGGAGCTCGTAGACCTGACAGAATGAGAAAGGTCATGGAAATAAGTATGAGATACGGTATAGGCATGATGCTTGCCGGCTCACTACTTTTCTTTATAATTCCGGAAGTACTTCTTGGCATGTTTAAGCCTTCAGAGCAAATGCTTAACATAGGAGTTCCGATGCTTAGGATAATAGCGATTAATTTCCCATTTGCAGGATATGCCATTACGAGGGCAGGAATATTTCAGGCACTGGGGAAGAGCATTTACAGCATGTACATGTCTATTGCAAGGCAGCTCCTCGTTATAGTTCCTGTAGCCTATCTATTATCATTTATCGGAGATGTTACAGCTATATGGTGGGCATTCCCGATATCTGAGGTTGTTGGATTTACAATGTCTATATTGTTTACAAGGAAAATTAAGAGAGAGATAATAAGTCCTATGGAGAATCAGGATATTATTAAAATTATAGGATAATATATGGATAAGAAAAAAATAGAGAGAAAAATATTAAGAGAAAAATATAAAGAATTAAGCAGCTCATACAAAGACCTTGCAAGTGCTGAAATAGCGAGAGCAATATTTAGTATGCGATGGTATGAGGAGGCTAAAACGATATTTTGCTATATGAGCATGGAAAGTGAAGTTGGCACAGAAAAAATAATAGATGGTGCGGCTAAGGATGGAAAGAAAATTTGTATTCCAAAATGTCTTGGAAATGGTATTATGGAAAGCAGATTATATCTATATAAGGATGAAATTTATCCATTGGAAATCGGAACATGGGGGATAAGGGAGCCATTAGCTGAAAGCCCTTTAGTTGAACCTGAAGAAATCGACCTTGCAATAATCCCATGTCTTACCTGTGATAAAGAAGGTAATAGGCTTGGTCATGGAGCAGGATATTATGACAGATTCTTTTCAAATGAAAAAGGACTGAAAGCATCAAAAGTGTGCATTTGCTTTTCGCAAATTATGGCAAATCATGTATATACAGATAAACACGATGTAAAGATGAATGCTGTTGTAACGGAGGAGAACACATATTATGAATGAGAAAAATAAGAAGATAATGCTTACGGGAGATAGACCCACCGGGAAGCTCCACCTTGGACATTATGTAGGTTCAATAAAGCAGCGTCTTGAGATACAGAACTCAGGTGAAATGGATGAAGTTTTTATAATGCTTGCAGATGCGCAGGCATTAACAGATAATTTTGATAACCCGGAAAAAATCGTATCAAGTGTCATAGAGTGTACACTCGACTATCTTGCATGCGGTATAGATCCCAAGAAGGCACATATATTTATTCAGTCAGAAATACCGGAACTCCATGAGCTTACCGTTTATTACATGAATCTGGTAACTGTAGCAAGAGTACAGAGAAATCCTACAGTAAAAAGTGAAATAAAGATGCGTGGATTTAATAATAATATTCCGGTAGGCTTCTTTACATATCCTATAAGCCAGGCATCAGACATAACCGCATTTAAGTCAACTATTGTCCCTGTAGGAGAAGATCAGGAGCCTATGCTTGAACAGACGAGAGAAATCGTAAGGAGCTTCAATCGTACGTATAACTGTAATGTTCTTGTTGAACCGGAGATCTATCTTCCGCCAAACGGTGCTTGCCTTAGACTCCCTGGCATCGATGGGCATGCAAAGATGAGTAAATCACTCGGCAATGCTATTTATTTGAGTGATAGTCCTAAAGAACTCAAGACAAAGGTAATGAGTATGTATACTGACCCTGATCACATAAGAGTAGAGGATCCGGGAAAAATCGAAGGAAATATTGTCTTCACCTATCTTGATGCTTTTAGCAATGAAGAAGATTTTGCAAAATATCTTCCGAAGTATAAGAATTTGGATGAGCTAAAAGCACATTACCAAAGAGGTGGTCTTGGAGATGTAAAGGTTAAGAAATTCCTTCTAAATGTTCTGGAAGAGATGCTCGCCCCTATAAGGGAGAGGAGAGCTTACTACGAAGAACATAAGGAAGAGGTCGTAAAAATACTTGAAGATGGAACAAATGCTGCAAGGAATGTGGCAAAAGAGACACTAAAAGAAGTTAAGCAGGCAATGAAGATAGATTATTTTGAAGAATGGAGCAAATAGCTGATTTGATATGATTAAAAGACTTTATGAAAGTGTATATTTCAAGGCAATGATGGTGTTTGTCACAGGCGGTTTTCTCCTTATGCTGATTAATAATCTGATTAAAACAGCAGATGCCGGAGATGTAATCAAAAAGATAAATTCCGCAATGACGCCTATATATATTGGCATAGTTATTGCTTTCCTTTTGTGCCCTATTTACAACAGGATAGTAGGTAAGTCATACAGAGTGATAAACAAGATGACTTTCTCAAAACATGAAGGTATGGAGGCTGCAGAAGAAGTCAAGAAAGCCTTGCGAAAAGGTAACAGAATACTTATTGCATCTAGGATAATTGGAACAATTATATGCTTTGCCATACTGATCCTATTTATTGCTTTTATCGGTTACTTTGTTGTACCGGAACTATTCAACAGCATAGTTAACGTAATGTATAAGATCCCGTCCGGAATGACGAATTTGAGAGAATGGTCACACCTGCATCTCACAAAATATCCGTCGATAGTCAAGCAGATCGATGCGTTTACAAATAACGGAACCACGGGGATCATCACTTGGATTCAGACAAACATTCTTAACGTTAGAGATGTTGGAAATTTAGCAACTCAAATATCTAATGGAGTTTTCCATGCATTAAAAACCGGTATGAATATCGTTGTAGGGATGCTGATAGCAATGTATCTACTCAATTTCAAGGATAGGATATTTGCCATTGGAAGAAAATTTATAGCAGCAACATGCTCAGAGAAAAGAGCAAGAGGGATATTTCAGTTTGCATACATAATAAACAATACTTTTATTAGCTATATAGTTGGAAGAATAATAGACGGACTGATAATAGGAATAATAACATTTATCGTCATGTCCATATTTGGAATACCGCTACCTATACTTTGCAGCGTAATAGTTGGTATAACGAATATAATTCCGTTCTTCGGACCGTTCATAGGAGCCATACCTTCTGCACTCCTCATAATGCTCGAGAGTCCTATCCACGCTGTATATTTCTTGATATTTGATTTAATAATTCAGCAAATTGACGGGAATATTATTGGACCTAAGGTTGTGGGAACTGCGATAGGAATGAACAGTTTCTGGGTGCTTATAGCCGTAATTGTCGGAGGCGGATTGTTCGGATTCCTTGGAATGGCGCTTGGAGTACCTATATTTGCGGTAATATATCAATATATCAATATGGCGGTTACAAAGCGACTTGAATCAAAAGACAAGGCGATTTTCTCAGACGACTATTATTATCTTGAAGCATATAACCTAAGTGCAAACAAGATTTTGGAGAAAAAAAGTGATAAAGAATAACATATATGGAAAAATCATTGAACTTGGATTTGACTCGAAAGATGTCTCTCTTGACGAGCCCATGAAAAAACATACGTCATTCAACGTCGGAGGTCCTGCTTCTTTATTTGTAAGATGTAGGGATAAAGAAAAATTAGCCGTTATTTTGAGATGGATAAGTAAAGAAAAAATTAAGCATATGCTTATAGGTAACGGCTCAAATCTACTTTTTACAGACGAAGGATATGATGGAATCATAATAAAGCTTAATGGAGATTTTGAAAGAATAGAGATAAATGAAGCTAGAGAAATTGTTGCAGGATCAGCAGCATTGCTCTCAAGGGTAAGTAATTTTGCCTGCATTAATGCGCTTAAAGGAATGGAGTTTGCTTCAGGAATACCCGGTAGCATTGGTGG
The DNA here is from genome assembly GCA_902488835.1 of uncultured Ileibacterium sp. Lineage (GTDB taxonomy): Bacteria > Bacillota > Clostridia > Peptostreptococcales > Anaerovoracaceae > Alterileibacterium. The sequence goes on from CABTXQ010000031.1 coordinate 12,292, forward strand.
CGCCGTATTTATGAATGCAGGAGCATATGGCGGAGAAATGAAAGATATCGTTAAAGAGGTCACCTTGATGAGCGAAGACGGACAAAGAACACGAACTCTTTCGTCCAAAGATTTAGACTTTTCATATAGAAACAGTTCAATTCAGAAAAATAACGAAATAGTTTTATCTGTGATTTTGAAACTTGAGCCTGGGGAAGAAAGCATCATAAGGTCAAGGATGGAGGAATTGTCGAAAAAAAGAAGAGAAAAGCAACCCGTCAATCTTCCAAGTGCAGGGAGTTTTTTCAAAAGACCTGCTAATGGATATGCAGCAAAATTAATTGAAGACGCCGGACTGAAGGGATACACTGTTGGCGGAGCTTCGGTATCTCTTAAGCACTCAGGATTTGTAGTTAATAACGGCGGAGCAACATTTAAGGATATAATGGCACTAATGGAACATGTTCAGACTGAAGTTAATCAAAAATTTGGGATCATGCTTGAACCGGAGGTAAGGATAGTCAAATAATTTTGATATGCACTCATTAAATGGTGAAAAAATAAGACTCATTGGAGATTATCATACTCATACCGTTTATTCATCGGGAGGATTATACCATCACGGCAAGGGAACGGTCTTTGAGAATGCAATGCAGGCAAAGTTGCTAGGCATCAGAGAAATAGCTATTACAGATCATGGTCCTGCACAAAGGTTCTACGGAATGAAGATATCCGAAATGAAAAGATGCAGGAATGATATTAATGAAGCAGAGAAGCTTATTTCCGGTATAAAAATTTACCTAAGTGTAGAAGCAAATATTGTTGATACAAGATCAGGAATTGATATTGAAGAAGAGCAGAAGGGTATATTTGATTATATTTCAGCAGGATATCATCATGGTTGCAAGAATAGCAGGACAATTAGCAATATTGTATCTTATAGCAGGTGTATGCCTTCAGGAAGCTACGAGAGACTTCGAACTTATAATACCGATACGCTGGTGAGGGCAATTACGAGAAATGATATCAAGGTTTTGACGCATCCTTTAGATAAAGGTCCATTCAATGCAAAAGAAGTATTTAAGGCATGTGAAGCAAGCGGAACTCTAGTTGAAATAAACAATAGACACGATAATTTATCAATAGATGACATATATGAAATTGCAAAATTTGACATTAGATTCATTGTTTCAAGTGATGCACATAAGCCTTCAGAAGTTGGAAAATGCGATAAGGCAATTGCTAAGCTTATAAAATCCGGAATTGATATTTCAAGGATAGTAAATTTAGAAAAGGAGGAGACGAATTGGAAGTAATGATAATAACCGGGATGTCCGGTGCCGGAAAGACTAAGGCTGTAGACTGGTTTGAAGATCAGAAATATTACTGCATTGACAATATGCCGCCAACATTGATTAAGAACTTTATAGATCTTTCCATTTCAAGTAAAAAAGTTGAAAAAGCGGCCTTCGTAGCAGATATAAGATCGGGAACATTTTTCGCAGAAATTGAAAATATAGTTGATGAACTTAAGAAAATGAATAATATCGACGTCAAAGTCCTCTTCCTTGAAGCAGCAGTTCCGACAATTGTGAGAAGGTATAATGAAACAAGGCGTAATCATCCGCTTACAGGGGGAAAGGCAACGGCAGATGTTATAAGGCTTGAAAAAGAAAAACTTGAAGGCATGAAAGAAAGAGCCGATTACATTATAGATACGACAGGTCTTAAGGTTTCAGACTTCCATTCCGAGATGGAGAATGTCATAAAGGGAAATAAGGGCATGATGCCGTTTAATGTAAATATAAGTTCATTCGGATATAAATATGGAATTCCAATGGAAACGGATATAACATTTGATTTAAGATTCATACCAAATCCTTATTATGTAAAAAGTTTAAGGAAATTGACAGGTAACAATAAGAAGGTTTCGGCATACGTATTCAGA
>CABTXQ010000032.1 GCA_902488835.1 uncultured Ileibacterium sp.
AATGGGGTGTGTCTTCCGCCCTCTTCCTTCTTCAGTACATATACCTGTCCCTTGAACTTTGTATGTGGCTTTATCGTTCCTATTGCCGCTAGTACCTGTCCTCTTTCTATCTCGTCTCTCTGGACTCCTCTTAACAGTGCTCCGATATTGTCTCCTGTCTCTGCCTTGTCGAGTGTCTTCTTGAACATCTCTACTCCGGTTACAACTACCTTCCTCTTCTCGTCAGTTAGTCCTACCAGTTCTACCTCGTCACCTACTTCGAGTGTTCCTCTCTCTACTCTTCCTGTTGCTACTGTTCCTCTTCCTGTTATTGAGAATACGTCCTCTACAGGCATCAGGAATGGCTTGTCATTATCTCTTTCTGGCTCTGGTATGTATGAGTCTACTGCTTCCATCAGCTCTACTACCTTGTCTCCCCACTCGCCTGCTGGGTCTTCAAGTGCCTTTAGTGCTGATCCTCTGACGATTGGTGTGTCATCTCCTGGGAATTCATATTCATCCAATAGCTCTCTTACTTCCATCTCTACCAGGTCTAGAAGTTCTTCGTCATCTACCATATCACACTTATTTAGGAACACGATGATATATGGTACTCCTACCTGTCTTGATAGAAGGATATGCTCTCTTGTCTGTGGCATTGGTCCATCTGTTGCTGCTACTACAAGGATTGCTCCATCCATCTGTGCTGCTCCGGTAATCATGTTCTTTACATAGTCTGCGTGTCCCGGGCAGTCTACGTGTGCGTAGTGTCTGTTTGGTGTCTCATATTCTACGTGTGATGATGAGATCGTGATTCCTCTTGCCTTCTCTTCCGGTGCCTTATCTATCTGGTCAAATGCTACGTCTGCTCCTACTCCATATCTGTTGTGCAGTACCTTTGTTATTGCCGCTGTCAATGTCGTCTTTCCGTGGTCTACGTGTCCAATTGTTCCGATATTGATATGCGGTTTTGTCCTTTCAAATTTCTCCTTTGCCATGTTTCCCTCCTAATTTGATATTTTACTTTGCAATTTTTTCTTGAATGCTTTCCGGCATCTTGTCAAAATGATCCATCTGCATTACATAAGTTCCTCTACCCTGTGTCTTTGAACGCAGGTCTGTTGCATATCCGAACATTTCTGAAAGCGGAACAAGCCCTCTGACATTTACTATGCCGTTGTTCATATCGCTTCCTTCAATCTTACCTCTTCTTGAGCTTATATCACCTATGATGTCTCCCATATGATTCTCTGGGACAGTTACCTCAACCTTGAAGATAGGTTCCAGAAGAACTGGATTTGCCTTAAGTACAGCTTCTCTGAATGCCATAGATGCTGCAATCTTAAATGCCATATCTGATGAGTCAACCTCATGATATGAACCATCATACAGTTCTACTCCTACATCCACTACCTGATATCCGGCAACAGGACCCGTCTGCATAGCTTCGACGATACCCTCCTGAATCTTAGGAATATATTCTTTAGGAATTGCTCCTCCTGTAATCGAATCCTTGAATTCAAATCCTGAGCCCGGCTCTGTTGGATATACCTTGATCTTAACGTGTCCGTATTGTCCGTGACCACCAGACTGCTTAGCATACTTGTGATCAACGTCAACTGCCTTGGTGATAGTCTCCTTATATGATACCTGAGGTTTTCCTACATTAGCTTCAACCTTGAACTCTCTTAGGAGTCTGTCAACAATTATCTCAAGATGAAGTTCTCCCATGCCGGCAATTATTGTCTGTCCGGTCTCTTTATTCGTATAAGTTTTGAATGTAGGGTCCTCTTCAGAAAGCTTATTAAGGGCTATACCCATCTTTTCCTGACCTGCTTTTGTCTTAGGTTCTATCGCTATCTCAATTACAGGATCAGGGAAATCCATTGATTCGAGTACTATAGGATTGTCTTCATCACAGAGAGTATCTCCTGTTGTCGTAGTTTTTAATCCTACAGCTGCAGCAATATCTCCGGCATAAACCTTATCGATTTCCTGTCTATGATTTGCATGCATCTGAAGAATTCTTCCTATTCTCTCTCTCTTCTCTTTTGTTGCATTAAATACATATGATCCTGTCGAAAGCGTACCGGAATAAACTCTGAAAAATGCAAGCTTACCTACATAAGGATCTGCAACTATCTTGAATGCAAGAGCTGAGAATGGCTCTTTATCTGAAGACTTTCTCTCGCTTTCTTCTTCTGTTTCAGGAATAACTCCCTTTATAGCAGGAATATCTATAGGTGAAGGCATATAGTCAACTACTCCATCAAGTAACATCTGTACCCCCTTGTTCTTATATGCCGATCCGCAGAACATAGGGAATAACTCACCTGCTATAGTTGCTTTTCTCAATGCTTTCTTTATATCTTCAATTGGTATTTCTTCGCCTTCTAGATACATCATCATAAGATCTTCATCTGTATCAGCGACTGCCTCAAGAAGCTTATCTCTCCAAGCTTCTGCTTCAGCCTTCATTGACTCTGGGATTTCTTCTTCTTCTATTACCTTACCAAGGTCATCCTTGTATACCTCAGCATCCATCTTCAAAAGATCTATAATCCCTGTAAACTGATTCTCCGATCCAATTGGAATTTGCACCGGCACCGGCTTAACCTTCAATCTGTCATGAATCGTATCTATTACATGAAAGAAATTAGCTCCAAGTACGTCCATCTTGTTTACAAAAATTATTCTTGGAACATTGTATCTTTCCGCCTGTCTCCAAACAGTCTCAGACTGTGGCTCTACTCCTTCTTTTGCAGATAGAACCATTACTGCACCGTCGAGAACACGAAGCGATCTTTCAACCTCTACAGTAAAATCCACATGTCCAGGTGTGTCTATGATGTTGATCCTGTGGTTATTCCATTGCGCTGTAGTAGCTGCAGATGTAATTGTAATACCACGCTCCTGCTCCTGCGCCATAAAGTCCATTGTAGCTGCGCCATCATGAGTCTCGCCTATTTTGTGAGTTTTTCCTGTGTAAAATAGAATTCTCTCTGTAGTTGTTGTCTTTCCGGCATCGATATGAGCCATTATTCCGATATTTCTTGTTCTCTCCAACGGAAAACTTCTACCAGCCATTAATAACTCCTCCCGACTACCATCTGAAATGTGCGAATGCCTTGTTTGCTGCTGCCATCTTGTGAGTATCTTCCTTCTTCTTTACAGAAGCTCCGGAATTATTTGCAGCATCCATAAGCTCCGCTGCAAGTCTTTCCGACATGGTTTTCTCGCCTCTTAGTCTGGTATATTTGGTAAGCCATCTAAGCGCCAGAGTCTGTCTTCTCTCCGGTCTTACCTCTATTGGCACCTGGTAATTCGCACCACCGATTCTTCTTGCTTTAACTTCTAATACAGGCATGATATTGTTCATCGCCTCTTCAAATACTTCCATTGCCTCCTTGCCTGTCTTTTCTTTGATTGTATCAAAGGCATCATAGACAATTCCTTGGGCAATTCCTTTCTTACCGTCCAGCATAATGCTGTTGATAAGCTTGGCAACTGTTACACTGCCATATAACGGATCTGGAAGTACTTCTCTCTTTGGTATATTACCTTTTCTTGGCACTTCTCTTCCCTCCTTGTGCTTTTGGGGTACTCGAACGGTTTCTAACACCGTTCGTGGGCCTTAATATATCTATATTAAGGGCATTTACCCGAAATTACTTCTTCTTTGGTCTCTTTGCTCCATACTTGGACCTTGCTTGACCGCGATCCGATACTCCTGCAGCATCCAGTACTCCTCTTACAATATGGTATCTGACACCCGGAAGATCTTTTACTCTTCCTCCTCTTACAAGAACGACGCTATGCTCTTGAAGATTATGCCCTACACCCGGTATATAAGCGGAGACCTCAATCCCATTAGTCAAACGCACCCTTGCTACCTTACGCAAAGCTGAATTAGGCTTCTTAGGTGTTACAGTCTTTACTGCTACACATACGCCTCTTTTCTGTGGTGAATTAACTGTAGTCTGAACCCTTCTTAGCGTATTTGTGTTCTTGCTTAATGCAGGTGATGTAGACTTATGTGTTAATCTTGTTCTGCTCTGACGAACTAATTGGTTAATTGTAGGCATTATATTCCTCCTTTCTTCTTTAATGTATATCAAGCACCCCAAGACGATGATCCGGGGTGGCTCGAACGATTAATTATATCAGTCTGCCACTCTCAATGTCAATCTTATTTAGAGTAGCAGGCTCAATTTCAGATGACTCATTTCCATCTTCGTCATCTGAAATGACTGATGCTCGGTTCATATACTGCTCATATTCACCATAATCAACTTGAATATTTCTATACGCTTTCATTCCAGTTCCTGCCGGTATCAATTTACCGATCATTACATTTTCCTTTAATCCTATCAGGTGATCTGTCTTCCCTTTGACAGCCGCATCTGTTAAGACCCTGGTTGTCTCCTGGAATGACGCTGCTGAGAGGAATGAACTTGTAGCAAGTGCAGCCTTTGTGATTCCAAGTAAAACTCTATTGTATTTTGCCTCTGAAAGACCTGAATTAATTGCCTCTTCGTTAGCCTTGTCAATCTCAAACTTGCTATATGTGCTTCCCGGAAGAAGGCCTGTGTCTCCTGAGTCTATAATCTTATACTTAGACAACATCCTGCTTATTATCATCTCGATGTGCTTGTCATTGATGTCTACACCCTGTTGTTTATATACCTTCTGAACTTCACTTAGAAGATATTGATATACTCCGTCAACACCAAGAATTCTCATTATATCTTGAGGATTTAGAGGTCCGGGCGTGAGATTTCTACCTGCATACACCTTGTCCCCTGTTTTTTTGTTGAACAGTTTCGAATTCTCATAGCTGATCTTATATTCACGGACTTTTCCGTCGCCTTCATCAACATGAACATAGGTTCTGTTATCACTTCTATGTTCAATATTTTCAATAACACCGTCATGTTCAACAATATCTGCAAGTCCCTTAGGATTCCTTGATTCAAACAGTTCCTCAACTCTAGGAAGACCTGATGTTATGTCATTTCCTGCGACTCCGCCTGTATGGAAAGTTCTCATCGTAAGCTGAGTTCCCGGTTCTCCAATCGACTGTGCAGCAATAATACCTACCGCTTCTCCTGGAAGAACCTTTGTTCCTGTCGCAAGATTTCTTCCGTAGCATTTAGCACATACACCGCGTTCGCTTTTACAGGTCATTATCGATCTTATCTTTACGGATTTTATTCCGAGATCTTCGATTTCTGATGCTATTTCATCTGTTATCTCTTCATCTTTGGCACATATGAGTTTATTGTTTTTCGGATTTACTATATCTTCAGCAGCAAATCTGCCCCTAATCCTTTCAGATAGGTGTTCGATGATGCTCTCATGTCCTACATCAGTTGAATCTGTGTCGACAAGTGCAGAAATCTCTATTCCTTCATCCGTTTTGCAATCATCTTCAGTAACTATTACGCTGTGAGACACATCGACAAGACGCCTTGTCAAATAACCAGAATCCGCAGTTCTTAGTGCTGTATCAGCAAGACCTTTACGTGCACCGTTAGCAGATATGAAATATTCCAGGATTGAAAGCCCCTCTCTAAAGTTGGCTTTTACAGGTACTTCTACTACATGACCGGTCGCATTAGCCATAAGTCCACGCATACCGCCGATTTGACTTATTTGTCTTTCGTTACCTCTAGCACCTGACTTTGCCATTATATTCAGGTTGTTCATAGGATCAAGCGATTTCATAAGTGCTGAAGAAACCATTGCCGTCGCATTTTCCCAAGTTTTTTGAACTAATGCCTTTCTTTTCTCATCAGTCAATGTACCTTTTGAATACTCGTGTTCAATTTCATCTACTCTCTTGTCCGCCTTTGCAACAATGGTATACTTTTCTTCCGGAACAACCATGTCTGAAACGCTGATTGTGACTGCAGCAAGTGTAGAGTATTTATAACCCATACTCTTAACGTAATCGAGCATTAGAACGGTCTTTGTGTTGCCATGTTTCTTAAAGCATGCTCCTATAATCTGCTCAAGTTGTTTCTTGCCGCAAAGGAAATCAATTTCGAGACCATATGGATCTTTATTTCTATCGACAAACCCCATATCCTGAGGAAGACCTTGGTTAAATATAAACCTTCCTACGGTCGACTCAACTCTTGAACCTTCCTTATCATTTTTATCAGCATACATTCTTACCTTGACCTTTGCATGTATGCCAACTACGCCGTCCTGATAAGCCATCATCATCTCATCAAGATCACTAAAGCATTTACCGTCGCCCTTTTCATCTGGTCTATTACGTTCTTCACTACCAGGATGTGTAAGATAATATGTACCAAGTATCATGTCCTGTGTAGGAATTGTAATCGGTGAACCATCCTTCGGTGCCAGTATATTATTTACAGAAAGCATGAGGAATCTTGCCTCTGCCTGGGCTTCGACAGAAAGCGGTACATGTACAGCCATCTGATCTCCATCGAAGTCAGCATTAAATGCTGTGCATACAAGTGGATGAAGCTTAATAGCTTTTCCTTCAACAAGTACGGGTTCAAATGCCTGGATTCCAAGTCTATGAAGTGTCGGTGCTCTGTTTAGTAAAACAGGATGATCCTTTATCACATAGTCAAGTGCATCCCAGACTTCTGGTGCCATTTTCTCAACCATGTTCTTTGCACTCTTTATATTCTGCGCATCTCCCTTTTCAACAAGGTCCTTCATTATGAACGGTTTAAAAAGTTCAAGTGCCATTGTCTTTGGAAGACCACACTGATAGAATTTCAGTTCAGGGCCTACAACAATTACCGATCTTCCCGAGTAATCGACTCTTTTACCAAGCAAATTCTGACGGAACCTACCTTGCTTGCCTTTAAGCATGTCTGAAAGAGACTTAAGCTGTCTTCCTGCAGCACCTGTTACCGCTCTTCCCCTTCTTCCGTTATCAATGAGTGAATCCACTGATTCTTGGAGCATTCTTTTTTCGTTCCTTACAATTATATCAGGAGCTCCAAGTTCAATAAGTTTCTTCAGTCTGTTATTTCTATTGATAACTCTTCTGTAAAGATCATTAAGATCTGAAGTTGCAAATCTTCCGCCATCAAGTTGAACCATAGGTCTCAAATCAGGTGGAATTACCGGAATGACCTCAAGAATCATCCATTCAGGCTTATTTCCGCTCTGTCTTAATGCTTCAATAACCTCAAGTCTCTTCACAAGTCTTGCCTTAGTCTGTCCCTTTGCCTTTTCAAGCTCTTCTCTTAGCTCAGATTCAAGCTTGTCAGGGTCCACCCTGGACAGCAATTCTTTTATCGCTTCCGCTCCCGTTCCAGCCTTGAAATCTCTACCATACAGATTTTTAGCCTCATTATATTTAATTTCATCAATAAGCTCTTTATATTTTAGCGTAGATTCTCCCGGTTCAATAACTACATAAGAAGCAAAATAGAGAACTCTTTCAAGGTTCTTAGGTGTCATATCAAGTACTAAACCTATTCTTGAAGGTATGCCCTTAAAATACCATATATGAGAAACTGGTGATGCGAGCTTTATATGCCCCATACGTTCTCTTCTTACTTTCGCTCTCGTTATCTCAACTCCGCAAACAGGGCATATCATGCCCTTAAAGCGAATTTTGCTGTATTTTCCGGCTGGACATGCACATGTCCAATCCTTGGTCGGTCCAAATATCCTTTCGCAGAAAAGGCCATCACGTTCAGGCTTAAGACTTCTGTAGTTAATTGTTTCAGGCTTTGTTACTTCACCATGCGACCATTCAAGCATTTTCTCTGTAGAAGCTAGCTTAATCTGCAGGGATTCAAAATTTCCTAAATCATAATTCACATTCTTGCTCATTATTTCCTCCCTTTTAATCAGTCTTCAATTGAAGCAAGATCTGCTTCATTGATTTCTTCTAAATCATCTAAATCTATAGCTTCTTCTGTTCCATATTCGTCATCAATATCTATTGATGCCTCGATGTTTGCAACTGCATTTGCTTCAAACTCTGCCGTTGTATCATCTTCGTTCTCTTCATCTTCTCCGTCGTCTTCATCTACCGATCCGAAGTTTACGGCATCTAGCAAGCTTTCGAGACCTCTTTTTGGAAGTTCATCTTTTTTATTTGATTCATCAGCATCTATTTCATACATATCTGATTTTCTTGCATCATCATTTATCATTCGATCGACAGTTGAAATATTTTCATATTCTGATGTTTCTTTAAGCTTTATTTCTTTATTATCGCCAGTCATAACCCTTATATCGAGTGCAAGTGCCTGAAGTTCTTTTATAAGCACCTTAAATGACTCCGGTATCCCAGGTTCCGGAATATTGTTACCCTTAACTATTGCTTCATAGGTGTTCACTCTTCCAACTATGTCATCAGATTTTACAGTAAGGATTTCCTGAAGGGTATATGCTGCACCATATGCCTCAAGTGCCCATACTTCCATCTCACCGAACCTCTGACCGCCGAACTGAGCCTTTCCTCCAAGAGGTTGCTGAGTTACAAGCGAATAAGGTCCAGTGCTTCTAGCATGAATCTTATCATCTACAAGATGGTGAAGTTTTAACATATACATATATCCAACCGTTACTTCATTGTGGAAATATTCTCCTGTTCTGCCATCTCTAAGTCTCAATTTACCGGTTTTTGGATATCCACAATCTTCGAGAAGGTCCATTACATCATTCTCGTTCGCTCCATCAAATACCGGCGTTGATATATACCATCCCTTTGTCTTCGCTGCTAATCCAAGATGTACTTCAAGCACCTGACCTACGTTCATTCTTGAAGGTATTCCAAGAGGATTGAGCATTACCTGCAGTGGCTCTCCGTCCTCTTTGAATGGCATATCTTCTTCAGGCAGTATCCTCGAAATTACACCCTTGTTACCGTGTCTTCCTGACATCTTATCGCCAACGGTTATCTTTCGCTTAGTAGCTATGTAAACTCTAACAACCTTTTCAACTCCAGGTGGAAGTTCTGAGTCTCCGCTCTTCTTTTCAAACACCTGTCTTGCAACTACTATTCCCTCTTCACCATGCGGAACTCTTAGCGAAGTATCTCTTACATCTCTTGCCTTGTCACCAAATACTGCCCTGATAACCTTCATTTCCGCAGAAGGATCGGTATCACTCTTAGGTGTAAGTTTTCCCACTAGAATATCTGTGGACTTTACTTCGGCTCCTACTCTTACTATTCCGTCCTCATCAAGCTCCTTTAAGGCTTCTTCGCTTACATTAGGAATATCTCTTGTTATCGTCTCCTTACCAAGTTTAGTGTCTCTAGCATCACATTCATACTTTTCTATATGAAGAGATGTTAGTACATCATCCATAACGAGTCTTTCGTTAAGAATAATAGCATCCTCGTAATTGTAACCTTCCCATGTCATGAAACCTATGAGAAGATTTTTTCCAAGTGAAATCTCGCCAAGGTTTGTAGATGGCCCGTCTGCAATTACCTCGTCTTTTTCTATATGTTCGCCTTCTGAAACTATTGGCCTTTGATTTATACAAGTTCCCTGGTTTGACCTTTGGAATTTAAGCATCTTGTATTCATCGATAAGTCCATCTTCATCACGTTCTATTTTGATATGTTTTGCATCAACGAATGTTACAACACCAGAATTTTTTGCTAGAACTACTGCACCGGAATCACAAGCTGCACGGTACTCAATTCCTGTTCCAACATATGGTGCTTCTGTAATCAGAAGCGGAACAGCCTGTCTCTGCATGTTTGATCCCATAAGAGCACGGTTCGCATCATCGTTCTCAAGAAAAGGAATCATCGCCGTTGCAACTGACACTACCTGCTTCGGGCTAACGTCCCTATAGTCGACTTTATCTCTTGGGACCATTGTTATTTCGCCATGTATCCCTCTTACTCCAACCTTGTTATTTAGGAAACGTCCTTCGGCATCAAGCGGCTCGTTAGCCTGAGCAACTATCATTAATTCCTCATCATCAGCTGACAGATAATCCACATGATCTGTTACTATGCCGGTCTCTTTATCAACTTTTCTATAAGGTGATTCAATAAATCCATAATCATTGATTATTCCGTATGTTGTAAGAGATCCAATAAGTCCTATATTAGGTCCTTCCGGTGTTTCTACAGGACACATACGTCCGTAATGTGAATAGTGAATATCCCTTACTTCAAATCCTGCTCTTTCTCTAGAAAGACCGCCAGGTCCAAGTGCTGACAATCTTCTCTTATGCGTCAGCTCCGCAAGAGGATTGTTCTGATCCATGAACTGAGAAAGCTGAGAGCTTCCAAAAAACTCCCTTACTGCTGCAGTTACAGGCTTGATATTTATTAATTGCTGTGGGGTTGCACTATCTGTAGTCATGCGTTCCCTTACAGACCTTTCCATTCTTGCAAATCCTATTCTGAACTGATTTTGAAGTAATTCCCCAACAGTCCTCAGCCTACGATTTCCAAGGTGATCGATATCATCAACCTCTCCAAGTCCGAAATTAAGATTGAGAAGATAGCTTACCGATGCAATTATATCTTCCAGAATTATGCTCTTTGGTGAAAGCTCATCCTTACGCCTTACAAATGCTTCTTTAATTTCTTCCTCATTATTTGAATTATCCAATATATCTTTAAGAACAGGATAGAATACCTTCTCTGAAAGTTTATATGGCTTGAGGTCAAAATCTACGTATTTAGACGGATCTACAAAGTTATTTCCGATTACCTTTGTAGTATCATTCTCGTTCTCGTCTTTTTTACCGTTAACTATAACAGAAACAACTCCTGCATCTTCAATTACCATCGCAAGATTCCTGTCGATTGTATCTCCTGCTGATACAATCGGCTCTCCGGTATTCGGATCAAATACGTCCTCTGCCGCTACTGTATCAATCAATCTGTTATGTATTCCAAGTTTCTTGTTGTACTTATATCTTCCAACCTTTGCAAGATCGTATCTCTTAGGATCAAAGAGCAGAGAGTTTAGCATTGATCTTGCATTATCAACTGCTACCATCTCACCCGGTCTTAAGCGTCTATATATCTCCTGAACTCCACCATCGCTATCTGTTGTTGTGTCTTTTTCAAAAGTCGTCATTAGCCTCTGATCTGCACCGAACATCTCTATGATATCCTTGTTCGTGCCGAAACCGATAGCTCTCAAAAATGCTGTTATCGGAAGTTTTCTTGTTCTGTCAACTCTTACATTTATTACTCCTGATGCATCAGTTTCATATTCAAGCCAAGCTCCTCTGTTTGGGATTATCTGTGATGAGAAGAGGTCATTATTTGATTTGTCCTTTGTTACATCGTAATAAGGTCCCGGTGAACGAACAAGCTGTGTTACGACTGCTCTTTCCGCTCCGTTATATATGAATGTTCCCTGTTCTGTCATAAGAGGGAAATCTCCCATGAAAACCGGTTCCTTAAAGTTTACGTTGGTATCATTTTTTGTTAATTTTGCATATACGGTAAGAGCTGTTGCATATGTTGCATCACGCTCTTTACATTCTTCTTTTGAATATTTAGACCTGTTTGCAAATGAATAATCATAAAATTCGAGGGTCATCGTGTCCGTTGCATCTCTAATCGGAGATATATCGTCTAACACCTCCTGAAGCCCCTCTTTTATAAACCATTCGTAAGACTTGGTCTGTATGTCTATGAGGTTAGGCATCTCGCATACTTCATCGAGTTTTCCATATGACATACGTTCTTTCCTACCGACTTTTACTGGTTTTGGCATGTTTTTCTCCTTAAGTATGTTTTGGAATTATTTTTATCTCTTTGCGCACTTTGCACTTTTCTCAATCCGAATATCCGGATATCTCACCGTGAGAAAACTGCAAAATGCGTATAGCAGAAAATTGGGCCCGGATAAAGAGCCCAATTTTCGCCAATTGTGCTTATATTATTGAAGCTCAGCAACTGCTCCAACTGCTTCAAGTGCTTCCTTAAGCTTTTTAGCCTCTTCAGCCTCAACATTCTCTTTGATAACATTTGGTGCTCCGTCAACGAGTGCCTTAGCTTCCTTAAGTCCAAGTCCTGTAGCTTCTCTTACAGCCTTGATAACTTTAATCTTCTCTCCGCCGATTTCCTTAAGAACTACATTGTATTCACTCTTTTCCTCAGAGCCACCTTCGCCACCGCCTGCAGGTGCTACTGCTACTGCAGCTGCAGCAGATACTCCGAATTCCTCTTCACAAGCCTTTACAAGCTCATTCAGCTCCATTAGGGACATCTCCTTCAAGGCTTCAATGATCTTATCCTTATCCATTATTATCTCCTTTATCTACTATTTAACTTCTTAATATTTATTACTTTATTAAAATATTCTTTGACAGTAACTGCCTTTTTAATTATTTGACTAAGCTTCTGCTTCAGGCATATCATCAGCGATAGCCTTGAATGTTCTGACAACCTTTGAAATAGGTGCTCTTACACTTCCCATGAAGCGAGCAATAAGCTCTTCTCTTGAAGGAATGTCAGCAAGAACCTCCACGCCAGCTTTATCATAGATTTTTCCTTCAACAAAACCGCCCTTGAATTCCATTTTTTCGAAATTCTTAATCGCTTTTTTGATAATTCTTGGACCGGCTGTTGCATCTTCAGAGCTTAATGCAAATGCACTCGAGCCCTTAAGAATATCTGCTAATCCCTCATAATCTGTGCCTTCAATAGCTCTTTTTACAAGTGAGTTCTTATATACTTTGAACTTGACATTAGATTCTCTAAGCTCTTTACGGAGCTCATCAGCCTCTGACACCGTGATTCCAAGGTAGTCAACTGCAACAATGGAAACCGCTTCATCAAAGTTTGTTTTAATCTCATCTATGACAGCCTGTTTTGCTTTTCTTTCTTCTACAGACATTTATTCTCCTTTCCTGGACATAATATATATCCATTCTTTTAGTTTTTTACTCTGCTTAGGCAGATATAAAAATCCTCGCTGAAGACAGCGAGGTACTGTATATTGTACCTCGGCGGGATATTAAGCTTAAGCACCCGCTGTCTTCGGTTAGCATTCATATTTATTTAAGTTCAAAACTACATGAAGGATGAAACATTCAGCTTAACTCCAGGTCCCATAGTTGAAGCTATGGTAACGCTTCTGAAATATTGTCCCTTAGCTGCCGCCGGCTTTGCTTTGGCGATAGCTGAAATAATCGTATTTACATTTTCAATGAGTTTTGATTCCTCAAATGAGCTCTTTCCAACAGTTACGTGGATGATATTAGCTTTATCCAAGCGGTATTCTACCTTTCCGGCCTTAACCTCTTCAATTGCTTTTGCAACATCCATCGTTACCGTTCCTGCCTTAGGGTTAGGCATCAGTCCTTTAGGTCCAAGAACTCTTCCGAGTCTACCTACAACTCCCATCATATCCGGGGTTGCGATAACTGCGTCAAATTCAAACCAATTCTCTTTTTGAATTTTCTCAGACATGTCCTCAGCTCCAACATAGTCAGCTCCCGCTTCAGATGCCTCATCCGCCTTAGGACCTTTTGCGAATACGAGAACTCGCTTCGTCTTTCCTGTTCCGTTTGGCAAAATTACAGCTCCTCTTACTTGTTGGTCTGCGTGTCT
>CABTXQ010000033.1 GCA_902488835.1 uncultured Ileibacterium sp.
AGGTATTTCTTCATTTTTTATATACGAAAGAATCCTTGGATTCAAGTTTTCTCTGACTGAACTATCCTGAACAGATACTCTGCTTCCAAGCTCATGTAAGACCTTTGCTGCTGATTCTCCAGATTTTCCCATGCCAACAACCAGAATCTTCTTGCCCTTAAGTTCACTTCTGTTTCTCAATATATTTTCCATTCTCTTCTCCTAAATATAATCTATCGACTATAAAGAAAAATATGCTAAAATTCCAAATATCAACGTTACTCCGCTAAATAAAATAGATATCTTCTTTTCGCTCATTCCTCCGAGCTCAAAATGATGATGTATTGGAGACATTCTAAATAATCTTTTGCCCCCGGTTTTCTTAAAATACAAAACCTGTAATATTACAGACACCGCTTCAATTACGTAAATTATACCAATAATTGGAAGAAGCAGTTCTAATCTCCTTACAATCATAATGGCTGAAATAAGACCTCCAAGAGCCATAGAGCCCGTATCTCCCATGAATATCTTTGCAGGGCTCCAGTTGAAGTATAGGAAACCTATTAAAGCTCCTGCGAGTGAAGCACCTGAAATCACAAATAAACTATCTCCTGTCAAGAGTCCTATAGCAATCAAAATTATCGAAAAAGTTAGCGTTACGCTTGATGCAAGTCCATCGAGACCATCAGTAAGGTTAACGGCATTCGACATCGCTACCTCAACAAATATGATGAACGGTATAAAGAATATGTGCAAACTTACATCCTGCTTTATAAACGGAACGAAAATAAGTGTTCCCTTTTCCTTGAAAAATATCATATAAAGTGCTATAAGAACACCGAACAGAACCTGTAGCAGAATCTTTTGCATCGGAGTCATTCCAAGGTTATTCTTCTTTGCTATTTTTTCGTAATCGTCGATAAACCCTATTAACCCGAAGAGAATCATATTAATTATGATCATCCATACATCCGGATTTTTGATGCCTCCAAAAAGAAGTCCTATTATAACTCCTAATATTATTGCTATACCGCCCATTGTTGGTGTGCCGGACTTCTTCAGATGAGCCTTAGGACCTTCTTCTCTAATATATTGTCCCAGCTGTTTATGCTGAAAGTACGGTATCAGTTTCTTTGTTATGTACCAAGAAACTATCATTGCAAGAAGCAAGCATATTTTTGCACTTTTTATATACATTTTAATTCCTCTGTAATCTCTTCGAGTCTCATACCTCTAGATGCTTTTATAAGAATCATATCGCCAACTTCTATTGCGTTTTTAATTTCATCCTTTGCATCAGAAAGCGTGTCAAATTCTATGATGTTATCGAGTCCTTTTTCTCTCGCCGCTGAAGCAATTCCCTTGGCGTTTTCCCCGATAGTTATGAGAAGGTCAACTCCTATTTTGGCAGCGTATTCACCGACTTTTTCATGTTCCTCTTCTGACATATCACCGAGTTCAAGCATATCCCCAAGTATTGCAACATGGCGTTTTGCACTGCTGTTCATCAACACTTCTATACCGGATATCATAGATTCCGGGCTCGCATTGTAAGTATCATTGATAATGCTGCAAGATTTTTCTCTAATTATCTCTAGGCGTTTACCGTTAATGCTTATATCTGTATTACAAACAGCCTCTACTGCCTTTTCTGCTTGAACCCCAAGATTTACAGCCATAGCAATTGCTTCTGCTGCATTATATAAATTGTGAACCCCTGGTGTTTTGAGCTTAATATTTGCATCCCAAGAGCTTCCCTTAATTGTATCTGAAACATGCATTTTGCATTTTACACCATCAATACCTGAATCGCAAATATCGTAAAGCCTATATTCATTATCAATGGCTCTACCGACTGTGATGAGTCTCGTATGTTTTTTTAATTGTTCTTTTATTCTATCGCTTCCTAATATGTCATTATCAGTATTTATAACAAGAGGCTCATTTTCCACGAACCCTGAAGCAATCTTAAGCTTTTCAATAGCAAGCTGCTCTCTGTTTTCAAATGTTTCCAGATGTGAAGTCCCTATATTCGTAATTATTGCTGCGGAAGGATTTACAATCTTAGAAAGGTCATCCATCTTAGTTGTACCTCCTATACCCATTTCAATTACTGCAGCTTCTATATCCTCTTCAAAATCAAATATTGTTAGTGGCACTCCGTATTCGCTATTCAGATTGCCTTTTGTTTTTCCGACCTTATACTTGGGTAAAAGTGCAGATGCCAGGAATTCCTTTGTGCTTGTTTTTCCATCGCTTCCGGTTACTCCTATCTTAATTACATTTTTAAAATCATAAAAATATTTTTCCGCAAATTCCATTAATGCTTTAGTAGTATCCGGTACAATAAAAATATTTGAAACGCCTTCATCTGTCAAAGTCTTTGCCCAGCTCGTATCAGAGACAACTATGTTCATACATCCTGATTTTAGAACATCCGGTATGAATTTATGCGCATCATTTATTTCTCCTATTATTGGGAAGAATATCGATTTCTCATTAACTTTTCTTGAATCTATCGAAACATCTTGAATGTCTTTGTTTGAATTATCTATAAAATTACATTTCATAGATGAAGCTACATACTTTGGAGATACTTTTTTCATGTTTTACTCCTTATATAAATATATTGTACTCCCCTTTGGTAAGCTTGTCCCACCTTTAGGATATTGATCTATGACATTGAATCTTTCATCATCTTCATTATCTGGTGCTATTATATATTTTAGTCCCCTTGCTCTTATAACTCCTTTTGCAGCATTGCTATTCATGTTAATTACATCAGGAACTTTTACAAATTCTTCTCCCTGTTTTGACTTTTCCGCCTCTGTATATTGTCTTTCTACACCTTTATATTCAAGTGTTTTTTCAATTATATCTCGCATTATTGGTCCCGCTGCTAAAGCACCTGAATTGGCTTTTTGTGGCTTATTAACGACAACGATGATTGATATTTGTGGATCATCCATTGGTGCCATACCTACAAAAGATGCTATTGTCTCAGAAGTATACTTTCCATCCTCTGCTATGTATGCGGTTCCCGTCTTTCCTCCTACTCTATAACCTGGAATATATGCTATTGTTCCTCCTCCGTCACTTACATAGTATTCTATGATTTCTCTCATTTTATCTGCAGTATTCTTGGATACAACCTGCCGTACTTTCTTTTTCTTGAATTTTTTTACTGTCTTTCCATTTTTATCCTCAATTCTCTTCACGACCATGGGTTTCATCAACCATCCGTCATTTCCAAGAGAATTTACTGCAGTAAGTATTTGTATTGGAGTAATCGCGATTCCGTGTCCGTATCCGGTTGTCGCTAAATCAACTGATGTAAGCTCATTTTTTTTCTTTATAATTGATGATGTTTCACCAGGAAGATCTATATTGGTTTTATCCGTTAGTCCAAAGAGATTAAGATATCTGTAAAGTCTCTCTGCTCCCATATCGAGAGCAACCGTTGCCATCGCCGGGTTACATGAGTTTCCTACTGCCTCTTTTAAATTTTCTTTACCATGAGCAACACCCCAGCAGTGAAGTACTACACCATCTACATTCTTTGTTCCATCACAGTAATACTCGGATTTATCTGTTGAAGCGCCACAATCAATAGCAGCTGCTGCAACAAGCAGCTTAAACGTAGAACCCGGTTCATAATCGCCACTTACTGCAGATATAGACCACATATTTGATAAGTATTCGTTCTTATCTTTAAGTTTCATCTTATCAAATTTTTCTTTTTCATACTTATCAAAAGGCTCATCCGGGGAATTCGGATCATATCCTGGCGTTCTAGCCAAGGCTAGAACCTCTCCTGTCTTAGGATCCATGACGATACAAGTAATGGACTCTGCTTGAGTCTTTTTCATCCCCTCTATTAAAGCTTCTTCTGTAAAATTCTGAATAACTTCATCTATAGTTGTTACTATATTGTACCCATCACTTGGTTTATATAGCTTGGATTTTCCGCTTGAAAGCATGTTCCCCTGACTATCTGCAGTCTTAATTGTCCTTCCTTTTGTTCCGGAGAGTTCTTCATTGAACTCGCTTTCTATTCCGCTCCTTCCATTCAAATTCTGATCAACATTGCCTATAATCTGAGCAGCCATTTGTTTGTTAGGATATGACCTTTTGGGTTCAGTTTTAACAACAATCCGAGATCCAAATTTCTTCTCAAGCTTATCTACCTGATTTTGATCAAGTCCACTGGCTATCTCAACAAGGTTGTTTACACCGCTTAGCTTTTTTTTCAATGTTTTCTCGGGAATCTTTGTTATCTTGGAAAGCTCCCTTATATTATCCTTTTTTTCAGCTTCCTTTAGTTCTGTCGACTTGTAAAGATTATTTGAATAACCGTATAGTTTATATATCCTTATCGTCTCAGCAAGAGGTTTCTTATTCCTATCATATATTTGACCTCTTTGAGGAGTAATTGATGTATCAATTTTTTGCATGGAATTCGCCATCTTTGATAGCTCATCACCTCTCACTACCTGAAGATAAGCAACCTTAAATATTAGTAACGTAAAGATAAACACTATAAATATAAATCCGATCATTAACCTTTTTTTATTGTATGCAGTTATTTTCTCTCCGCCAATTTTTCTTCTGATATCACTTTTTTTCATATATAACACCAATTTAGAAGCAACATATTCATACCATTAATTGTCGCAAAAAAGCCACCAATTCGCAATAAGGAATCAGTGGCTAAATATTATTTTACATTAGTTAAATGCAGTTTCTTTGATTTTATCCGCTAAATCAACATTGCTTGATCTCGCTCCATCTATTTTTATAATGTTTGATTTATTCTGCCTTACCATACCGAATTCGTTGATAGCCTTATCTTCTATGATACTTATATTGTTCACATCGCTCATATTTCCATTCAACGTGTCTATTTCTGCTTCGATATTAGCATTTATACCTTCCAGTCTATTGTTTTCAAGCTTAACATTTGATGCTGCTGCCGATAACATTACTGAAATCAATAGCATTGCCCCTATTATTAATATCGCCTTAACGACCTGTTTCCTTGTATTTGCAGTTCTCGCCCTAAGTTTCCTATCCTTGATTCTCCTTGCGGCAAGTTCGCCTGCATAACCGTTTTCAATTGCTATTGATGACATTAGTTACTCCTTTACAGTTTCTCAATAACTCTAAGCTTTGCACTCCTTGACCTCGGGTTCATTCCTATCTCATAATCACTTGGTATTATCGGTTTAGTTGATATTTTTTTTATATCAGTTTCTTTCCCGCATACACATACAGGAAACTCCGGCGGGCATGTGCATGGATTTAATCTCTCATTTATTGCATTTTTCACAATTTTGTCTTCAAGTGAATGGAAGGTTATTATCGTCATTCTTCCATGTTTATTAAGGTGATCTGGTAAAAATTTCATTGCTTTTTTCAGATGCGATAGCTCTCCATTTACTTCAATCCTTATAGCCTGAAAAGTTCTCTTCGCAGGATGTGGACCCCTTCTCCTCGCTGATGCCGGTATAGCAGCTTTTATAATTTCAACCAGTTCAGATGTTCTTTCTATCGGTTTTTTTAATCTCTCTCTTACGATAAACTGAGCTATCCTAGAAGCCCATTTTTCTTCACCGTACTCTTTGATAATACTTGAAAGTTCGCTCTCTTGATAATCATTAACCACTTCATAGGCTGTAAGTTTGTCATCTTTATTCATGCGCATGTCCATTGGAGCATCTTTCATGTATGAAAATCCTCTATCAGGATTATCGAGCTGAAATGATGAAACACCCAAGTCCAGGAGTATTCCGTCAACTTTCTCTATATCCTTAAATATGCATTCTTCATCGCTATAATTCGAATGAATAAAGTGCTTTTCACATCTATAATCTTTTAATCTTTCTTTAGAGGCGTTCAGTGCATCAATATCTCTATCTACTGCAATCAATCTCCCTCTTTCATTAAGACCCTTGCAGATCCCCTCTGAATGACCTCCTCCACCAACAGTCCCATCAACATAGGTCCCATCCTGCTTGATTCTAAGCTCCCTTATTACCTCTTTATAGAGTACTGGTTTATGTGTGAATTCCACATTCACCCTCCTATAGATCGTACATATCGAGTTTTGCCAGGAACTCTTCGTTATCCATCATGTTTTCGCCTTCAGGATCTACATACTCTTCCTTGCTCCAAATTTCTATCTTGTCCATAGCTCCCTTTGTTACGAGATCCTTTGTTATATTCGCATACTTTCTTAGATTTAAAGGAATAAGTATTCTTCCCTGACTGTCAAGTTGGCATTCCTCTGTGTTTGAGAAAAATTCTCTTATGAATTTACGGACATCTCTATCCGATTGCTTTAGCTTCTTAAATTTTTCAACCTGCACTTCCCAATCTTCCATAGCGTAAATATACAGGCATTTATCAAAACCCCTGCTAAGCATGCATCTTCCTCCAAGCTTTTCTCTATGTTTTGAAGGAATTATCATCCTATTTTTTCCGTCTATGGAATTTTCGTATGTACCTGTGAACATTATGTGCCTCAGTTTACTCTGCCCCACACTTAACTCACTCGCATTTGGATCCTTAAATGCAGGGCATATGAATAATTTTCACCATTTTACAACACTTCTCTACATTATGCAATCATTTTACTTGAATTTCCCTCCATTTTTTAAACTTTTTTGTTACATTTAACAAAAAATAGAATGTATGTTCTTTTATGGTCATTTTTAATACAATAAAAAAAACGACCGGATATTAATCCGATCGTAAATTCTCTAAATATACTATCCTTATCTATCTTCTTTTCAATCCAAATGTAGCTTCAACGTTTTTACTATCTCCTATCTTTGAATACACGTATGCTATTTTATCGGCTCTCACATCGTACTTATCAGGATCTAACAAATCACTCAGGTAGATATCTATTACATCTCCAAATTTTGCTTCACTCACATATCTCATATTGATCGATGTGATATTATAATTTTCTATTGATGGTATCACATCGTAAAGCATATCCGGGTATATTGTATTGTTGATATGCCCATTTATATCTATTTTTGAATATCTGACCTCAGTTCTTTCAACATGGTTAAATTCAATATCTTTAGGAATTCTAACCCTATTAGGTATGTTCATCTCAAGTTTTCTATCTATTGGATAACCTCCGAGATCATATTCATCAGCAAGAACTATTTCTCTAGAATCAATATTAATAAGGCCCCAGACAGCTGATGCCTTGATTACAACCTCATTGTCTAATATAAATTCATGATATCTGGGATAAATTGCCCCTTTAGATTTTTCACACCACGTATAAACCCTTATTTTATCCCATTGCTTGATAGGCTTAAATATTTCAACCGTCATCCTGCTTAAGATAAAAGCTAGTCTTTTTTTATCGTGGAGATCATGGTATCCGACATCGGAGTCCTTCATCTGAGCTTCCATTGATTCCTGCATATATTGAAAAATGACCGAGGGTTTAATAATAGAGCGAGAATCAATCTCGTATGACCTGACGTCAAAATCCATTCCATACTTCATAACATCTCCTTATAGTTTAGCCCTTATAAAAGCATAAGTGCACTATTTGTTATTGCTATAGACATATCTGCAGCCTTTTTTTCAAATTCCTCAAAAGATGATGGTCCATCTCCATTTGCAAGATCAGATATCACTCTGATTACAACAAATGGTATGCCTGCATATTCGGCACACTGAGCTATAGCTGCTCCTTCCATTTCGGCAGCACATGCATTAAACTCTTGATAAAGCTCTTCCTTCTTAGCGGTTTCTGCAATAAACTGATCCCCTGATACTATGGTTCCCCTAAATACGCTGTTATCAATTGCAACCTCAGATGATACCTCTTCAAATAAATTAACGAGCCCTTCGTCTGCCCTGAATCTCGTTGGTTTTTCCCTATCACCTTCTTTTGGTATGTGCCCCCTAACATACCCAAAAGGTGTTAGGTCATAATCGTGCTGAATAAGGTATTCACCTATGCATATATCTCCTATTTTGAGATTTGGGGCGATACCACCTGCTATGCCATTGTTAATAATGGAAGAAACCCGATATCTATCTATCATTATCTGAGCACACCTTGCTGCATTAACCTTTCCAATCCCAGATTTTGAAATTACAACATCAATCTTTCCTATTCTTCCTTGGTAAAAGTTATTACCGCATATGGATTCACTTCTTAAATTCTCCACTTCAAGAAGTAATTTTTCCACCTCAGTATCCATAGCGCCTATGATCCCTATAATGCTGTCATTTTTCATATGTTAGTCTTGCCTCATTCCAATCAGTTAAAACTTCCTGCATTTCATCTGCGATTTTTTTTGCACCTTTAAGATCATGTTCCTTGTAATTGCCGCATTCAGACTCAGATGCCCCAGGTATCTCTCCTGTAAATTCTGATATGAACTCAAATGATTTACACACCAGTTTAATCGCTTCTTCCTTAGGTACATCATCTCTCAAAATCATATAAAATCCTGTTCTGCATCCCATGGGCCCTATGTATATGACACTTTTTGCATACGAAGAATTCCTAAGATATGTGGCAAAGAGATGTTCAAAGCTATGAAGTGCTTTATTATCAAGGTAATCGCCTTTATTTGGTTCCTTCATCCTTATATCGTAGGTTATAATATCATCATCTATTCTCGAAATATATATTCCCCTCTTTAACTTGTTATGATTTACTTGAAAACTAGCTATTTTTTTCATAAAATTACCCTTTTCTGATCATCAATTCTTTCATTGCTGACTCAAGACCCTCAGTTGTTAATTGATGCATGCTTATAAGCTCTGATATTATAACCTGTGTTTCTGTCCAGTAACTCACGAAATCAGGCACCTGCTCTGGGTTAAGCCATACAAGATGAGGAAAATGTCTTTTGAAGGTTTCAAGCCATGAATAACCGCTTATCGATGTGTATTCTCCAGTAAGCCAGTTATAATTTCTTCCGAGAAGCTCCGCTCTATTCATTGCTGCATCCCCAACAATAAGGACCCTGTATTCTCCATCGAAGTTATCAAGTACCCATTCCGTATCAACTTCACTTTCAATATTTAAGCTCGGATCTTTCCAAAGCTTATCATATATGCAATTATGGAAGTAGTAGGTATGAAGTTCCTTGAAGTGGTTGCTCTTTACAGCCGCCTGGAATAAGGTGCTGCATAGCACTGAATAATAGTCCATAGATCCACCGGAGTCCATAAGTAAAAGCAGCTTGATAGCATTCTTTCTAGGATGCTTATATCTTATCTTTAAATTGCCCCCGTTGTCACAGGTTGCCCTTATGGTACCGTCGATATCGAATTCCCTCTCCGACGTAATAACCTGATTCGAAAGCTGTCTTAAGGTCTTAAATGCGAATTGGAATTGTCTGGTATCCATTGTGCTATCTTTACGAAAGTCTCTGAATTTCCTCTCGCCGGCAACTGACATTGCAGTTCTATGCCTTGACTCTCCTCCAATCCTTATACCGTTTGGATGCCATCCACTGTTACCGAATGGAGAAGTACCTCTTGTGCCTACCCAATATCCTCCTCCGTGATGCTCCTCTTTCTGTTCCTTCAATCTATCCTCAAGTTCCTTTAGGAGGTTTTCTATATCCTCAGCCGGATAACCCATTGCCTCGAGATCTTTAATTATCTCCTCTTTATTGTCCATCGGTCTATTTAACCAGTCCATAACTTGAGAAGGGATTTCTCCATTAAAAGGCACATCTTTAAAGAACTCCAAGAAGGCCTGATCATATTTATCAAAGTCTGCCTCATGATGTACTATAATCGATCTGCAAAGGTAATAGAAATCGCTAAGGCTTGAATTATGAAGGCCGAGTTCAAGTGCCTCTAATAGCGTCATCCATTCATTTAGAGATACTTTAAGTCCCCTTTTTCTGAGTAAAAAGAAAAATGATACAAACATATATTTCTCCCGATAAAACTACCTGAGATTATTCTCAAGATTCAAAAGGTCCTTATCCTTCTTGAGAAGCGTTCCGACAAAAGGTATTCTCGATATTATATCTGCAGTATCGATTCCACCAGCCTTAAGAGCTCTTATCCAGTCGATAAGTTCAGATGTGCTTGGCTTCTTCTCCATTGCGTCGAGAGACCTTATCCAGTAGAAGGATTTCAATGCCTGATTTAGTAACCCATCTTCCAAATCTTTAAAATGAACATTTAGAATGTCCCTCATTTCCTCCTCATCAGGGAAATTAATGTAATGGAATATACATCTTCTTAGAAATGCATCCGGTAATTCCTTCTCCGCATTAGATGTAATTATAACTATTGGTCTATTCTTAGCCTTTACTGTCTTCTTTATCTCAGGGATATAAAATTCCATCTGATCTAACTCATAAAGAAGGTCGTTAGGAAATTCCAGGTCAGCCTTATCTATCTCATCAATCAGCAAGACAACCTGCTCATCAGATTCAAATGCTTCGCCGAGTTTACCCATTGTAATATAATGTGCTATATCATCAACGCCTTTGTTTCCGAACTGGCTGTCATACAATCTTTGAACAACATCATAGACATAAAGCCCTTCCTGAGCCTTTGTAGTAGATTTTATATTCCATGTTATCAGCTTCTTATCAAGTGAGTCAGCAATTGCAGCGGCAAGCATGGTCTTTCCTGTACCCGGCTCTCCCTTTATCAAAAGTGGCTTTTCCAGTGTAATTGCCACGTTAACTGCACTCATCAATTCTGCCGATGCGACATACCGCTCACTGCCGCTAAATTTGTTCAACATATTGTCCCCCTTTTGATCATCTATAATATTATATCTTGGATATCCTTAATTTATCACTATTAGATTATTCTAACACAAAAAAATATGGCGGAATGAACTTATTGTGAAAATTCATTCCACCGTACTTAACTCTATATTTACTCCTAAATATTGGTTCAAACTAAATCAATCTCGTCCTAATTACACCGTCAATTTTTTTAAGTTTATTGACTATTTCTTTTGATATAACTGAATCTGCATCAAGTACTGTATAAGCGTATTCCCCTCTTGATTTATTTGTCATGGCAGCAATATTTAATCCTGCATCACCTACTATGCTAGTAAAGTTGTTCAGCATATTATTTGCATTTTTATGGAAAATAGTTACCCTTTTATTTGTCTCCCATGGTCCGACCTGACAGTTCGGATAATTTACACTGTTTACAATTGATCCGGTTTCAATATATGCTTGAAGCTGTTCAACAGCCATAACTGCACAGTTAGCTTCAGCTTCCTTTGTAGACGCTCCAAGGTGAGGCGTTGTTATGCAACCTACATGTCCTGAAACAACTGTGTTAGGAAAATCTGATACGTATTTACGGACCCTTCCTTCATCAATTGCCCTTATCATGGCCTCTTCATCTACCAGTACATCTCGAGCCATATTCAACACTATAACATCTCGTTTCATCATATCTATAGCTTTGCTGTTAATATAGTGCTTTGTTGATTCCATTGCAGGAACATGGATTGTAATGAAATCACATTTTTTGTAAATCTTCTCTATGTCAGATACATATGTCACCCTGCTTGAAAGATGCCATGCACTATTGACATTTACGTATGGGTCATATCCATACACTTCCATTCCAAGATGTACTGCAGCATTTGCAACTCTTACACCTACTGCTCCAAGTCCAATAATGCCAATTTTTTTACCATATAGCTCTGTGCCTGCAAACCTCTTCTTCTCTTTTTCAGTCATGCCGGCTATCTCTTCATTGGACGCGTTGTCATTCACCCAGCTGATTCCGCCTATTACATCTCTTGTAGCTAGAAGCATACCTGCAATAACAAGTTCCTTTACCCCATTTGCATTTGCACCGGGAGTGTTAAATACCACTATGCCTTCATCGGTGCAACGTGATAATGGAATATTATTTACTCCCGCACCAGCCCTTGCAATTGCAAGTAAATTATCAGAAAAATCCATGTCGTGCATTTTAGCACTTCTTACAATAATTCCTTCAGCTTCCTCTATATTGTCGGTTTTACCAAAGTTTTCATTAAACTTTGATGTACCGAGTGAGGCAATATTATTAAGTGTTGCATATTTATACATTATCAGCCCTCCATTAGTTGCTGTTTTTGATTAAAAGACGTTTTGTATTATAACACAAGGATCAGTCTTTGCAACACAAAACAAGATAATTTAATTTTATTTGTTAGTTTTTACAAAATAGCTCGTTTATTTTATGCTTCTACCCATTTCATATGCCGTTTTTCTTGCAGGATGAGAGTTTATCTCCCCTGCTTCTGTCACGCCACCTGCATATACCTCTCCCATAAGGCTTGCATCAGGAAAGCATTCGATCCACCCCATAAGTCCATTCTTGGTATTTTTGAATACCTCATCCCCCTCTTCTATCGCAGATGCCAGAAGATATATCTCTTTGAACTTATACTCTCCATTGTACAGAGGCAGTGTCCTATCCAGAAGTGTCTTCATCTGCCCGCTCATTTCAAAATAGTAAATCGGTGTTGCAAAAACAATAACATCAGCAGTTGCCATCCTCTTCACTATCTTTTCAGCATCATCGTCATAAATGCATTTGCCGGAATTTCTACATGTAAAGCACCCAGTGCAGAATTTTATATCCTGGTCTGCAAGAGAAATATATTCAACCGTATTGTTATTCTCTCTTGCACCTTGTATAAATTCTTGTGCCATTCCGTCGGAATTGCTAAATTCTCTGAAGCTGGTCGATATTACAAGTACGCGTTTCATAACTATTACCTCCGTCACAACCTAATCAATTTTTGTACTGATATTCTATCACATTTAATTGAATAATATTTTTTTATGTGCTATATTTTTTTATATTCAATTGTTAATAAAGGAGAGATCATGGATAATGCTAAGACAATGCTTTCGCCAAAAGAAATTACTGATTTCACTAGTGATATAGGAAGATCTAAGGCTAGCTTTTCACCATGGAGGACCAGATTCCTTTCAATCATGGCAGGGGTTTTCATATCTATAGGTGCTGCTGCAAGTACCAAGGCTAATGTGGTCCTTTCAGGGTCAAGATACGCTTCATTAATTTCTTCATTTCTTTTTTCCATCGGACTCATACTTGTTTTAGTTGCTGGAGCAGAGCTTTTTACCGGTAACATTCTCATGACGGTATCATTACTGGACGGTAAAGTTTCATTGAAGGAAATGCTGATAAATTTAATACGTGTTTATGTTTGGAATTTTATAGGTTCACTATTCTTTGC
>CABTXQ010000034.1 GCA_902488835.1 uncultured Ileibacterium sp.
AGTATATCCCAGGTGTACTTATGAGACAGCTAGTTAGAGCATTAAAATATCCAACACAAGATTATTTGCTTTTAATAGAAGAAATAAATAGAGCGAATGTTGCTGCTGTATTTGGTGATGTTTTTCAATTATTAGATAGAGATGGTTCTGGGGAGAGTGAGTATTTTATTGCAACATCAAAGGAACTACAAGAATTTCTAAGAAAAGAATTTGATGATTGTGATTTAGAAAAAAACATCAAAGAAAAATTAGGCGAAGATTTTGGAAGATTGTATTTACCGAACAATCTATATATTTGGGCAACAATGAATAGTGCTGATCAAGGGGTTATGCCTATGGATACAGCATTTAGAAGAAGATGGGAATTTAGATATTTAGGAATTAATGATGCAGCCGAGTCAAATAAAGAAGATTTTGAAAGATATAAATTCAAAATAAATTCTTCTGAAGTGGTTAATTGGGATTTGTTTAGAAGAGAGTTAAATAAGAAGCTATCTTCGCTTAACATTCCTGAGGATAAATTGATTGGTCCGTATTTTGTGCCCAAATCGATTTTAGAAGATTCTGATCTAGATAAGCTGACAGAGACTATTAAGAATAAAGTTTTGATGTATCTATATGAAGATGCAGCTAAAGCGTATAGACCATTATTGTTTGAAGAAGGTAAATACGCTACTTACTCAAGTGTTTGCAAACATTTTGATGATAATGCCTTGAACTTATTTAAGGGAAATATTGAAATAAAAACCCAATCAATTGAGACGAACCAAGTATACGATTACAGTAAAACAGATGAAGTATCTATTGCTGCAGAAGATGAGGTAGAGTACGAATATTAGTGTGGTGGAGGAAATTATGTATATAGCAACAATGCAAGAATTAAAGCCATATTCATTTTTCGACCTACAAAATGAATTCCACACGAGTGAAGAAGAACTAAAGAATATATTAAAGTCCCTATCTTTGATGAATATTGTAAAAAGGTTATCAAAAGATGTATCAAAAGTAGAACTAGAGGAATTACTGGAAACAGATAGTTTAGATAAACTTAATGCTGAGCTAGAAGGAAATATATATGTGTTTAAGTATGTTGGGATGCTTGTTATAGGAAATGTGTGTTTACTTATTTACCCTAAATATGCAGTTTCTTATTTGAATGATTCAATAAATAATTTTCAAAAACTTAAGCAATTAATATCCGTAATTAGGAAGTATCAATCAAAAGAGCAAAAAATAGGTTTTAGTAGTCAAGTAGATGTTGATAATTTTAATTTGTTATCAATTGCATTAGAACTGATTTACAGCTATTACGATCATGGACTTTATAGTAATGATAAACAAATTATTGAACAAAATGGATGCGGGGAGATTTTGTGGGAGAAAACTATTAATGAAAGTACAGCTTATTTTTCGAATGGATTACCGATATACATGGATACATTTACAGTTAATCAAGAAAATAATGAGCAGGATTATTTCCGAAGATTACATGCATTTATTTTATCTGAAGTATGCAAAAAGCTAAAAGAAATTTTGCGCATACTTGATATAGATACAATAAATTTAAGTTCAGAGAAAAGAGAGCATTTTGGTAGTAGCGAGTATATTTTGTATCGTATAAATCAAGAGGTGTCTTCGCAGTTTGTTACATTTAAGCAAAATATTTTGAATTTGTTGAAAAAGTATATTGAAGAAGATTCTGGCAAAAATTCATCTACAAATGTTTCTTTTGCTGGAACAAATAGCTTTAATTTAGTGTGGGAAGATGTGTGCTCTGAGGTTATGGATGATTGTATAAATAAATCTATTAAAGAACTTGGTTTAAGTTATTCTAAGAATCCAAAACAATCTGCATTACTATCAGATGTAATTGCTAAACCGAAGTGGAAGCATAACCTTTCTGGAAATGTTCATTTAGCGAATAAAACATTGATTCCTGATATTGTTACAATAAATGGTAATAAATTATCTATATATGATGCTAAATATTACAAGATCAAGCTAGATGATAAATGTGTTGATAAACAACCGGGAGTAGGAGATATAACAAAGCAATATTTATATGAGCTAGCATATAAAGATTTTGCTAAGGAAAACAATCTGGTAATTGATTCTAATGCTTTTCTTATGCCTACCGATGGAAAAGAAGAAAAGAAAATAGGAACGGCAAGTATAGACATATTTTATGGTT
Source organism: uncultured Ileibacterium sp. (assembly GCA_902488835.1). GTDB lineage: Bacteria > Bacillota > Clostridia > Peptostreptococcales > Anaerovoracaceae > Alterileibacterium. The sequence goes on from CABTXQ010000034.1 coordinate 2,192, forward strand.
TAGGGGATATTCGACTTCATGATATAGATGTTATTTTGAAACCATGTGAAGAAATGTATGAAATTTATTTAGAAAAATAAATTTCAACTAGGAGGGATTTATCATCTTTATATAGTCTAAGAAATAACAAATAGCGAGTTGATGTAAAAGGTAAAAGTGGATGAAAATACATTTTACAAAATGAAGAATGAACAAAACGCGACCACGGATGTTTTGATTTAGACTGTAATATTGAAGAAATATTAGAGGGTTTATTTAAAATAGAAAATTAACATTTTGAATGGTAATTGAAAAAATGAGATAAAGATAAGATAATAATATGCTTATTTATTATGTTATATACGCAAGATTAAAAGGGGAGAGTGCTAAAAGATGAGAGATGATACCATTGAATATAAAGTAAAAGTATTTATTAGTTCAAAATGTGGTGGAAGATATACGTTGATAAGGAAGGAGTTAAAATCTTTATTATTAGAAACAAATATAGTTCAAGCGTTTATATTTGAAGAGCTAGGCCCTTCAAGCCAACATATAGTAGATAGTTATATTACAAAATTAGATGACTCTGATCTGTGCGTGTTCTTGATAGATAATAATGATGATGTGTCAGAGGGCGTATTGAGAGAACAGAAACGGGCTAGAGAATTAAAAAAAAGAGCCTTATATATTTTCTGTGATGAAAATAAAAAGGAACCTACACAACTACAATTAGAGATACGAGACACTTATAGAGAAAAATATTACGTAGTTCATGAGTTTTCTGACTTTATTGAAAAAGTATATACTGGAATAATGAGAGATGTGGTTGATATATATAGAAAGTATTGCAGAGAACAATTTATTCAGTTTACAACTAATGAAGATATAGAAGATATAAATGTTATAAGTAATAATTATATTATTAATAAAGAACTTTTTCAAGGATTTAGTATGACGAGAAATGTAACTCAAGAGATAATATTTAATAAAAAGAAGGAGGAGACTTCAGAACTAAATTTTAAATTAGACAAAGCGCTTAGTATAATGTTTTCAAATATATTAGGACACAATACAAATATACCAATTAATTATTCTAGTTTAGCAAATGACTTATGTAATAGACATGAATCTTACCTCAAGTCTTTTATTAGATATAGAGTTAGAGCTATAGAAGCATATTTTTCAAATGATTTAGATGAATGCGCTACTGAATTGGAAAATGCATACAATGAATCGGTCAGTAATAAAAAAATACCAAACTGGCTTTCAAATGATGTTTTAATCGATTGGAGAAATATTATAATATTGCAATGTGAGATTAATAATCAAATCCCATTAGAAGTGAAGCCACAGACTCTACTGAATGAAAATCAAGAAAATGTATATTATCCATTACTTGACAGATGTTCAGATAGTTTATCACAGAAAACGCTAAAACAGTTAATGAATCAGAAGGTTGATTCTCCATATACAACACACTTTGAAGGAGTGGATGATATTCTTGATGATGTGTCTAACTCATTTATATTATCAATGACTTATGGTTCTCTAACACAGCTGTTGTTAATGAGAGAGAATGATTAGTATGCTTTCAAGCTTAAATTTTTTGTATTATAATCATAATATGTATATTTTTCTTATTAAATTATTATTAATGGATCAAAAAGATAAAGAATTGGAAAAAATTATAAGAGCATATAATCAAAAAACAGACATGATAAATGTAACCGATATTGAAAATATGATTTCAGGAATAAATTTAATCCCAATTCCACATAAGAGGTTTATTTCAAAATTATTGGTCTTAAAACATTATGGTTACTACTTTGGCGATGATCTATTCACTTCATATGTAGAAGAAGTCTTTAAAGAGGTTGATATTTGGATTGCAGATGAAAATAGAATTTTAAGTATAGCAAATCATATCTTTGAATTTTTAACATATAATATATCTAGAATAGATAATAATAAAATTATAGAATTGTGTATAACTCTTATAGAAAAAAATTTCAGTAGATTTTTCGACAAGATATTAAAAGTGTTAAGTAGAGTAAATTATTCAAGAATATCTACTATCAATCAAGAAAAAGTGCTGAATTTGATAATTGATATGATTAGGAATGAAGAACTAAGAAAAGCTTGTAATGCCCTTTCAAGTTGCTTGATAATATTAAGAAAAAAAATAACGATAGATGCTAGATTATTAGATGCTACTATTGAAGAATGTATGAACAGTTTTTACTTATCTGAATATTTATTAGAGACTGAGCATGACAGAGGTGATGAAATATATAATCATATTAATAGGTATGTTGAAAGAATCAATCAACGCAATGAAGAGCAAGGAAAGAATGGAACTATATTCGGATATGCTGATGACCCCTATAAAACAATTAGAAATATTATAGAGTTCGATAAATTAAAGCTAGATACGAAACAAATAAAATTAATATTATCTTCTATTGTTAGAACATTGCGAGAAGAAAAACAGACTTTTGGAGACAAGATCAGAGCAATTGAACTATTGATCTATCTAAAGAATAAATATTCTTATGAAAAAGAATTAGATTTAACATTTTACTCAATAATAGAAGAAAAAGAATTAGTATTGTGCGGTCATGAGGACATATTTTTTGAACAGGCATCTCTAAGTACTTTAGAATTCAGCTTTATGATGTTACAATTATGCTTCAATAAATATGATTTTTCTGATGTTCTTTCTAAAATGGCAATATTTTCTCAAAAATCAGAAACTGAAATTATAAAATCCTTTGAGACCTTAAAAACATTTTTATATAACGTAAACTATGATAAGCTAGAGGATAGAGTTTTATCCACAATTATTCAGTATTCAATAGGCTTGAGCTCTCATGAGGAGAAAGATATTAGACTACAAGCTACAAGAACAATAGTATTGTTATGTAAGTCTAAATATAAAGAATTAGCATTAAGTCAACTATCTAAAATGATGGATAATGAAATATATCAGATTAAAATAGCAATAATATATGGCGTATATAAGTTGGATTTCGAAGATAATAAAAAAAAGGATTATATTATAAAAAAGGGATTAGTAGATAATCATTATTTGATAAGAATGGCCGCAAATGAAATCAAAGATAAAATGATCACAAGTAATGGTACACTATAGAAAAATTTATTTCTATTTATAGATCTTACTAAAATTGAATGGACCATGTAGCCAAAACATATAAAGATATGGCGTTCATGACTGCAGCGTAGACTTTATAATATATGAATGAATGTTTAATAAGAATCAAGAACAATCTAAAAAATGGAAAATACGAATTAGACTCATTATTTTACGAAAGTAACCAATGATATTTGAATATACACATATTAAACATTGAGGAATTTCTAGGAAAATATATTTAAGATGCATATCATTAAAAATAGAGTGTGAGAAAAAGCCTACAAATTAAAAGCTAGCTTTCTATGGTAGAAAATAAATATAGTTGGTGATCAAATAAGGATGATGGGATATATGGACACTCTAACCGGACAATAAGTAACCATTCAGGGTTTATAGTAAATAAAGTACAAGTGAAATTAGTGTAGCAAAAGGCGAACCGTTTAATACATCTTGAAATGCTAGTAGGTAAAATTCCATTCCAGTGACAAAATAAACCATTTAATGTCAGAAAGGCTACAACAGATCATTATTATGATGTTGCTCTTGGCACAAGCGAAGCACATACATCTATTACCTTGGTAAATAAGATAAACAGTATAGGCATAGAAGTTTATATCAATGATAACAAGGAAATGTTTGATAAGTTATACTCTGAAGCCGAAGCGATACATGATGAACTAGGTGTTACTCTAGAATGGCAAAGATTAGATAATAAAAAAGCTGCTAGGATTATTTACTATATTAGCGGACTTGATTTTAACAATCACGAAAACTATGATGAAATGATAAATGAAGTTATAGATAAAGTTATTGTAATAAGAGATTCTTTTAGGGATCGTTTGTAGTATGAGTTGGATTTAGTACGGAGTCTAAAAGCATGCTAAGTTATAGGAGACCTCATGGATTATATAAAAGCTCATCAATATTCTTCTGCAAATAAGTCAATGCTTGAAAAAGAAAAGCTATGTGGCTGTTTTTATTGCTTGGAAATTTTCTCACCCAAAGAAATAAAGGAATGGTGGGAAGATGAACCTGGATGGACAGCAGTCTGCCCATATTGTGGGATGGATTCTATTATAGGTGAATCAATAACATATCCTCTAACAAAAGAATTTCTGAAAAAGGTGCATCAAGTTTGGTTTTAGAAATTTCCGTTGCTAGTCATAAAGAGCTTTTAAAGTGGCATTTAAATAAGTTGGAATCTGCGAACTAATTTTGTCTTGGCATGGATGTTGCTTAATAAAACTGTAAACAATATAAAACAAATTTATTTCGAAAAAGAAAGGATTTTAATATGGCTAATAACAGTAAATTAAATCTTGATATTGATGCAATTAAAGGAGAACGATGGTTCCCAAAAGAAACAACCTTTGAAGATGACATGTCTACTTATTGGGGTGACTGGGGGGTGTCTTCAGAAGTTGATGTATTGAAAGCAGTTCTAATGCGTCGACCTGGAAAAGAGATTGAGAATTTCGATGCTAGCTCTGTAAGATTTTCTGATGAGCCTATTGATATCGAAAAGATGAGGAAGCAACATGATGATATTGTTGCTAAATATGAGAGTTATGGTGTCAAGGTATTTTTGGTAGATGAGCAGAGAGAAGATAGACCAAATGCGATATTTTGCAGAGACTTGATGTTTATGACACCAGAAGGGGCTATAATAACTAGACCGGGCATGGCTGCTAGACGTGGTGAAGAAAGATATGTCGCTAAAGCATTGGCGGATCTTGGTGTACCTATATTGAAAACAGTTTCAGGATCGGGATTTTTTGAAGGTGCAAATGGCATGTGGGTTGACAGGAAAACTTGTGTTTTGTCGACTGGAAGCAGATGTAATGAAGCAGGATATATGCAAGTTAAACAACAACTAGAAAATATGGGTGTCGAAGTTTATCATATGCAACAACCATATAGTAATATACATATTGATGGATTAATGAATCCAATAGGTTATGACAAAATATTAATTCATGCACCACAGGTCCCATATGATATAGTAGATATGTTGAAGAAGAAAGGATTTAAAATTTTAGAGGCTCCTTCTCGTACTGAGGTTATAAGCACATTTGCCTGTAACTTTGTAGCTATAGAACCAGATCATGTTTTGATGGCAGAGGGTAATGTTAGAACGCAAGAATTGCTTGAAAATAATGGTGTAAAGGTAGATACAATTGACATTTCAGAAATAATGAAAGGAAGAGGGGCACTACACTGCATAACAGCATATCTGAAAAGAGGGTAAATTTCAAAATATGTAATTAAATATTGACAAAGTGGGTAAAAAAGATTGTACATATGTACAATCTTTTTTACAAGGAGTGAGGAATGCTGAGACGATATGTTGAACAATTATTAAATATTTACAATTTTATAGATGGGATAGTTGTTACGGATAAAGATGGTTATATTGAATATTACAAAACCTATAGACCAGATATTAATAATCTTAAAGAAAAAGATATTTTTGGAAAGCATATTACATACGCGTATCCAACTATAACGGAAGAAACGAGTAGTATAATGCAGGTTCTTAGGACTGGTGAAGCCTTGAGCAATCAATCTCAAAAGTTATTAACATATAAGGGGCAGAGTATTAATGCAATTAATACTACCTTACCAATAAAGAAAAATGGAGTCACGATTGGTGCTGTTGAAGTTTCAAGGTATGTAGATCCGGCTTATGAGCGCCAAGACATTACCTTATCTATAAAAGATAAAAATGCTAGTCAAGATCTATATGTACTTGATGATATTATAACAACATCGCCAGATATGGAGATGATAAAAGCCAGAATATCGAGAATATCTCAAACTACATCATCCGTATTAATTTACGGAGCTACAGGAACTGGCAAAGAACTTGTAGCACAATCAATACATACTGCAGGTGATAGGAGAAATAAGCCTTTTATTTCGCAAAATTGTGCAGCCATACCGTCAACTCTTTTGGAAAGTATTCTGTTTGGAACAACAAAGGGTAGCTATACTGGTGCTGAAGATAAACCAGGACTATTCGAAATGGCTAATGGAGGGACTTTATTCTTAGATGAGATAAACTCCATGGAAATAGGTATACAATCTAAATTACTTAAAGCTATTGAAGAGAAGAAGGTATCTAGAATTGGTAGTTACAAGCCAATAGGAACGGATGTAAAAATTATTACGGCGGTGAATGAGAATCCAATAGAATGTATCAGAAATAACAAAATAAGAGAAGACCTGTTTTATAGACTTAGCGTAGTACAGATATTTATACCGCCTTTGTCTGAAAGACGAGAAGATATAAGCCTTTTGACAGATTATTTTATCTCTCAATTTAACAAAGATATGAATCGTGAAATAATGGGAGTTGATGAAGATGTTGAGAGCCTCTTCTACCAATATAGCTGGCCTGGAAACGTTAGGGAATTGCGGAATGTAATTGAAGGTGCGTTTAACATCACCTCGAGTAAATTTATTTCTAAAAAAGATTTGCCAATGTATGTTTCAAATATCACTTTTAATGATGATATAACAATTTCAAAGCCTGAGGATTTTAGTAAATATGTTGTAAAGGGTAATTTAAAAAATACAATTGATGAAATTGAGAAAAGTATTATAGTTAATGAGATGAATTCTAGTTGTAGTTTTACTGAGGCTGCTAAAAATTTAGGTATATCAAGGCAAAGTTTGCATAATAAAATAAAAAAACATGGTATAAGGTAACTTAAAAGCGTTGATGGATGGTTTTGTTGACCATCCTTTTTTATATTATATTTTGATATGAGGAGAATACTCCTATTTTGGCATATTAATTGCTTTATATATTTTTAAGTTTTATTAGAAAAGATAAAAGGAGGATGTTATGAATTACGATTTTGGTATATTTTCATTAATACCACCAATTTTAGCGATTACGTTAGCTTTCATTACAAAAAATGTATTGCTATCTTTAATTGCTGCTGTGTTCGTTGGCTGCACAATGCTAGCGAGAGGTAATATTGCAGTAGGTTTTGTTAATATTTTTGGTAACTACATGATTCCTAACATTGCAGACGAGTGGAATGCAGGAGTTATAGCGATGACATTGTTTGTAGGTTGTTTTTCTGTAATGCTAGAAAGAAGTGGCGGTGCATGGGCATTTGGCGAAGCCGTAAAAGATAAAATCAAAACAGTTAAGCAGGGACAAATTGCTAGTTGGGTAGGGGGATTGATAATATTCTTTAGTGACTCATCTAATTCAGTTATTCTAGGACCTATAATGAGAACTGTAACTGATAGGTTAAAGATTTCAAGAGAAAAACTAGCTTATATTTGCGACTCAACAGCATCCTCGGTACCATTATTGCTTCCGATTACAGGCTGGGGTGCGTTAGTAATGGGAATAATGAAAAAATCTTTGCCAGAAGGTTCAAATTTATTTTCGGAATTTGTACAGGCGGTTCCATTTAATCATTACACAATTGTCATCATTATTATGGTTGGAGTTATAGCTGTAACAGGGTGGGATTTTGGTCCAATGCGCAAAGCTGAACTTAGAGCTAAAAATCTCGGAAAAGTTTATGATGATGACGCACATATAAAAAGACAGCATAAATTTGTTAAAAAAGAAGGCAGCAATCCAACTCCTTGGGGGCTAGTAATTCCTATTGTTGTTCTGATCGCTTCACTTTTTATTTGTATGTATTATACTGGTCCTAAGGGAGACGGCTTTATGCATACTATAAGTAATAGCAACACTATGTTGTCATTGACTGTAGCATTTTTCACCGCTTCGCTTGTTGGTGTAATAATGGGTATATGTGCAAAAACATTGGATTTTAAAGAAGCGTATTCAGTTTTTGTAGATGGATTTCAACAGATGATAGAAGCGATAATGATATTAATTTTTGCTTGGTGTATCGGTGGTGTTACTGGAGACGTAGGTGCATCTGGATACATTGTAGAAGCTACAAGAGGATTTATGACCCCAGGAATAATGTTCTTATCATTATTCCTTACAGCATGCTTAACTTCATTTGCAACGGGATCGAGTTGGGGCTCATTTGCAATATTCCTACCTATAGCTATACCGCTAGCAATAGCTAATGGAGTGGATGTATCACCAGCAATTGGAGCAGCACTTGCAGGCTCATTGTTCGGAGACCACTGTTCTCCTATAAGTGACTCTACAATCTTAGCATCTTTGGGTGCAGGTTGTGATCATATGGCACACGTAACAACTCAACTTCCATATGCAATACTTGCCGCTTTAGCATCTTTAATCGGGTATATATTTGCGGCATTAACTCAAAGCGCATTTATATCACTAGGTGTAAGTTTGATTTTAATGATTATATTTACATTTATAATGCACAAAAGAGATTTAAGAAAAGATATTAATTAAATAGATACTATTTTATATATGAATAGGATATAAGATTACATAAGGAGTTGTATTATGAATACAGATAGGATAGATATTGATGCTCTACCTGGAGAAAGGTGGTTTGCGAAAGAATCATCTTCCATTGAAGAAATGACAGAATATTGGGGGGACTGGGGGGTGTCTTCAGAAACAAACAAATTACGAGCTGTGTTAATGCGTAGACCTGGAGCGGAAATTGAAGATTTTGATTGGAAACAAGCGAGATTTAAATCAGCTATAGACCCTATTAAATTCAGACAGCAGCATGATGCATTGGTAGAAATTTATAAAGAAAATGGTGTTGAAGTTTATTATGTAGATGAACAAAGAAAAGATAGACCTAACGCATTGTTTTGCAGAGATCTTTTGTTCATGACACCAGAAGGTGCAATTGTAACTAGACCTGCAATGGAAGCTAGAAGAGGGGAAGAAAGATTTGTTGCAAAAACTCTAGGAGATATTGGGGTACCGATAGTAAAAACCGTAACCGGAAATGCTATATTTGAAGGTGCTATGGGTATGTGGATTGATCGATATACAGTGATTTTAGCAACTGGTGTGAGAACAAACCGAGCGGGATATGATATGGTCGCACATGAGCTTGAACGTATGGGTGTAAAAGAGATTATTCATATGCAGATACCTTATGGTCATGCCCATATTGACGGAAATTTAAATTTGGCATCTAATGACATAGCAGTTGTACATTCTCCACAGGTACCTTACGATGTAGTAGATGTTTTGAAAAGAAAGGGATATAAAATTATTGAATGCCCGTCCAGAACAGAAGCTAAAGAAACTTTTGGTATCAATTTTGTAGCTATTGAGCCAGGGAGCATAGTAATGCCAGAGGGCAATCCTAGAACGCAAGAGTTGTTGGAACAAAATGGAGTTAAAGTCACAGCGGTCGATTTTAGCGAGATAATTAAAGGATATGGAGCTATACATTGTTGTACAGCATTTCTAAAAAGAGATGACTAATAGATGCTCGGTTTGTGACAAACTAAAAATTTAAAAGTTCACGTTAACCACTTAATGCGTGCCAGAGAATATGTGCCAGAGGAATCAACTATGATTTTTCTGGCACTATTTTAGTATGTTTAGCTTTAGCGGTGGATACGATAGAATAAAATTCTATCGTATCAATAATCCACCGGCTATGCCGGTGAGCTTAAATAAGCTTTAGCTTTAAGTAAAAAGCCTCCATGTGATAAAATGATACAGGTTCGCCAACCGTATCAACTATCAAAGGAGGCAATCATTATGAATAATGATAACAATAGTTTAGCACATACAAAATGGAATTGTAAGTACCATATAGTCTTTGCACCAAAATACAGAAGACAAGAAATTTATGGAAAAATAAGAGTAGAGATAGGGAAATTTCTCAGGCTGCTTTGTCAGCGAAAAGAAATAGAAATAATAGAAGCAGAATGCTGTAAAGATCATATTCACATGCTCGTGAGGATACCTCCAAAATACTCAGTATCGCAAATTGTAGGATATCTCAAAGGGAAAAGTTCTCTAATGATTTTTGACAAATTTGCAAATCTAAAATATAAATATGGGAATCGTCACTTTTGGTGTCGTGGCTATTATGTTGATACAGTGGGGAAGAATACAAAAAAGATAAAAGAATACATACGTACACAATTGCAAGAAGATATAGTTAATGATCAAATAAGTATGAAGGAATACATAGATCCTTTCACTGGAAAAAAGAAGTAACCCTTTAGGGTTTGTAGGGAAATAGGTACAAGTGAAATTAGTGGAGCGGAAGGCGAACCGTTTCATGCATCTTGAGATGCCGGTAGGTAACAGCCCCTTATAGGGGCAAAACAAACCACCAGCTTAGCTGGTGGTTGTGATTTA
>CABTXQ010000035.1 GCA_902488835.1 uncultured Ileibacterium sp.
AGAATTCTACGAATTGAAGCCTGCAGCTGTGTACAAAGGATCCAAGCGCATTGATTGCAAAGTTGAGCGTGTGTCCAAGTGTAAATATCAATATGAACATAATGACTCCGACTACGCTCTTTCCTCCCATAGATGCAAGAAAATTAAATACTTGAGCAATTGATGTCGATGCAAGGCCAAGTCCAAGCAATCTCGAATATGAAAGAATATCTGATAGATTTCCTGTAAGTCCGCTATAAATATTCCATAACCCTATTGCCTTCCCGACACCTTTATTTATGAAGAATGGCAGTATGATAGCCATTGCCAGTCCTACTATAAGCATCCATTTACCTACTTTCGGTACTCCCGGGTTTACCATCTTACCGAAAAGTGCCATTACAGCTCCAAGTACTATCAGATACCATGCAAAATCATCGTTGATTGCAGATAATACTTTACCGGACTTAATCTTCTCATATGCATCTATTCCCATTCCTACGAATAAATGTAAAATTCCTAGTCCACAAGACACCATGAGAAATACCATCGCAGATTTCCCGGGGTCAAGCCATAGCGGCTTGATTATAATAGTCTTTCCGAAAAAGGTCTTTGCTATAACTGAAATTGCATCTCCGAAATAGCTTCCGAACATCACGCCCCAGAAAACACTGGATAAACCGCTATAAAACAGGATGTTCATAAGCTTCTTTGCTGCCCCTTCGACCTTGTTCTTCTTTAGCAAGACAGCTGTAGCAATAACAATTATAAGCCCATATCCAACATCTCCGAACATCATTCCAAAGAAAATTATATAGAAAAATGTAAATATCGATGTAGGATCGACCTCATGTGGATTCGGCAATGAATAAAGCTTTGTTATGAATTCTGCTGACGAGAATAATCCCTTGTTATTGAATTTTACAGGAATGTCGTCATCATCTTCATCTGGCTCTTCGAACTCATAAAAACACCCATATTTATCTAGGACCGACGAAACCTCAGCTTCTGCAACTTCAGGAACCCATCCGTCAAATTGGAAGGCTCTTTCAGTATTTAGAAGACTACCTCTTATTCTTGACTTATCTATTTTTATCTGAAGAAGGTCGCGGTATATCTTTAGGTCATTAATATATTTCGCTTCACTAGAAATTTCCTTTGAAATTAATTCCTTTGTTTTAGATGTTTCTTCAATTTCAAGCTTAAGCCTTTCGATATTTTCACAAGCGGTACCTTTATATCCTTCCGTATTACTTACCGAAAAACCGTATTTTCGAACTGTTTCCCACACTTCTTTTTCGTCTTTTTTGAAGTACATAAGCTCTACGTAAGTTTGTTGCTTATCCCTATTAACCTCGGTAATCTCCGTTTGAAGCGATTGTTCATCAAGATCATTTTGAATTAGATCAATGTCAGCCAAAGGAGGAAGTGTTCCAATTTGAATTGCCAAATTTTCCGTTTCTTTCAGATCAAGTGGAACTTTATACTCGCTCCAAGGCGTTAGCCCCATTATTCTTGCATTTGCCTCATTCACGCTAGAGTAAGCATTCTGAAGGTCAAGGTCAAGATCTATTATCTTGTTGGTTATCTTTTGATATTTATCCTCTTCCTCATACTTCTCTTTCTCAATTTTATTTGTTATTTTTTCTCTCACGGAGAATAAAGGCTGTTTCAAATCAGCATGTTTATTGAGGATTTCAATCGCGAAATCCGCATCCGCCTGTTTTTTCTTAAGCTCCTTGAAATTAACCTCGTCCCCATCTGAAGTAACGAGTTTCTTCCAATCATCATCTCCGAGTTTCAAGCTTCCATTGGATATTTCAACAACTCCGAGATCCATCAAATCGTCAAGAACCGCTTGTCTGTCTTCAATCATTCCGATTACAGACATCTTCTGCATCTTAACAATTGCCATCAGGACTCACAACCTTTCTCACTACAGCTTCTACAGCTTTATCTATATGATCTCTACCTTCTGCTTTAATTACAGAGCAATTCTCACGTTCTTTTTGGATCTTCTCTTTATATATTATTTCGGCTTTTTCTTTAGCCTTTTCAATTATCTCGTCGTGTCTTATGTCGGCATCGATCTTCGCCTCTTCAATTATACGATTTGCTTCTATTTTTGCATTCGAAATAATCTCTTTAGCCTTTTCATCTGCCGTCTTTCTTACTGCACCAGCTTTAAGTTCAGCCTCTTTTACTCTTTCAACGCTTTCTATCGACATGAGATATCTCCTTTTTGCTATAGTTTTACTATATTAATGTCAAGTATTATAACATAAAATATCGGGTACAACTGAAATCTTCTTGTTAATATTTACACTAAAACTTCATTAATTCAATAAATATGCCAAATTGCTCAAAAGAAAAAATGTTCCCATCATAACAATTAACGCTATTACGACAATCTTTGCTACAAGACTACCCCTGTGAGAATCATTCTTTTTTTCAGAGTTTATGTCATTATTTTCGCTTTTTCTCTTTTTTATCTTTTCTTCTTTTTTCTTCTTATTAGTATCGTATGTAGCCAATGTTTCTCCCTTTCATTAAATCAAAGTTATTTATGATAATGCGTTCCTATCTCAATCATATAGCTTCTATAAATTTGTTCAAGCAGTATCACTCTCATCATCTGGTGCGGAAATGTCATTTTTGAAAAGGACAGCTTAAAATTCGCACGCTTTGATACTTCAGATGAAAGCCCATAGCTTCCTCCTATTATAAAATCAATCTTGCTTTTTCCCTCATTCGTTATGTTTGTCAAAAGTTGAGACATCTCAGTAGATGAAAGATTCTCTCCCATTATATCAAGACTGACAACATAATCCGAATCTCCTATCTTCGAAAGAATTGATTCTCCTTCTTTTGTCTTTACAATTTCTATATCTGATTCTCTTTCATGTTTACCAATCTTTTCTTCAGATAGTTCAATTACCTCAATGCGGCAAAAAGGTCTAAGACGTTTTAGATATTCAATGCAGGCATCATTCCAATATTTTTCCTTGAGTTTTCCTATGCAAATTATCCTTATTTCAATCATATTGCATATCCATGAATCATCGCAGAAGGCTCATCTTTAAGTGCCACACCTATATCAAAATCCTTACCCTTGTAAATTCCATTCTCCTCAAGAATATTTGCTACTGTAAGTCTTGCCTGATATGGTGTGTTATTTGTAGTACTTAAATGAGCTAGAAGAATTTGCATCTTACTTTTGTCAGCAGATCGTCTAAATTCAATTGCATTAGTTATCGACTCTGCTGCACTGACATTTGACAAATGCCCCTTATCGCTCATGATTCTTCGTTTTAGGCTATAAGGGTATGGCCCATATTGCAGAATATTGACCTCATGATTTGCTTCCATCACGATAACATCCGATGTCTTGATCTCTTCAAAAATCTCGTCAGTCACAACCCCTGTATCCGTTACAACTGTTATCTTTGTACCGCCTTTAGAAAATGAGAAGCCTATCGGTTCCGCCGCATCATGAGAAAGCGAAAATGCTTTAACCCTTATATCTCCCCTCATCACCTCATCCTGGGATGCCATATATATGGTTTTTTTCTCCGGTATACGTTCAAATTTATCGCTTGCATAAGCGGTTCCTCTCGATGTAAACACAAGAGAGTTTTCAAGTTTTTTAGCTAATGTGCCCACGCTTTTCACATGGTCAAGGTGTTCATGCGTTATAAATATTCCGCTAACTTCACTATCTGAAATCCCGTATGATTCAAGTGAATTCATTATTTTTTTGCAACTTACACCGGCATCAAGGACGAGATGCGTATTTCCGTCAGATATTAAATATGAATTACCGGAGCTGCTGCTTCCGACTGAAGAAATTCCAAGTCTCATATATCTCTATCTCTTTTCTTATTTTACTAAATATATCTGTATCTGTTCCCCTCGTACTGGGTATCAAATCTGCAAATAGCTCTGTATTCACAGTATCTACATTCTTTATTATCTTTCATAACAACAGGTGCGATGCTTATATCTCCATCTGTTATTCCCTTTGATATTTCTTTCATAGCGGACCTGACATCTTTTCTTATGCCTTCAAAGTCTTCCAAGGATACACCTTTTGACTCCATGTATGGTTTTTCTTTTCCACCTTCATCTATATAAAGTCCTCTAAGAATAAATCTTTCTTTATTTTTCTTTAACTCATCTGATTCATTATCCTTTGTTTTATCGCTTAAATTTGCAAGCTTATCATGAATATTGAAATAAAAAACTCCTACAGGTTGATGTTTATCATCCATAACGCTTTCAAGGTAGACCATTAACTGCATCTTATATCCATTTCTCATATTTTCTATCGATACTTTTTCGTTATTGGTTTTATAATCTACAATTCGCACCCCGTTATTGTTCAGATAATCAATTCTGTCTATTTTACCTTCAACATAAACTGTTTGATCTCCAATTTCAAGCTTTATGGGTTTATATTTAGCAGAACTTCCTTTTGAAAAAGGTTCTTCAAAAAAGGCTGTACTCACATCATCCGAAATCAGTTGGTCAATCACTCCCCTTATCGCCTCTACGCAAAGTTTTTCAACTCGTTTCAGTCTATATTCCTCGCTAACTTGAGATATAAAAAGACCCCCTCTATGTGTAGCAGATATTCTGCTGAGCTCTTCGTGTATAAGCTCACCAATGTTTAAATCTTCTTCATCTTTAATCCTATCTTTTTCCTGTATAATCTTCTTGCTTACCTCCATTATACACTCGTGAAAAACATTGCCTATGTCTCTTTTATCGCTTGTAAATTCTCTCTCCTCTTTAGGTTTAATCCCGTACAAAACAAAGTATCTAAAAGGGCAGTGCCTGAATCTCTCCATTTTACTTGCACTTAGCACTATATCTCGATTTCTTCTACTGTAAAGGTCGAGAGCAAGCTCTCTATCAAGGTTCTTCATCTTGTTATCAAACGATGCTACATTTCTAACTGACACCGCTGCTTCTGGATCATTTTCTTCATACCATTTGATTACGGCAGATGAAACAGCATCTCTTTCTTTTGACTTTGACTCCTCATTCGTTATGCTATTAAGGTAGTTTACTGTATGCCTAAGAGATTCATCGCTTTTATTGATCACAGGCAACCCGTATCCCTTTGTGACAATATCTTTTTCTGGTCTGATATTGAAAAGATCTTCAATGTCAGTAACAAATGATGACGCCTTCCTGTCATTGCCTGATATATCGGATAACGAATAACTTATATAAAGTTTTTTTGCCGGTTTTGAAAGCATCCTGTACAATGCGACATTTTCCTCAAGCTGCTTAACGTCATCTAAGTTTCCAAATTCGAATTCCTTTTCTCTAAAATAATTCTTCTCATCTATGGAAAAAAGCCCCAACTGCTCAGATGAAAGAGGTAAGATTCCCTCGTTTGCTCCAAGAATTACGACAGTCTTTAGATAACCCGGTCTTGTCCTTATTAATGTTCCCATCGATATTTGGTCTCTTGCCGTCGGAATAGTGGCGATTTCAACTTCAACTATTCCTGCCTCGAAAAGGTTCAAAATCGTATCAATATCGATTTTATCTGCTCCCATTATAACTGCTATCTGTTCCAAAATATCAATGACGGCCTCATAGCTTCCCATAACCATCTGCGCACTGCTAAGATTATCGCCCTCTTCAAGATTTTTGACCATATCTTTAACATTTGAGCTTAAATTCCATTCATCATCCATATATTTGATGAATTCATTAACAAAATCTTTCACGCATATTGAATTTTTTATTATGTTTTCAAGTTTTTTTATTCTGTCATAGAGATATTCCCTTATCTTTTCTATATCTTTGAATCTTTCTTTATACTCAAACTCTCCGTACTTAAAGGCTTTTCTCCACATATTCCCTTTTATGTGGTATTTTCTCGTATATGAGTCCATTAGAAGGACGTCATCATATGAAATATCAGTTAATTTGGACTTAATTAAGTTAATTAAATCTCTGGTATTTATTCCTCCGTTTACACACCTAAGAAGACTTATAACAAAGATTACCACAGGGTTCTCAGTAATCTTTCTTCTCCCGTCAGAAAAAACATTGAGACCATATTCGCTGAATGTTCTCTTGACTATTGAATGCATTTCATTTTCTTCGTTTGCTATGACGGCAATATCTCTAAGCCTGTATCCCTCATCCCTTATCAGATGTGTAATAAATGCCGCTGCATTTTCCGCTTCATAATACGGATTTGCAGCTTCAACAATAGTGACGTTTCCATCGTATTCATATTCTCCATCAGAATAATGTGCATCTTCTTTGAACAGATCTTTTTCAATGCGAATAATATCCTTTGATTTTTCAAATGCGTATTCATCCCCAATCTTTTCAAATATACAGTCTATTCCATTTTGAAAAGCAGCATTATTTATCATTTTGAACATAATTTCATTAAGGCCGAAATCGCTCTCATTTATAATTATGTTTACACCTCTTGAATATTTTGCAAGCTCTATCATTGCAGTCAAAAATTTGGGACTAATACTGTCGAATCCATATATCCATATATTCTTATCTTTTATGAATTTTGATTTTGAAATAAGCTCAATGTATTTAGATATATAGTCCTCATTATCATTGTATTTGCCGATAATTCTCTTCTCATATTCTTCATATATCTCGATTATTTCCTTTAGTTTTGTTCTTAGAAGATCATCAATTCCTTTATCTTCCATTAATAAATGGAGATCTTTTGAAGAAACATTCTGCCTTTTACAGTCAGATATAAAATCGTTCATCATGGATACGAATACGGATTTACTCGCATTTACCCTGAATATATCGAATTCATCAGTCTTGTCTTTGATAATTTGGGTTAGAAGAAGGTATCTGCCGTACTTATTAAGCACCTCCATGTTCTCTATGCCATTCTCACGCAAGATCCTGAGTCCGAGTCTGTTCATCCCTAGAATTTCAATGTAAAACAGGCATTCACTCCCCGTATATTTCAATGCCTGCTCTTCAGCAATTACAGTATACTGATCAGGAACTATTACTATTGTCTCTTTTTCTATATGGTTGTAAATAAATTTTTCCTTGTCGAGATTTTCTCTACCTGAAAAAAGTCTAATCATATTCCCCTCGTATCTATAAAAAAGAATTATTTATACAATGTTTAATAATTCTTCAGGATTATTAAGCCTATATGTTGGCGTACAAATAGCAAGGTCTTCATCGCTGAATGCCTTACTCCATCCGGCAAGTGCCGAATCGACGCCGGCATTATTAGCACATCCTATATCAAATCTAGTATCTCCGACCATTAATGATTCTTCCTTCGTTGCGCCCAGCTTATCAAGTGCCATGATAAGTGGAAGAGGATCTGGCTTATGCACGTGAACATCATCGCAAGTTATTATAAGATCGAAATAATCTTCAACATTCAGGTCTTTCATATACTCATTTGTTGTTTTTTTGGTTCTTGATGTCACTATTGCCTGAACTACGTCCTTTTTCCTAAGTTCTATGAGAAGGTCCCTTATTCCTGGAAAGAGTTCTTTCCTTTGATTATGCATCTTCTGATAATCCCTATATTTAGCAATAGCGGAAGCTGTATCGGCTTCCGGAATCATATTGCTTATTGAATATTCAAGAGTTTCTCCAAATGTATGATAAATCTTCGATTCGTCTTCTTTTTTCCCCCTGTAATGAAGGAATATATGCTGCCACGCATCAACGATTAATTTGTTCGTGTCTGCAACCGTACCGTCAAAATCGAAGATAATATATTTCTTTTTCAATGAATTTCTCCTTTTATTTAATATTTTCAGAAGCATCCTGAAAGAGTTTAGCTTTTACGAAGACATCGAGTTCTCCATCCATAACACTTTCAACATTTCCGACCTCTGCTCCTGTCCTGTGATCTTTAACCATAGTATATGGCTGAAATACGTATGACCTTATCTGAGATCCCCAAGTGAACATGCTCATATCTCCCTTAAGCTCATTTATGTTCTTCTTATGTTCTTCAAGTGCAAGCTTATATAACTTTGAAGTGAGAATCTTCATTGCAACTTCTTTGTTCCGAAGTTGCGATCTTTCGTTCTGGCATGTAACGACTATACCGGTGGGAATATGAGTTATTCTAATTGCAGAATCCGTTGTATTTACATGCTGTCCACCTGCACCGCTTGATCTATATGTGTCAATCTTTAAATCTGACTGATCGATATTTACACTTATCTCATCACCAAGTTCTGGGGTAACCTCAAGTGCTGCAAATGATGTCTGTCTTTTTCCTGCCGCATTAAAAGGCGAAATCCTTACAAGCCTATGAACTCCCTGCTCACATTTTAGAAGTCCATAAGCATTTGTCCCTCTGACTAGAAGTGTTGCACTCTTTATTCCGGCCTCGGTGTCATCCTGTATGTTAACAAGATCGATCTTAAATCCTTTTTTTTCGCAATATCTCGTATACATTCTGAGCATCATTGAAGCCCAGTCCATTGCATCAACTCCACCTGTTCCTGCATGAATACTTATTATTGCATCATTTGAATCATATTCTCCAGATAGTAGAATCTTGAGCTTCATATCATCCACTTTTTGTTTTACCGAGGAAAGTTCGCTATTAAGCTCTAAGACTTCGGATTCAAATTCCTCTGGAGATGTTCCAATAGTAGCAAGCTCATCGATTATATCTGCCATAGAAAGGCAATCTTCAATTCCTGATTTGATCTCTTTATACTCATTTGCCTTATCTTCGAGTAATTTCTTGCTTTTGAGAATTCCTTTCGCTCTTTCCTGATTATTCCAAAAGCCCTCTTCAGTTATCTTTTCTTCATATTCTTTAATCTGATCTTCTATCTTCGAAAGGTCAAAGAGACCTCCCGATCTCACTAAACATTTCCTGTAAGATCTCTATATCATGTCTGATCTCTGTCAATGTAACCATCTCTATCCTCCATAATTTAACGGTTTTTTCCACAACAGTTCTTATATTTTAGTCCGGATCCACATGGGCAAGGATCATTTCTCCCTACCTTAGGCTCCTTTCTCTTTACCGGCATCTGTTTTTCTATTTTCACTTCTTCTGAACCATCTATTGCTCTTTTTCCGTCTGAACTGCTATCTACAAATTCTTCTTTCGATGCCTTCTGTGATTTAACTACATTGTGTCTCTCGGTCTTGGTGTCCAAGGTTACATTGAAACAGTATTTAACCGTTTCTTCTCGGATGTCAGAAATCATCTCGTCAAACATGTCAAATCCTTCTTTTGCATATGCTACAGCTGGATCCTGCTGACCTAAAGCTCTTAGACCTATTCCATTTTTGAGCTGCTCCATTGCATCGATATGATCCATCCATCTGTTGTCAACAACTCTAAGAAGTATCATCCTTTCGACTTCTCTCATCTGGTCTATTCCGATTTCTGCTTCTTTTTCTTTATAAAGTTCATCGAATACAGCCTTGATATCATCCTTAAGTGTTTCAGCATCAAGGTTTTGAATTTCTTCTTCTGTATATTTTAATCTTCCATCATATTTTGTTGTAATCTGATTCAGCGATTCGTTAATAAATTCAAAATCCCATTCTTCTGGGTATTTTGATTCCATGGTAACTGGATCAACTATTCCGTCGACAAGCTCATAAAGCATGTTCTTGATATATCCGTTAACATCTTCTCCGTCGAGAACTGATTTTCTCTGTTCATAAATCGTCTCCCTCTGCCTGTTCATTACATCGTCATATTGAAGAACATATTTACGAATACCAAAGTTTTTACCCTCGACCTTTTTTTGTGCAGCCTCGATCTGCCTTGTCAATACTCCCGCTTCAATAGCTTCATCATCTTCTATTCCAAGGCGTTCAACATATTTCTGCATTCTTTCTCCGCCGAAAAGTCTCATTAGGTCATCTTCAAGACTTATATAAAATTGAGTTATTCCCGGGTCTCCCTGACGACCGGATCTTCCTCTAAGCTGGTTATCAATTCTCCTTGATTCATGTCTCTCAGTACCTATAATGCACAGTCCACCAAGTTCAACTACTCTCTTTTGCTCTTCTTCTTTATCTTTGGAGACAGTTTTCATAAGTTCTTTATATCTATTTCTTGCCATTTTGAGCTTCTCATCATCAGTAGGCTCAAATCCGACTGCAAAAAGAATTTGCTCAGGTGTAAAGCCTTCTTTTTTCATTTCTTTTC
Source organism: uncultured Ileibacterium sp. (assembly GCA_902488835.1). Lineage (GTDB taxonomy): Bacteria > Bacillota > Clostridia > Peptostreptococcales > Anaerovoracaceae > Alterileibacterium. Next base: position 10,154 of record CABTXQ010000035.1, read on the forward strand.
TTGCTACAAAATCCGGATTTCCTCCGAGGATAATATCCGTTCCTCTTCCAGCCATATTTGTCGCTATTGTTACTGCTCCTAGTCTTCCTGCCTGAGCTACAATTTCAGCTTCTCTTTCATGATTCTTGGCGTTCAATACCTCATGCTTTACTCCCCTTTTCTTGAGCATTGAACTTATGAGCTCAGAGACCTCAATTGAAATTGTACCTACAAGCACCGGTTGTCCTGTCTCATGTATCTGAACTACTTTATCCGTTATCGCCTTAAATTTCCCCTTTTCATTTGCATATACTGAGTCCTGCTCATCTAAACGCTTGATTGGTTTATTCGTAGGTATACACACAACGTCCATATTATATATTTCTCTGAACTCATCTTCCTCAGTCTTAGCTGTACCAGTCATTCCAGAGAGCTTATTATACATTCTGAAATAGTTCTGAAGCGTAATCGTTGCAAGCGTCTTTGATTCAGATCTGACGTTTACTCCTTCTTTTGCTTCAATAGCCTGATGAAGTCCATTTGAAAATCTTCGTCCATACATAAGTCTTCCTGTAAATTCATCAACGATGAGGATCTCACCATCCTTAACTATATAATCCACATCTTTTTTCATCATATAATTTGCTCTTAATGCCTGATTTATATAATGATTGAGTTCCATGTTGTCTGGATCTGAAAGATTCTCTACGTGGAAATGTGTCTCGCTCTTTTTTACTCCTTCGTCAGTGAGGGAAATCTGTTCGTCTTTCTCTTCAATCTTGTAATCGGCATCTCGCATTAAAGTCCTTACAAAGCTGTTAGCTGATCGATACATGCTGCTTGAATCAACTCCCCTTCCGGAAATGATAAGCGGAGTCCTTGCCTCATCCACAAGTATTGAGTCGACCTCATCCACGATTGCATAATTAAGAGGTCTTTGAGTCAATTCTTCCTTGTAAATGACCATATTATCTCTAAGATAGTCAAATCCGAATTCGTTATTTGTACCATAGGTAATATCTGCCCTATATGCAGCTTTACGATCTTCTCCTTCAACTTCATGTATAACGCATCCAACGCTTAACCCAAGGAAATTATAAAGCCGTCCCATCCATTCAGCATCTCGCTTTGCAAGATAATCGTTAACTGTTACTACATGAACGCCTTTACCTTCAAGAGCGTTGAGATAAGCAGCAAGAGTAGCCACAAGGGTCTTACCTTCTCCTGTTTTCATCTCTGCAATTCTTCCTTGATGAAGGACGACTCCTCCGATCAGTTGAACTCTAAAATGTTTCATTCCAAGACTTCTCAGAGCACCTTCCCTGCATACTGCAAAAGCTTCTGGGAGGATGTCATCAAGGCTTTCGCCATCCTCTGTAACTCTTTTCTTAAATTCATTAGTCTTATTCCTGAGTTCTTGATCTGAAAGCATAGACATCTCATTATCAAGTTCCTCAATCTTATCTACGATTGTTTCGACCTTTCTTACTTCTTTGGCGTTAAGATCCCCAAACACCTTGCTTAATAATCCCAATCTTATTCCTCCTCTTCAGGTTTGTCTTCAATATATATGCGAGTCATAAGGGCTCGTCTTCCGTCCGCTTTTGTAACGCCGACATGGTATATCTTGTGTCTAGTTTCAAAGTCGAAACTATCTCCGACCTTTGGCAATCTGTCAAGCTCAATCATCACCCATCCATTCACAGTAGTTGCATCCTCGAACTCAATGTCTTCACCTGTCATCTCAAAGAATTTCTCTACATTTGTTCCTCCTGCAACCTTATAGCTTCCGTCTCTTTGTAGCGTGACCTCTCTATACTCAATCGAGTCGTGTTCATCATATATCTTACCAACAAGTTCTTCTATAATGTCCTCCATGGTAACTATTCCTGTAGTACCACCATATTCATCCACAACAATTGCAATATGCGTCTTTTTTTCCTGCATCCTTCTCAGTAAAAGTGAAGCTTTCATGGTCTCTGCAACATATGCAACCGGTTTTATGTATTCTTTAACAGATTTTTTCTCAGCTATGACATAGTTATGGAAATCTTTTTGATTAAGTACACCTATGATGTCATCAAGGTCATCCTCATAGACCGGAAGTCTCGACAAGCCGCTTTCCTTGAATGCCTTGCCTATTTCAACATTTGTTGTCTCTATCTCAATTGCTATTATATCCGTTCTAGGTGTGACAATGTCTATAGCTTCAAGTTCTGCAAATTCAATTGAATTCTTTATCAGTCGACTTTGATCTTCGTCAATACCCCCTCCGGTCATTGCTTCATCAACAATATTCTTAAGCTCATCCTCTGTGTATTCCGTCTC
>CABTXQ010000036.1 GCA_902488835.1 uncultured Ileibacterium sp.
CTAAGTTTTTTTGTCAAAATTCCGCCTATAAACCCGCCTATACAAAACATTATCATTGAAATTGTAAATGTTAGCGAAATCTGCGATACAGTCCAGTCTGTATATATTTCGCTTAGTGGTACCTTGAAGATTGACCATGCGTAAATAAGCCCTAGGAACAATAGCATCACTGTTCCTATAGCAAGGTATAACCACCTTTTTCCTCCATTAATTTTATTATCCAAAACAAAACCTCCTTAATAATATTTTTTTAAATTGTAATCATTTATCCTTTGAACGAATCCGGTATTATCCTCTCGGCAGGTTCCGGAATATACCCTTGACTGTCATTTATAGTCTCATTCTTCGTTTCAGTATAAACATCCTCATTATGAAAATTATCTATTTCTTTTTCAGTATTATTAACAACTTGAATTTCAGATTCATTACTCTGATTTATTATTGATCTAATTTTTTCAATACTCTCATGCTTCGATGTCCTAATAAGGCTGTAGATGAATGCCTCATAAGTTGTTATCATACACCCCTTTCTTGACAGATATTCCATCGCAGCTTCCATATCATCAGCATTTCTCGATGAGCAACAATCCCTTAATACCACTACAGAAAAACCTCTGTCAATAAAGCCCATAGCAGTTTGCATGACTGATGCATGTGCTTCAAGACCTGAAATAATTATCCTACTTCCTTTTTTATAAAGAAAATCTTCTGAAAATCCCGGTATATCAAAGATGTCAAAACTTATTGTGTTTATCTGTTCCCCTTTGGAAAAAGAATTCATAAGTTCTTCCGGAATCTCTCCAAGATCTCCTGCAAAATGCTTAGAATACATTATCTTAAGGCCTAGGACATCCGCACATTCTGCAAACCTCCTCGCTCTATCAACGACCCTATTGCCATTTTCTACTCTTTCAATTAATTTGTCCTGAAAGTTCATAAATAGACATATATTATTTTTTTGATTTAATTTGTTAAGCTTTATAAGAGATTCATAATCCGTCGCATCAACCTTTATCGGTGTAATAGTTGCATATCCACCTGCAATAGCTCCAAGATCTATGGATTCATCTGTTCCTTGGAAGTCCATAAGAGTTCCCTTGTACTTATATTCTGCTTTTCCTTCAGGATATATGATCTTTGCATCATCATTCTCATTAGGCTTTTCATCATCTTCGTTCACCACGATGAATCTGTCTAGGAAACTTCTCGGTCCTGACGGTGCAAGCTTAACTCCTTTTATCTTCCATTTCGGAAGATTCGGTGAATTTACATTAAGCACAGTGTTATTATCTAATTCTTTAGATATATCAAGCAGTTCAGGAATCATATCCAATATGAACTCGAACTCCGTCGCTTCATGGCTAAAAACAGAAAGAGCTATTGATTTTATGCCGCTCATGGCACCTTCCATAGCAGCTCCCATGGTTCCAGAATACCTTATATCTGTTCCGCCATTTGCACCATGATTAACTCCACTAAACACATAATTTATATCTATGCCATTATCTTTAGCCCACTGAATACCAAATTTTACACAATCTGCCGGTGTGCCGCTGCAAATAAAAGCTGCTTCTGTATTAGGTATGTCTATTGGTTCAACAGTTATAGGTGTCCTCAAAGTCATAGACTGACTCATGCAACTCCTCTGACTTGAAGGTGCACAAACATAAACTTCTCCATGAAGAGACAATCTTTTTATAAGGGATTTTATTCCTTTGGCTTTTATACCGTCATCATTAGATACCAGAAATCTGTTCATAAGAAAAATTTTGCTCCTCTCCTATTAGGTTTCTTAACGTCCAGATGCAATACATTTTGTATTCTACCACATTCTTGGGTTATAATGATAGCATAATATATGATATGTTTTTATTAATAAACTTGGGGGTTAATTATACATGAACTACAAAAAATTTAATTATATTAAGGTGCCTTCCGTAGATTCTACAAATAATCACGCAAAATTCTTTATTGATCGAAATCTCTCTGTTGACAAGCCTCTCATTATTACGGCAAAACGACAGACTGCGGGAAGAGGCAGGTATGGAAAGAGTTTCTTCTCTCCTGAGGGCGGACTTTATATGTCATATATGTTTGAACTTTCATCATTTGAAGAAATTGACCATCTGAATTATATAACTCCTATCACAGCATTACTTGTTAGGAATGTTATTAGCAAATTCATTTCTGATGATATTTCAATTAAGTGGGTAAATGATCTTTATTCAAATGGTCTAAAAGTTGGTGGCATATTGACGGAATTTGAACAGACAAATATAGGGACATCTTATGTGATAATTGGTATAGGCCTTAACTGTAAAATTTCTGATCGAGACCTTCCGCTTCCTGACGACATAAAAGATACAATTGGTTTTCTCGGCATAGACGACATCCCTTTACTTGTTGATGAGATTTCTGAATCTCTATCATCCGTCTTTCCATTCAAGGATGACTTTGATCATTCAGTATACCTAGATGAGTATAGGAAAAGCTGTGACACAATAGGTAGGAAAATAGCTGTTGAGTATAAAAGCGGTGCAAAGCAGCGCGGTATTGCAACAGGAATTGATGATGACTTCAGGCTTATGATAAAAGCTGAAGAAAGTGGCGAGCTTATCACTCTATCATCAGTTGAAAATGCAATAATAACATTAGATTAATATTCTTTTGATGCAACAACTTCTCCTGCGTGAAGATACACCATTTTTATGTGTATCCCCTTAATTCCAGTCTTTTCTTCAATATTTGAAATTTGCAGCCTGCAATTTTTCTCAACCTCTTTATCTTCGAGAGATTCCTGCAGGCTGTTTTTTATATAATCATCGATCTTTTTATCTTTAAGGATATCTTCGGTATCGTATTGATATATTATCGTGTTCTTTTCCACCTTCATAACGAACTTCCCCTTATTAAGGGAATCAAGTTCTTTCTGTATAGACGGATGGTCTTTTATATATTTTTCAAGTGATTTCGGCTTTTGGTAAAAAGAGATAATCACCACCATCGTCAATATTACAATTATTGCCAATAGAATATATAAAATTCTCTGATACTTGTCAGCTTTTTTTATTTTAGCATTTATGTGCATACTAACCCCCCTTATTTATCGGAGTAATATCATGCCTCATCTATTAGTTCAAGTGAATGCTCCTTATTCATCTTGCGGCACATGTCAATGAATTTCTCAATAGGAACGTTCTGGATCTGCTTGTTTCCACCTCTCATATTAAGAGATACCGTTTCCCCTTTAGCCTCATTATCTCCAAGAACTGCCACATAAGGCACCATAGAATGCTTAAAGTGTTTGATTTTATCCCTCATGTTGTTTTCACTATAGTCGGTTTCTACTCTAATGCCCTCTTCCATAAGGATATCATGAATTTTTTTTGCATAATCATTATGCGCTTCTCTTATAGGAACAATACCCACCTGTATAGGTGCCATCCAGAATGGAAATGCCCCCTTGAAATTCTCAGTCAAAATTCCAATGAACCTTTCAAAAGATCCAAATATGGCTCTATGAATCATTACAGGTTCCTTATGTTTCCCGTCGGAATCTGTGTATTTGCAATTAAAGCTATGTGGAAGCAAGAAGTCAAGCTGGATTGTACCCATCTGCCACTCTCTTCCGATAGCATCCTTCATCTGAAGATCTATCTTAGGACCATAGAATGCACCGTCTCCTTCATTTATCTCATAATTGCCTTCTCCATAGGTTGAATCAAGTATTGCCTTAAGATCTCTCTCTGCTTTTTCCCATGTTTCTATATCTCCCATGTGATCATCAGGCATCGTGGAAAGTTCAACCCTATATGTAAGGCCGAATGTGCTATAAAGCTCATCACATATTGACATGATGTCTGCAATCTCTTCTGCAATCTTATCCTCAGTCGTAAGAATGTGTGCATCGTCCTGTCTGAACTGCTGAACTCTGAACAGACCGTTTAGCTCACCGCTCTTTTCTCTTCTGTGGATAACGTCTGTCTGATTTATCTTAATAGGAAGGTCTTTGTAACTTCTGAGTTCGCGATTATATACATTTATTGCATTCGGACAGTTCATTGGCTTCATAGCATAGAGCTTGCTGTGGTCATCTTCTTCAAAATGCACTGCATCAGGATTTGATTCATCTTCTCTTGCAGAAGGGACAAGGAACATATTTTCCTTATAGTGGCCCCAGTGTCCTGATGTCTCCCATAATACTTTATTGCTAAGAACCGGACCCGAAATCTCTTGGTACCCATGTCTGTCATGCACATTTCTCCAATATCCAAGGAGTGCATTGAAAACTTTCCAACCGTTAGGTAGCCAATAAGGCATGCCTGGAGCTGAAGGATGGAACATGAATAAGTCTAGCTTAGGACCGATTTTTTTATGATCTCTTTCCTTTGCTTCTTTAACCAGGTTCAGGTGTTCTTTTAATAATTTCTTGTCAGGGAAGCAATATACATATACTCGTTGAAGCTGTTCCCTTTTCTCGTCTCCTCTCCAATATGCTCCTGATACAGATTTTATCTTATATGCAACGCCAAGAAGTTCTGTAGAATTATTAATGTGCGGTCCAGAACAAAGATCAATAAAGTCGTCACCCGTCTTGTAAACTGAAATAATCTCGTCATCCGGCAGGTCATTGATAAGCTCAATCTTGAACTTCTGATCTTTGAACATATTGAGTGCCTCTTCCTTAGTTACGACAAGACGTGTCCAGTCTTCTTTTCTAAGCATTATCTCTTTCATCTTGTCTTCTATCATCTTGAAGTCATCCTCTGTCAATGCCCTTGGAAGTTCAAAGTCGTAATAGAAGCCATCAGAAATCTTAGGTCCTATTGCAATTTGCACCTTGTCTTTTCCGAAAATTTCCATTACAGCCTTTGCTAGAATATGAGCTGTGGAATGTCTATATACCTCCAAGAATTCTTCTCTATTTAATTTGTCCATCTGCTGCTCCCCTTTCCATAATTCTTTTTATTGTATGTATATACTGCTTTATCAATATTTTTAGCATTGTCTCAGAGACTCTGTAAAAGTAAAAGCAGATTACTTTTGAATCCTCTGTACAAAGCTCCTCTACCGGCTCCATTAACATACCGGATCTTTTCGCTGCTAATGCAAGTTCTTCAGCTGGAATTGAAGTTTTAACTCTTAGCGTAAGAGCCATACCTGACATGGAATTTACCGGAGTAAATATTTCATTACCATTTTCCTTAAATACTTTTATCGTTGTCTTCAATTTTGCCGAATATATCTTCCTACATTTTTTTATTGTTTTTTCATAAGATCCGTCACGCATATATAAGGCGAGACAAAGCTGTTCGGTTTTTGAACATGTCTGTACGTACGCATCCTTGCTCTTCTTCCATTCAAGCATCAATTTATCAGGTAAAACCATGTAGCTTATGTTGATTCCGGCAAAAAGTGTTGCTGAAAAGGAACCGTAGTATATGACTCTCTCTCCGTCGCCAATCATCTTCATCGGAGGAACCGGTTTACCGAAATACCTAAGTTCACTATCATAGTCGTCCTCTATTATATAACTGTCCGTTTCATCTGCCCACTTAATTAGTTCAATTCTTTTAGAAACCGGCATTACATCTCCACTAGGATATCTGTTTGAAGGATTGATATAAACAATTTGTCTTTCACTTCCCATTTCAGATATTTCTATATCACCCGATATTCCAACCTTATTAAGCTCAATATCTGCACATCCAAAAACTCGATTGATCTTATCATAACCAGGAAACTCCGTTGATGCTTTTCTGATACCCATTTTCTTAAAAATTCTAATAAGTGAATTTGTCAAATGCATCGATCCGGCAGCTATAACAATATTGTCAGGTGTTGAGTTAAGTCCTCTGCTATTTCTTAGATACGACGCTATTTCCTCCCTTAGCATCTGTTCTCCTTCAGGGCTTGCGTCTGACCTCAAAAGTCTTGAGTACTTGTTAAAAACCTTGTTCATCGATCTCTTCCATTTGTAAAAATCAAAACTCTCCTCGTCAAAAAGGAGCATATCATCCTTTGGGAGCTCATTTGAATCAAAATTTATTTCATCTCTTAGTTCAATATTTTCTATCGGTGAAATATCTGAATTGACGTAGTATCCAGACTTTGGTCTGCTCTCTATATATCCTTCCAAAAGCAGCTGGTTATATGCCGACTCAACCGTAGTTATACTTATATCATTAACCTTTGCAAGTTTTCTCAATGATGGCATCTTTGAACCGGCTTCTATTTTCCCTGATTCAATATCATTCTTAAATCTCTCATAGACTTGCTCATAAAGTTTTATTTTTGATTCCTTATCAAATTTAATTATAAATTCTTCCATCTGTTACCTTTAATATAATATAATTTTGCAATTACAAGATGTACAATGTGTTATGATTATATATGTTATCTTGTTTATTGACAAGTATTTCTATTTACTATGATTGAGTTTCATTCCTTTTGATTCCTTTATCTTTCCATTAGAAAGGCATAAAACTCCTCTAATATCATCTCTCTCATTTATGAAATTAAGTGCATCATCAGAGCCTTTCATTAGGCAGATTGTACTTAATGCATCAGCATCCATCGAATGTCCGTAATCCATTACCAGGCTTACTGAGTCCATATCTGTTTTTACAGGATAACCTGTTTTAGCGTCCAAAACATGGTAATATATAACCCCATCCTTCTCAAACTGTCGCTCATACACTCCTGAAGTAACAACACTTTTATTTATTACCTTAACGCTTCCTATGGTTTTAGTTCTATCACTATATGGTTTTTCGATGCCTATAACAAATTTATTCTTATCCGGTTTTTCTCCGATAGCTATAATATTTCCTCCGAGATTTACTATCGCAGAATTCACTCCCATTTTATTAAGCCTGTCAGCAAGCCTGTCTCCTATATATCCCTTAGCTATTCCACCAAGATCGAGTCTTGAAAGAGGATCAGTAATTCTCACATTATTACCGTCTATCTCTATATTCCTGTAATCTACATGCTTCAATGCCTCCTGAAGCTCTGTCTCATCTGGTAATGACGGATTATCAGAATGAAAATTCCATAAAGATGACACTCCTCCTATACTTATATCAAATGTTCCGTCTGAAAGCTCCCCATATTCTATACCAGCCTTAATTACGTTAATCGTGTCGTCTGAAACCTTGACCCAATTGCCGCCTGCTCTATTAATTTTGCCTATGTCGCTTGTTTCAACTGTACTGCTAAGTGTCTTATCAAGCTGTCTACATAGATCAAAGGCATCATCAATTGCAGCCTTTGCTTTTTTCTTCGTGAGTCCACCGTCCATATCATATATGGAAATCTGACACACAGTATCAAGATAATACTCCTCATCTGAAATCGGTTCCGTTTTATTAATATTACACCCGGTCTGTGTTATAATTATGAGCAATAACATTAATAATATTAAATTTATTTTTTTCATAAAATGCATTCCCTTTTATTATGTTCAAAGACTTTTTTAGAAAATCAGATATAATATTGATGATTTCAATCGTAATAATCGGTTTAATATCCACCGTATATCTCTCTCTAGGAAAAACCGTAGGTGATGAAGTTGAAATAAAAGTCAATAATACCATTTATGGAACCTATTCTCTGAATATTAATAGAACTATTGTAGTAAAAGAAAATAATAACAAAAATATTGTTACAATAAAGGACGGCTCCGTAAAAATGAGTTCAGCTTCTTGTAAGAATCAGGTTTGTGTTCACCATTCCCCCATATCTAAGGTCGGAGAGAGTATAATATGCCTTCCAAATAAGGTCATAATTAGGATCAAAGGTATATCAAAGGACAGTGTAGATGCTGTCTCAAAGTAGTTATGCAAAATAAAAATTATTCATATAATATCACAATTACAGCTCTAATGTCATCTCTGGCTTTGATTTTTTCATATATCGAGGCGGTCATTCCTTTTAACCCGGGCATCCCCGGTGTTAAGCTTGGTATAGCAAATATTGTAACAGTTATCGCTCTTTATAAATTGTCCATAAAGCATGCTGCCCTTATCAATGTGATTAGGATAATGATTGCTGGATTATTATTTAGCGGAGTATTCGGTGCCATATATTCTCTCGCAGGAGCTACTTTAAGCCTTGCCGGTATGATTATTCTTAAGAAAACTGACAAGTTCAGTATAGCAGGTGTTAGCATGGCTGGGGGAGTGCTTCATAATCTTGGTCAGCTACTTATAGCTGCATTTCTCATCAAAGACATAAGAATATTTATATATTTCCCTGTCCTTCTCTTCTCAGGCCTTGCAGCCGGGATAGCTGTCGGGGTAGCTGCAACTTTAATTATTAGAGCACTTCCGAAAAGCATCAACCCATAAGCAGTACTCCAGAAAAGTAATCCGCAACAAAAAAGCAGCCGGCCGTTTTGAAATAAAAATGGAGCAGGGATCTACACGTGCTCCACTAAAGTCTTTATTCATTTTTGCATTTTATCAATTCTACTAATTTGATTTTTTCTTTCTGATGCTTATGGCTAATCCTGTTATGCCTAAGCCTGCTATGCCCATGAATAACAATCCCATATCGCTATCTCCGGTCTTGGGAGAATCTTTCTTAGGCTTTTCTTCTGTATTAGTATTTGGCTTCTCCGGTTCAGGATTATCATTATTCTTTGATTCGTTTATCAGCTGAACCTTATCACTTTTCTCAACCTTGCCCCTTGTCGCAAGTAGGGTCACATCGTTATATTCGCCTTCATCCAATCCTTTAAATAATCTCTGATAGAATGCGTCAGCGGATTTCTCATCTTCAAATACATATATTCCACTATCTGCGTCGGTAAATTCTATAACATCGACTATTAATTCCTTGTTAGGCAATTTCATTTCAATGCCATCTGCCTCTTTTTCTTTAAGCTTATATCTAAATATCTTATTATAAGCATAGTCGTAAGGATTGTCATAATTATCATTTAACCCTTGATTGTGCTTCCCTATAAAATCATTTGCGTCTTTAGATGGAATTAAAGGCTTTTCTATCGACTCGATATTACCATTTGCATCGAATTTCTTATCTATCGCAATCGGTCTTGTTGTCATTTTTAAAAGGTACTTAACTGCTCGATTATTATAAAAGTTGAATTTATCAATTACCTTCATTGTGCCATCGCGAAAATCATTTTCTAAATTTAAGCACTGTGAGCCAAATTCATATGCACCAAGGAAATCATAGAGAGGATCTTTACCATTATATCCTAGCTCCCCAATATAACTCTTCCACCCTATAACCCCCGCTGAATCAGGATCCCCTGCCCAGTTACAGCGAATGACTTCTTCATCTGATTCCAGATCCGTCTTTTGACTTTCATAATACTCTTTGGCTTCTTCTTCGCTAAGGTTTAAATCCGCATTCTTAAATTGCTCAGGATAAAGCTTGCCAACTCTATAAGTTTCTTGATGATCTGATGTTTCAATTCTTCCCCATTCATGGATGAATGAATGATTAAATAGATCCTCAGTATTCCCATTAAAGGCTCCCGATTGCCAAGCTAAGTCATTAAATTTTTTGTCAACATAATCATTTGAGCTGAAAGGAACCTTATATTTATGGTTAATAAGCCCCGGAACGACCTCACATATTCTATCAAATCCGCCGTTATTTGGATCATCATTCGTTAAATATTTTTTACTTGCGGTCTTATCCGGCACAAGTTCAAAGTTAAGAGTTCCGCTAATATCCTTACCCTTAAAATTATCAAATTTGATAAGCTTGGTAAACCAAGCCTGCTGTGCTATAATCTCCGAGCAGTCAACATTGCTATCCGCAACAATCGCGTCAACTTTCACAGCCGGAATTAACAAGATTAATGAAAATATTAATATAGAAAATTTCTTAAATTTCATGATGTTTTAACCTCGACTAGTTGGTTCTAAAATTGCAAATTTGTTAAATGCAATAATTTAGGCTTAAAAATTATATCATATTCATACTATAAAATCCTATTTGTTCTATTTTTTATATGTTTTCTTTAAATTTTCATCTATTTTGCTAATATATAAGTCTTCTATTCTCTCGATTTCCTTTCGCAGGTTAGGGAAGGCTTTTAGCAACCTTCTCTCTTGAAAATCATTGAACCTGTCCCAGCTCTTTGAAAATCTGCCCTTTACATCTACCTCTTTGCCCCTACTCTTAATATCCTTTTCAATATCTTCAATTCTGATAGTTCCCTCATAAATCTTTTCTCCAATATCATCAGAGACATTTCTAAGCTCATGGTTTACCTTGTCAATAAGCTTGAACCTCTTGTTAAGCCCTATCAAGGTATTTATAGTACTAATAAAATCGATAATTATAACTATTGTGAAAAACGCCAGAATATATGTTTTTATTTGTGGATGAATTATATTTGCCAGTTTTTTTACAATAGGATGGTTAATATCATAGAGGAATAGGCAGAGGAACCCCCAAGCTATTGAAAATTCAAGGCAAATATATCCTCCAAGATTCAATCTTCTATCTGAATAGTCCCACCAATGCTTGTGGAATATCTTATCAAGCAATATTCCGGTTATAAGTTCTATTACTGATGCTATGATTATTGAACCGATGAAAAGCACAAGCCTGTTTTGATCTGCAATACTGGAAAGAAAAAATATTACTGTACATGCTCCAAGTCCGTATATAGGACATATAGGACCGTTCAGGAATCCCCTATTGATAAATTTCCCTGTCTTAAGAGCCTGAAAGCTTACTTCAAGCATCCATCCTAATCCACCATATATAAAGAAATATGCTAGATAATTCTCCATCGTTACCTCACAATTTTATTTACTTATTATTCAAAAACTATAAAAGCCCAATCCGTATATTTCATACAGATTAGGCTTTTATTATATTATATTATGTGATTGAAATTAAGCCTTTGTTGCTTCTTTTTCAGCTTTAGCTGCTTTAGCTGCTTCAAGTTTTGCTTTCTTCTCAGCTTCAGCCTTTTTCTTTGCATTGATTACCATCTTAGCATGTCTTGGATTAAAGCTGTTGATTGCGCCTGTAGGACATACTGTTACACAGAGCCCGCAATTGATACATTTATCAGGATCGATCCTTGCAAGATTATCTTCAACAGTAATTGCTTCTTTGCGGCATACTTTGACACATTTACCGCATCCGATACAACCATTTGAACACTGTTTACGAGTAACTCCGCCTTTTTCCGTATTTTGACATACAACATGAACGTCCTGCTTATAAGGGAGCAATGCGATAAGTCCTTGCGGACATTCCTTAATACATTTACCGCAAGCAACGCATGTATCACGATTTACTTTAGCAACTCCATTCACAACTCCTATGGAATCGAACTCACAGACATTTACACAATCTCCGAGGCCTATACATCCATGTGTACAAGCTGACACTCCGTTATAGAACGTCTTTGCGGCTGCACAGCTCATTAGGCCCTGCCACTCAAGAGTCTTCTTCGAAGCATCATTATCTCCATTACATCTTACGAATGCAACCTGTTTATCTGCTCCTCCGGCATCCCTTCCAAGTATCTTTGAAATTGCTTCTGCAGCAGATTCTCCACCTACAGAGCATTTAGTACATGGAACGCTTTCATCTTCCGTTACTGCTGCCGCATAGTCATCACATCCTGCAAATCCGCATGCACCGCAGTTAGCTCCAGGGAGTGCTGATCTTACTTCAGCAACTCTTTCGTCAACCTTAACGAAGAAAACTTTTGACGCAATTACAAGAAGAACAGATGCAATTATGCCGACTACTACTACCAGCATTACCGGTGTTACAATATTACCCATCAACTATTCCTCCCTTCTACGAAAACAGTCCTGAAAATCCCATGAATGACAGGGATAGAATCGTTGCACTTACAAGAATAAGAGGAATTCCCTTCCATGCAGCGGGAACGCCGCTCTCATCCCAAAGCTTTTCTTCACGAATACCTGCAAACATTATCATCGCAACCATGTAACCAACACCTGCACCCAACGCATTAGCGATTGA
>CABTXQ010000037.1 GCA_902488835.1 uncultured Ileibacterium sp.
ATAGGGCTCGAACCTATGACCCCCTGCTTGTAAGGCAGGTGCTCTCCCAGCTGAGCTATGCGTCCCTGGCAGTTTCCGACTGCAACGATGATAATACCACATATCATATTTTGTGTCAATATTTTATTTTTCTTTTAGATTCTTTCTTTGACAAATTCAGTTCTTTCGTTAATGAGTAATTCTCTTCCTGAGCATATATTTTTAATAAGTTCTGCAAGAATTTTAGTTTTATCACTGTCCGTCATTAATTCCAGTTCTACTTTATCGCTATATTCTGTTGATGTAACACTAAAAATATCATTCTTAGATGAATTGATTATTTTGCCAAGAAGATGGTATTCAATCCTGTATTTAAGGATTTTCTTTTCTTTAACAAGTGCCTTTCCTGCAGCATCAATACCTTTTCTTGCAGATTCTGAATAAGCACGTACAAGTCCTCCGGTACCTAGAAGGGTTCCACCAAAATATCTTGTAACAACTATTGCAACGTTAGTAATCCCTTCCGACAAGATTACATTCAACATTGGAGCTCCTGAGGTACCTTTCGGTTCTCCATCGTCACTTGCCCATTGAATTTCCTGCTTGTACCCGCAAACAAGTGCAGGCACATTATGTGTTGCATCCTTATATTTGGACTGGACCTCAGATATAAATGATTTCGCTTCATCATAATCTTCGACGGGTGTGATACGTGCTATAAATCTTGATTTATTTATAATCAGCTCTGTTTCAGCTTTATCATAAAGAGATTTATATACAATCATTTTTATAATATATATTTATCAACATCAACTTCTCTTATTTTTTCACGGAATTTATCTCTTACATTCTCACTGTCAATAACCACTTCTTTTATATTTTCATTTGGAAGTTCAAAGCTTATATCCTCGAGAAGGATTTCGAGGATAGTATAAAGCCTTCTTGCACCTATATTCTCTGTTTCCTGATTCATCAAATAAGCCATACCTGCAATCTCGTCTATGGCATCATCAGTAAAGTCAATTTTCGCTCCTTCTGTCTCAAGGAGTGCCTTCTGTTGCTTTGTTACAGCATTCTCAGGAACTGTAAGTATTTTCTTAAAGTCCTCTTTATCTAGATTTTTTAGCTCTACATTAATTGGAAATCTTCCCTGCAGTTCAGGAATTAAATCTGAAGGCTTTGATACATGAAAAGCTCCTGCACCAATGAAAAGCATGTGGTCCGTTTTGATTGGCCCGTGCTTTGTATTCACAACGCTTCCTTCAACAATTGGCAGTATGTCTCTTTGAACTCCCTCTCTTGAAACATCTGCTGAAGCAGAATTTCCTGTACCCCCTGATGCTATTTTGTCAATTTCATCTATAAATATTATTCCATTTTGTTCAGCATTTCTTAGAGCCTCATCAATCACCTCATCCATATCAATGAGATTCTGTGCCTCCTGCTCTCTCAATATTTCTCTAGCATCCTTAACGCTTACTCTTCTCTTCTTTGTGCGCTTAGGCATCATATCTCCAAATATATTTCCTATTGCTATGCTTACTCCCTCATTTTGCATATCAAGTTGGTTTGAACGTGGAGAATCTTCAACTTCGATTTCTATATATTCGTTTTCAAGCTTACCGTCTATTAGATCTTTTCTGACCTGTTCTCTCGCAAGAATTACGTCCTGATTCTCTTTTTCATTTTTAGCCTGCTCTTTAGCTTTTTTCTCCTCGTATTCCTGCTTCTGACTCTTATATCCTCCTGAATTCATAAATGCGTCAAAAGGGCCAGTGTTTTTCTTTTCCTTTTGCTTTCCCGGAATAATCGCCTTTACGATTAAGTCTTCTGCAATTTTATCAGCAGCATCAAGTTTTTCATCTATTCTCTTCTGCTTTGTCAATCTAATAGATGCCTCTGCAAGATCTCTTACCATTGAATCAACATCTCTTCCCACATATCCAACTTCCGTAAATTTAGTTGCCTCAACTTTTACGAATGGTGCATCCATTATTTTGGCAAGTCTTCTTGCTATCTCAGTCTTTCCTACACCTGTAGGTCCCATCATGAGAATGTTTTTGGGAGTTATTTCTTCTCTCATCTCATCGCTTAGCTTATTTCTTCTGAATCTGTTTCTAAGAGCAATTGCCACGGATTTTTTTGCATCATCCTGACCAATTATGTATTTATCCAGTTCTGCGACAATCTCCTTGGGAGTCATATTCTTAATGTTATCAGACATCTTATCCTCCATATTTAAGGGCTATGCCTCAAGTTTCTCGACCGATATGTTGTTATTAGTGTACACGCATATATTTGAAGCTATTTCAAGAGACTTTCTAACAATCGTCTCCGCATCAAGTTCAGTATTCTCATAAAGAGCCTGTGCAGCAGCATATGCGTAATTGCCGCCTGAACCTATGGCTATTACATTCTTATCAGGAGAAATTACTTCACCATTGCCTGAGATAACAAGTATTTCTTCTTTATCAGCAACAATCATAAGTGCTTCAAGATTTCTGACAGCCTTATCGTTTCTCCATATCTGCGCCAAGTCTACAGCGGCTCTTTTGATATTTCCGTCGTGCTCCTGCAGTTTTTTCTCAAACTTATCAGTAAGTGAAAATGCATCAGCAACAGAACCGGCAAATCCTGTGAGGACCTTATCATTGTATATTTTTTTTACTTTTTTGGCACCATTTTTCATAATGGCAGTTTCGCCCATCGTAACCTGTCCGTCTCCGCCTATACATATGTCTTTTGGAGATCTCATCACTGCACAGATTGTTGTAGCATGAAATTGTATCATATCAGTTCTCCTCGCTATTTATCATCTTTATCAATTATTTTAGTATATTTACAATCCTCATTTGAACATTTAAATTTTGGAGAATTTCCTTTTTTAATAAGAAGTAGTGATCCGCATACAGGGCATTTTTCATTTGTAGGCTCATCCCAGAATGAGACAGTACATTCTGGATACCCAATGCAGCCATAGAAAAGTCTCCCTCTTCTTGATCTTTTTTCAACAATATCTTTTCCGCATGTAGGACATTTGACCCCGATTTTCTTTATTATTGGCTTTGTATTCTTGCATTCGGGATAACCTGTACATGCCAAAAATCTTCCAAATCTTCCCTCTTTTATTGCCATAGGCTTTCCGCATTTTTCACATATCTCATCGGAAAGTTCGGGTTCTTGCTCTATTCTCTCTGCTTCTTTATTTGCTATCTCGAGTTCCTTTTCAAAGCCTGAATAAAAATTTGAAACTACATCCTTCCATGGAATTTCTTTGAATTCAATCTTATCAAGATTATCCTCCATCTCTCCTGTAAATTTTATGTCTACAATGTCGCTGAAATACTCAGACAGTATCACAATTACATCAAAACCTAATTTCGTCGGAACTAAATTCTTTTTTTCTTTTTTGACATATCTCCTTGCCGTAATTGTTGATATTACGGAAGCATATGTGCTAGGACGACCTATATTCTTTTCCTCCATCTCCTTTACCAAGGATGCTTCAGTATATCTTGGAGGCGGAGTTGTAAATTTTTGTTCAAGATTGACATTTAAAGGTTCAAGTTGTGTACCTGTTTGTAAGTTAGGAAGTATATTGTCCGTATCCTTTCCAGTGCTCTTATATACCTTTCTCCAACCATCGAATATGACCTTAGATCCTGAAGCAGTCAATTGATATTCTCCATTTTTTATCTTTATTGCCTTCGTATCATAAATAGCAGCTGCCATTTGCGACGAAACATATCTGCTCCACACAAGATTGTATAACTTGAACTGGTCGCTTGTAAGGGAATCCTTTATCTCTTTAGGCGAAATGTTGATATCTACAGGCCTTATTGCCTCATGAGCATCCTGTGCAGCTTTGTTCTTATTATTATATATGTTGTTTGCCGAATATTCATTCCCGAACTTATCTATTATATACTTCTTAGCTGTCTCTCTCGCCTGATCTGAAATCCTTACAGAGTCAGTCCTGTGGTAGGTTATAAGTCCCTGTGTCCCAAGTCCTTTAATATTAATTCCCTCATACAGCTGTTGAGCGATGTTCATTGTCTTCTTTGTGGAAAAATTTATCCTTATTGAAGCATCCTGCTGCATTGTGCTTGTCGTATAAGGTGCATATGGTCTGTTTTTCTTATCTGCACTCTTAATATCGGTAATTATATACTCGTTTTCTTTCAGTTCCGACTTAACAGCATTAGCAGTCTCTTCATTCGAAATTTTTATAGTCTTATTTTTCTTTTTTACAAGTTTTGCGGTAAACCCCTCATGGAAATCAACATTTATATTCCAATATTCCTCAGGAATAAAATCTGATATTTCATTCTCTCTATCACAAATCATCTTCAGTGCGGCACTTTGAACTCTACCGGCACTTAGTCCACGTCTAACCTTCTTCCAAAGAAGTGGGCTAATCTGATATCCAACAAGTCTATCTAATATCCGCCTTGCCTGCTGAGAATCCACAAGCCCTATATCAATAGGTCTCGGATTCTTTATAGCCTCTTTAACCGCATCTTTATTTATTTCATTAAATGTTATTCTACAGTCAGAACTGGGATCGATTCCAAGAAGGAATGCAAGCTGCCATGATATTGCCTCTCCCTCACGATCCGGGTCAGTTGCCAAAAGGATCTTGCCTGCAGATGAGGCTTCTTTTTTCAAAGTTTTTATCGTGTTTCCCTTGCCCCTTATATTGATATATTCTGGTTCAAAATTATTTTCTATTTCAACTCCAAGCCTGCTCTTTGGTAAGTCTCTTACATGCCCTTCCGAAGCGAGCACCTTGTATGACGAGCCAAGATACTTTGATATTACACGTCCTTTTGACGGTGACTCAACTATAATCAATGTCTTCTTTCTTTTTTTTGTTTTAGTTTGCCCGGCATTGCTCTTCGCCATTAATTAACCCCCCGTTAACATTTAGATGTGTAGCATATTCACGTATAATAAAACAGAATTATCAATTTTGCAAGTTTTTACATATTATACATCGTAATATATGCGTCCGCCAAAGGTTCGAATTACCCCCTTTAACTCTAGTATTGTTATTATCGCATTAATGCTGCTCATTTTTTTATTTGTCATTTCATATATTTCATCTGCGGTTATTCCGCTATTTTCTTTAATCATTAATGCAAAGGTTTTCTCATCTTCGCCTAGGCCTTTTAATTCATCTTTATTCTCTATAAATTCTACACCTATATCATTAACCAAATCCTTTATATTTATAAGCGGTGTCGCTCCATCATATATAAGCTTGTTGGTGCCGGCACTTGCATAATTCATAATATTACCTGGAACCGAATATATTTCTTTTCCCTGCTCAAGAGCATAATTTGCAGTAATAAGTGCACCGCTTTTAATACCTGCTTCAACTATAATCACATGTGAAGAAAGGCCACTTATTATTCTATTTCTTAACGAAAAAGTATATTTTTTACCGGGAAAATCAGGCTCAAATTCACTTATGAGCAGTCCCTCTTCATATATCTTATCCATAAGTCCTCTGTTTGCCGCAGGATATACCTTGTTAATTCCCGTTCCGAGAACTGCAACTGTTTTTCCTGACACATTAATGGCTCCCTCGTGTGCAAATGCATCTATTCCATATGCCATTCCTGAAACTACGGTTATTCCTACTCTTGCAAGTTCTCTACTTACAAGTCCTGAAATTTCACGACCATATGAAGTAAACTTCCTTGATCCGACAACTGCCACCATTTTACTTTTTAAAAGTGAAATATCACCTGCACAATATAATTTCTTAGGTGGATTATCAATTTTTTTTAGACTTTCAGGATAATCATTATTATCAAAATTAACTAACTTATATTTATATCTATCCATATTGCTATTCTAATTTCACCTTTTTATGTACGAATCACTTATAACTCTATAGTTCAATGCTTCTGAGATGTGTTCAGTTTTTACACTTCTACTCTTTCCAATGTCAGCTATTGTCCTAGCTACCTTTAGAACTTTAATCACCGATCTTGGACTTAATGCGAAAGAATCATATGCTTTATTTAGAAATTCCAAATCTTCCCTACCTAATTTGCAAATACTTAGTATTTCATCGTTATCAAGTGATGCATTGTCTTTTCTCTGATTCCTAATACTTGCAAAATCTTTTGCTTCCATAACGATATTACGCATTTCCTTTGTACTTATAGAGTCATCTTTTTTGCTCGCAATCTGTTTGAATTTGACCTTTTCCATGTATATTTGTAGATCTATTCTATCTAGAATTGGACCGCTTAACTTTTTCCTATATCTCTCTATCTCTAAAGGAGTGCATTTACATTTATGCTTTGAATCACCTAGGTAACCACATGGGCACGGGTTCGATGCAGCAATTGGTATCACATTGGCGGGAAATCTGTATGTTTTCCCTCCCCTATTCAAGCTTACCTCATGTTCTTCAATAGGTATCCTAATTTTCTCAAGTATGTCTCGGTTGAACTCACATACCTCATCAAGAAAAAGTATCCCATTATGTGCAAGTGAAATTTCACCAGGCCTGGGGATCAGTCCTCCCCCTAATAATCCTGCCTGCGTTATTCTTTGGTATGGCATTCTGAAAGGTCTTTTGTCAATCATCTGTTCTGATTCATTAAGCTTTCCCGCCACAGAGTAAATCATTGTTGTTTCAATAATCTCCCCTATATCCATATCAGGCATAATTGTCGGTATTCGTCTTGCTATCATTGTCTTTCCGCATCCGGGAGGTCCTATCATTATCATACCGTGCCCGCCTGATGCAGCAATACATGCTGCTCGTTTTGCTTTTACCTGACCGTTAACTTCAGAAAAGTCTACACAATCTTTATTAATCTTATCTCTATTGTATGAAACATTTGGTATGGATTTTCTAATATCAATATCGCTTATATATCCATTGAGATAATCAACACACTGTCTAAGAGAGGATACAGGAATTATCTCAGCTTTTTTCGTAAGCATTGCTTCATCAATGTTTTTGTAAGGAACAATTATTTTATTAGTTGAAATATTTGATATACCATAAACCATTGGTAATGCTCCACATATGGGCATCACACTACCACCAAGAGACAATTCTCCCAATATTGAATGCTCATTAAGTTTTTCTTCATTAATCAATCCTTCTGCCGCTAGTATTGAAATTGCAATCGGAAGATCCATGTGACTCCCCCTCTTGTTAATATAAGCAGGAAGTAAATTTATCGTTAGCCTTCCCCTAGGATATTCAAACCCTGAATTTATTATGGCTGATTTGACTCTTTCATGACTTTCTTTTATGGAAGCCCCTGCAAGTCCTACTATGTTAAAAGAAGGAAGTCCTCTACTTATATCTGCCTCGATCCATATTTTTTTACCTTCAATACCTTCGTATATAGCAGTTTGAACTCTAGATATCATTCAATACTCCTTTGCATTATATACAGTTTTTTATATGAGAAAGTTCAACGGTTATTACATCGAATTGGAACTCGTCTTCTGATAAATTATTTTTCATAATGTAATATTTCGCTGTATCTTTAATGTGTCTTTTTTTATTTTTCGTCAAAGATTCCTCAGGATATCCGTAACAATCATCTGCCCTTGTCTTAACTTCAATAAAGCTTATAACTCCTTTTAATCGTGCAACAATGTCAATTTCTCCATATTTACATCTAAAATTTCTCCACATGATCTCATAACCCTTACTTTTAAGATACTCATAAGCCAGGTCTTCTCCCGCCTTGCCAATCTCTCCTCTAAAATTCATACCCTTACCTCTCTTTATCTAATATGTAATATAATATTCTAAATTTACATAAACAATATATTATGAATTAATATGACGATATTTGCGTTGAAAAGTTCCTAATTTGAATTTATATATATGACGCATAAAAAAAGCATTCATTTAATGATATGAATGCTTAAATAATATAGTTAAAAATGTTTGAATTTGTTTATTGCTCCGGTTTTTTATCCAAGATAAACTTATAAATCGCCTTTCCTACACCATCATTATTATTATCATCAGTAACATAATCAGCTACTTCCTTAACTTCATCCCATGCATTTCCCATAGCAACTCCTATTCCGGCAAACTCTATCATAGGACGGTCGTTAAGAGCATCACCGATACACATAAGCTCCTTTGATGTAACTCCAAATTTATCTAGAAGAAAGTTCAAAGCGGTTTTCTTGCTCGTATTCTCTCCTCCCACTTCAATATTATTAGGAAAAGACTGTGTTATAAAAGCATGGCTTACCTCATTTACCTTTGGTCTTATTTCCTCAAGCCTATTGAGATCTGAGAAGAATATATTAATATTTTCAATCTCATTTATTCTATCTTTAGCAAATTTTATTATGTCTATTATAGGTTTTCTTGATTTGATTACATATTCCCGGTTTCTGTACATACTTCCGTTCTTCTCTATATCCCGGTAAAGTTTTTCATCAATGTATGCCTGATTTTCAACAAAAACCTCAAGCATGAGAGCTTCTTCAACGGCCAGATTAAGTATGAATTCTACGGCTTTTGGATTAAGAAAATTCTGATAAATTGTTTCATCCTTGATGATATCCGTAATCCTTGCACCATTTGAGGATGCTATATATCTAATATTACCGAGTTCATAAATTGACTTTGGAATCGCATTTAACGATCTTCCTGTACATACGCACACTTCAATTCCTCTATTGACAGATGAATTTATCGCTTTCTTAGTCAATTCTCCTATACTACCATCTTTTTTCACCGTCGTTCCATCGAGGTCCAAAGCAATAATTTTAATCATTTCTTCCTCCGAAATTACGTTTCTATCTTAAAAATTTTGATAATCTATGTTCATCTATTTCTTTTAAAATGCGATTATAAGGTAATCCTACTACATTATTATAATCTCCGTCTATTTTCTCAATATATTTACTGAATATTCCCTGTATCCCATAAGCCCCTGCCTTATCATAAGGCTCATCTGTTCTTATGTATTCCTCAATTTCATCTTCACTCATATGCCTGCAATAAACTTTCGTTTTTTCAAAAAAATTGAGTTCCTTTTGTTCTGAAGAATCAAATGCTATAATTGCACATCCCGTAATCACTTCATGCGACCTGCCTTCAATGGATTTAATCATAAATCTTGCTTCTTCTATGGATGTCGGTTTCCCAAATATTCCAAATTTTTTGATATCAACGCATTCTTTTGAAACTACAACAGTATCTGCTGCAATTATTAGGGCTTGTCTTAGCATTAAAATTTTTTTACAAGCTACAGCCTTTCTCATTGACAGAATTTGCACAACTTCTTCAGGATTTTTTGCTTCGTTAGGAATGCTTTCATCTGCATAAGTCGGCAAGATTATGGGATTAATCCCGTTATTATTAAGTATATCCAGTCGCCTTTGTGATGACGATGCCAACACTATATTTGTTCTCAATTCACACCTTTTTGTTAAATAAAATAGAACGACCTTAAAATGGCCGTCCTAAAAATATGCTTCTATTATTCTGCAGCTATCTCGACTTTTTCAGGTTCTTTAGCTTCTTCCTCTTTATTAGGCTCATCAGCCTTTTCTTCTGCTTCAACTGCTGTTTCTTCAGCACTTTTATCCATTGCTTCTTTGATGCTAAGGCTTATTCTCTTTCTTTCTGAATCAATATCCATTATCTTTGCTTTTATCGTCTTGCCTATTGCAAGTTCATCAGCAACATTCTCAACTCTTTTATTTGCAATTTCGCTGATATGTACAAGTCCGTCAAGCCCTGCCTCAAGCTCTACAAATGCTCCGTAATCCTTGATTTGAACTACCTTTCCCTCAACGATATCTCCAACATTGTATTTAGTTCCAACGAGCGACCAAGGTTCCGGTGTGGTCTGCTTAAGTCCCAAACTGATCTTGCCTTTCTGTTCGTTGAGATCAAGTATTTTAACATTGATTATATCTCCAAGGCTTAATACTTCTTGTGGGTGTTTTAGTTTGCCCCATGAAATTTCGCTAATGTGAAGAAGTCCATCAACTCCACCGATATCTACAAAGGCGCCATAGTCAGTAAATCTCATTACCTTACCTTCAACAATATCCCCAATGTTCAGATTTGCCCAAATCTCGGCTACCTGCTTACGCTTTTCATCCATAAGCACTTGTTTTCTTGAAAAAACAGCTCTATTTCTTCTGTTATCAATTTTGATGACTTTGACATCAACATTTTTGCCGATGAACTCATCTGCCTTCTCTACATACCTGTCAGATAGAAGTGACATTGGAATGAATCCGGATACTTCCTTGTATTCTGCAATAACTCCTTTGTTTACCGCTCTGGCAAGCTTTACATTGATAGTTGTTTTGTTCTCGAGTGCGTCATTAAGCTCTTTCCAATTCTCATTCATCTCGAGTTTTTTCTTTGACAGAAGTATTCCTCCGTCTCCGTCATCGGACTTCATAACTTTAGCTTCAATCTCTTCCCCCTCATGGAAAAGGTCCTTAAGCTCCTGTCCTTCTTCAAGTGCTACCTCACTCTTAGGAAGAATACCATCTTTCTTGACTCCCATATTGACAATTATGACATCATCACGCACCTCATGAATTGTTCCCGTGATAATATCCCCTGTTCTTGGAAGTCTTAGGGACTTATCTATTTCTTCCATAAAGTCCGCCATTGACATTCCTTCATCCTGTTCTTCGATCTTGTTGATTTCTTCGTTCATCCTGGAAATAACCTCCTTAATAGTTACTTCGGGTGTGGATGCACCCGCAGTTACGCCTATATTATTATACTTTTTAAAGTCTTGCAAGGTTAAATCCGAAATACCTTGTATGAAATACGAATTTTTGCAGTTTTTTTCTGCAATTTCATATAATTTTCGTGAATTTGAACTGTTTAAATCGCCAATTACTATCATCGCATCAACTTTTTTCGCTAATTCAATACAGCTCTCCTGACGGAACCTTGTTGCATTGCATATTGTATTCTTAACTTCGAATTCAATTTTATTTTCTTTGAATATATTTACAATCTCGCTAAGTAGTTCTCTTCTAATTGTGGTTTGACATACTATTAATGGATGTGAAATATCTAGTGTTTTAAATTTTTTTATCAGTTCATAAGCATCGCTTTTTTTCTCAATTATATGTGCTCTATAATTGCACCATCCATTTGTCGCCTTGACTTCAGGGTGGTCCCTGTTTCCAATAATTATTATAGTCCTTCCAACTTTATATGCTTCATATACAATTTCATGAATTTTTGATACGAAAACACAGGTTGCATCTATTAGTTCAACTCCAATCTCTGATGCCTGATCATAGAATTCTTTAGACTCTCCATGCGATCTCACAATTAATATATCGCCTTTTTTTGCCTGATTAATATCATCAATGATCAGAACGCCTCTTTCTTTCAGAGAATCCGTCACATCTTTATTATGTATCAACTGACCGCAGGTAAAAATTTGCCTGCGGTCATTGTTTCTAATCGCCTCTTCTGTTTTATCTATTGCATTTTGCACTCCAAAGCAGAATCCCGAATGTTTGGCTCTTATTATATTCACTATTTGAATATCTCCTTGCCAGGATACTTAGCACTTTTATCCAGTTTTTCCTCAATTCTGAGAAGCTGGTTATATTTAGCTACTCTGTCTGTCCTCGCAGGAGCTCCAGTTTTAATTTGATGCGCATTTAGTCCAACTACCAAGTCTGCTATTGTCGTGTCTTCAGTCTCCCCTGATCTATGTGAAACGATTGTGTTATATCCATTTTTCTTTGCGAGTTCAATTGTTTCCATAGTTTCAGTTATAGTACCTATCTGGTTCAGCTTGATTAAAATAGCATTGGCACATCCGAGCTCGATTCCTTTTGCAAATCTCTTTGGATTTGTTACGAAAAGGTCATCCCCAACAATTTGGATTCTTTTGCCAAGTCTTTCGG
>CABTXQ010000038.1 GCA_902488835.1 uncultured Ileibacterium sp.
ACTTCAACTATGAAGTTTCAAGAAGCCTTGCAGCTTGTGATGGTGCGGTTCTAGTAGTAGATGCAACTCAAGGAGTTGAAGCACAGACACTTGGAAATGTCTATCTTGCACTTGATGAGGATCTTGAAATAATGCCGGTTCTCAACAAGATGGATCTTGACAGTGCAAGACCTGATGAATGTAAGGACGAAATAGAGGAGATAATAGGTATTGATGCCAGTGACGCACCATGCATTTCTGCAAAGACCGGCATGGGAATTGATGTATTGCTTGAAGATCTCATCCATAAGATTCCATCTCCTACCGGTGATCCTGACGGGAAACTTAAGGCTCTTATATTTGACTCGAAATACGATAGCTATAAGGGCGTTGTAATATACACAAGGATATTTGATGGAAGAGTCAAGAAAAACGACATTATCGAGCTCATGAATACCGGGAAAAGATATGAGGTAACTGAAGTCGGTTATTGTACACCTGAAATGAATCCTTCAAAGGAGCTTATTGCAGGTGAGGTAGGATATATATGTGCAAGTATCAAGCAGGTTAGAGATGCGCGAGTAGGTGATACTGTGACACATCATGATAGAAGAGCTGATGCACCGCTTAAGGGATATAAAAAGGCCAATTCCATGGTATTTTGCGGAATATATCCTGCAGAAGGTGAAAAATATGAGAATGTAAAAGAAGCACTGGAAAAGCTTCAGGTTAACGATGCTGCATTTAACTTTGAATCAGAGAACTCAACAGCACTTGGATTTGGTTACAGATGTGGATTTCTTGGACTATTACATATGGATGTAATAGTTGAGCGCCTTGAACGTGAATTTGGACTCGATATAATAACGACACTACCGAGTGTAATATATAAAGTAATATTGAAGAATGGAAACGAAGTGATGGTTCAGAATCCGTCAAACCTTCCTGATCCGGCGGAAATTGAGAGTATTGAAGAGCCAATTGTTCTTGCTGATATTATGACACCTAAAGAATATGTGGGAGCGATAATGACTCTATGCCAGAAGAGACGTGGACTCATGGTGAAAATGGAGTATTTGACTGAGAATAGAGTGCAAATTCACTACGAGATGCCTTTAAATGAGGTAATATATGATTTCTTTGATGCGTTAAAGTCTCAGACAAAGGGATACGCATCACTTGATTACGAGTTCCTTAAGTATAAGAAAGGAAAACTTGTTAAACTTGATATTCTCCTAAATAAGCAAATGGTTGATGCATTCAGTACAATTGTACCTGAAGAGAGTGCATATGCAAAAGGTAGAAATATGTGTGCAAAGCTTAAGAAAATTATTCCGATGCATCAATTTGAAGTACCAATACAGGCTGCGATAGGTAATAAGATAATAGCACGTGAAACAGTAAGAGCATACAGAAAAGACGTTATTGCGAAGTGTTACGGAGGAGATATATCAAGAAAGAAGAAGCTACTTGAGAAGCAAAAAGAAGGTAAAAAGAGGATGCGTCAATTTGGGACTGTTGAAGTTCCACAAGAAGCTTTCACGGAGGTTCTCAAATTCAGCGATGACGAGTAAAAAATCAGGGATATACATACATATTCCATACTGTGTAAGCAAATGCAATTATTGCGGGTTTTTATCAAGACCGATTTCAGATTGTATGGGTTCAGAAGAAATAGATACATATGTTGAATATCTTATAAAAGAACTCAAAATAAGGAGTTTATCGTCTAAAGATAGTATTTTCGATAGTATTTACTTCGGAGGAGGGACGCCATCGCTATTATCTCCTTTTCAAATCGATAGAATTATGAGGTGCATATATTCCAATTATTATATTGATAAAAACCCTGAGATTACGCTTGAGGCAAACCCGGAAACACTTGATTATGCAAAGCTTAAAGACTATCATTCGCTTAATATCAATCGCCTTTCAATGGGAATTCAGAGCTTTAATGACGACATTCTAAAGGTTCTGGGAAGGATTCACTCATCAAAGAGGGCGGTAAAGGAATTCAATCATGCAAGAAAGGCAGGTTTTGACAATATAAGCATCGACCTGATGTTTTCAATTCCAAATTCTTCAGTAGATGATGTAATTAGTGATATAGAGAACGCAATAAGGATTGCCCCTGAACACATCTCTTTTTACAGTTTGCAGCTTGAAGAGGGTACGAAATTTTTTAATGAATTTGAATCCGGTAAATTAAAGGAAGTACCTGACGAAGTAGACAGAATAATGTATCACAGAGGTTGTGATATATTAAATTCATCAGGATATAATCAATATGAAATTTCAAATTTTTTAAAAGATGAAGAAGAAAACGGCATATCATACAGATCAAGGCATAATTCAAAATATTGGAACATGAGTAGCTATATGGGGTTCGGGCTCGGTGCAAGTTCATATTTTTTTTCGCCTGATTTTGTTTCAGCCAAGCATTCCGGAAATAAGAGGACGAGAAATCATTCAAGCTATAGACAGTATAAGCATGCACTGGAAATGGAAGTTGAACCTTTTGAAGAGGAAATCTTAAACACATATAGTGACGATCAGAGCGAAGCTATTTTTACCGGATTAAGGAGGAGTGAGGGAATAACCTATAAGGAAATCGGTATTCATTCGAGAGAAGAATTTGAGGAGGTTTACAAGGATTCAGTTAATGAACTTTCAGGATTTATACTTTCGGGTCATGTAAAAATGGATTCTTCAGGTATAAGGCTTACAAAAGAAGGAATTGACATAAGTAATAAGATAATGGCACTTTTTGTATAAAAGGGGATTTGATATGAGCAGGTTTAGTGAAAAACAATATATTATGGCACTTGATGAGGGAACAACAAGCGTCAGGTGTCTTATATACGATAAGAGTGGGAACCCTATTAGCATTGCACAGTCTGAGTTTGAGCAGATTTTCCCAAAACCTGGTTGGGTGGAGCAAGATGCTATGGAAATATGGGCAAAGCAGATTGCGGTTGCAAGTGATGCTCTTCTAAGGGAGAATTTGTCATTTAAGAATATAGCTGGTATAGGTATTACGAATCAGCGTGAAACGACAATTGTCTGGGATAAGAATACGGGGGAACCGATTTACAATGCAATAGTGTGGCAATGTAGACGAACTGCTGAATATGCAGATGAACTAATAGCTAATGGCTACTCTGATATGATACGTGAAAAAACCGGACTTATAATCGATGCTTATTTCAGTGCGACAAAATTGAAGTGGGTTCTCGATAACGTTGATGGGGCAAGAGAGCGTGCCGAAAAAGGAGAGCTACTTTTCGGTACTGTTGAAACCTGGCTTATATGGAAAATGACAGGGGGAAAGGTCCATGTAACGGATTATTCAAATGCTGCAAGAACAATGATGTTCAACATCAATACGATAGATTGGGATGATGAAATCCTTGATCTTATAGAAATACCTAGGTCAATGCTTCCGACACCGGTTGAGAGCTCAGGCATTGTAGGAAATAGTGTAAAGGAAATATTTGGTGGAGAGATTCCAATAGCAGGGATGGCAGGAGACCAGCAGGCGGCACTTTTTGGCGAGACCTGCTTTGAATCAGGACAGTGCAAGAGCACATTTGGGACCGGTAATTTTCTTTTGATAAACACAGGAGAGAAACCATTCCTTTCTTCCAACGGTCTCTTAACTACAATAGCTTGGGGAATAAACGGCAAGATTTATTATGCACTGGAGGGATCTGTATTCGTTTCAGGCGCTGCAGTTCAGTGGCTTCGTGATGGACTTGAGTTCATGAAGACTTCCTCTGAGTCTGAAGACATGGCTATGTCAATAGATTCATGTGACGGGGTATATGTTGTTCCGGCATTTGCAGGTCTTGGAGCACCATATTGGGAAGCAGATGCAAGGGGAGCGATATTCGGAATTACAAGAGGAACGACAAAAAATCATATAACTAGGGCGACCCTTGAAAGCTTGGCATATCAGAATGAGGATTTAATTTCTTCCATGTCCCTAGACCTTGGAATATCAATTAAAGAACTGAATGTTGATGGAGGGGCTTCAGAAAATAATTTTCTAATGCAGTTTCAGGCAGATATTTCAGATATGTCTATAATAAGACATAGGCAAACAGAGTCGACATCACTTGGTGCAGCGTATCTTGCCGGCCTTGCCACAGGATATTTTGACAGCATGGAAGATATAATAGAAAATAACGAGATAGAAAGGGTCTTCACTCCTAATATGAGTAAGGAGAGTAGAGAAAAACATTTGAAAGGCTGGCACCAAGCGGTTGAGGCTTCAATATGGCTATCTAAAAAGGATTAATCATCATATCATTATATACAATTTCTAGTGGACTGGTTATCTGATCTTCTATAAGTTTGTTCAGGCCGTCGTCATCCCTGCAAAATACCGGTATGTACGACCTGTACATTCTACCTGAGAAGGCTTCATGCGGGAAATTGACGAAAGGAATTTTTGCATTGTTATCTTTGGTAAGAACTCTCTTATAAATCGGATCTGCAATTATTACGTCAGCAGCATTTAGGACGTCCTCAAATTTTTTCTCATCAGATATCTTTAAATCACTAGGTTTTAGAAGTCCACAGTCGTATTCTGTAGGGCATAGGATTTTTACATCCTCATATCCAAGTGATTTCAAATTAAATCTTAACGATGATGCAAACACCGGCTCTCCCACTATCATGACACCGCCATTTGTAAGAATATTTTCAACCTTGTTATCAGGCGAAAAACTCTCTGGGTCAATTATTTTAGGGCCGTCATCCAGAAGCATCCTGGATTTTTTATCAATCACAGATTCTTTGAGCATTCTTATAATCAGCTCATAATTTTCTTTACATGTTGGAAGACCTATTATAAATGGTGTTCCAAATTTTTTATTTAAGGTTAGAGCAGCATCGATTCCGGTAGAAGACAATACGAGATTTACATGAGAATTTCCAGCACGCCTTATATCATCAAGAGAATTACCCATAGCTATTGATGAATTTATAGAAAGTTCTCCCCTTGAGAAGATTTCTTTAAGGGACTCCACATTTCCTACAGTAGAAAAATCAAGTGGGGTTAGACCTAGAAGGTTAAGCTTTATCTTACCTTCACTTGAAGATGCTCTTACTTCGTTTCTAGAGCTTACAAAGTTATGGGCGAGCATATCAAAGGCAGAATTTGCACCTAAGACGTATGAATCTATGCCATTTGTAGAAAAAGCGAAGGTTCTTATGCCTAGATTTTTCTCAACCATAGATGCAATATAATCCATATCCGTATTTATAAAATGTGGGAGTATTGATTGAGATATCACTATAAACTTGGGTTTTCCTTCAATAGGAAGCTCGTTTACGCAGCTTATAATATCAGATATTAATTTATTTTCATTCCCGAGGATTACGTCTTTTTCAGTTAATGCTGAAATGTATATCATGCTCTTTATATCGTACCATCTTGGCTCATCATGTGTGTTATATGTTGAATTGCAACCCGAGGCATCGTGCATAACGATAAGACCTCCAAGCTCGTATAGGGCAGAATTTATACCGAACAAATCTGCGCTGTATGTTGATAAAACACGCCTTACATTCTTCATGCCGAGCACCCCAAACCCTTTACCTGTATAATTTTTCTTCTGTCTTTTTTGTTAAAAAATGCATCAATCATAAGATTAGAAAGCTTTTCAATGGAATAGAACCCATAGGATGCGTTATTCTCAATCATGTTGACAAAGTAATCAGTGCCGCTGAAATAAGCAGCTTTTTGACCTATCGCAAGGTGCTTTTTTTTGAAGATAGGGCTTTCAGAACTTTTATTAAAACGAGCGTGAAAATCCTTGGTTGGTATAAGTTTGAGCCCAGGAGCATTTTCCCTAAGCCAATCTAATGTTTCTTTTTCATCATTTATTATTACATCGCCATAAAGGGCTACCACGTTAAACTTATGTTCAACTAACAATTTTGCAAGTCCTAGATACATAGGAGTAGCGGAGAAATCTATAGAAATTGGGGATTCTCCTATAACTGAACGAGCTTTTTTTAAGGCAGCATCAGCGTTCTTTCTTAAATTAATAACATCCACTTTTGGCAGTTCAAAATATTCAGATATTCGATTAAGTCCCGATTCTATATCGTCGTATTCCCACGAATAAGGAAGGTATATATAATCCTGATTTAGTTTCTCATTAAGATTTTTACAAGCATAGTTAGCATTTGGAAGCGAATAAATATTAAGAGAACTTTCGCCCATATCAATATATTCCTCGTAACGATTACATCTTGCAAGATCCTTTATTTCAATACCATTTTCTGATAAGAGCTTTATGTGATCAGACAATGGGTCAATAGGTAGATTGCCACCTATTAGGTTAACCTGTTTTTTCTTAGCAAAAATCCTTTTTTCAAGAGGAGAATAAAGACTCGAAATAAGATGTTCTTCAACATTAGGAGTGTTTTTTCTCATAGTAGGATGCATGCTGCAGTTCAAAAAATCTATGTCAGGAAAAATTCTATTCAAGTTCTCGTACACATAGCTAAAGTCTGTCAAAATAAAATGATGTATGCAGCTGCAAAAGCCAAGAACTGCACGTGGCTTATATGGAAGATTATTTATTATATCAGATATACCATCTATGATTATTTTTTCCATATTACCGAAAATGATATCTTCTTCGTCGATCAGGAGCATTGAAAATCGGTCAAGGCCTTCGTATTCTCCAGCACTCAATACAACTCCCCTTAGACAGGCTGATGCGCCTATAAAAATCTGATGAGATTCAGGAAGAAGCATAGAAGTGTGAGCAATAGTCCAAGTACCTCTCGCAGGGCATGAGTATTCAAGCCTCTCAGGAAAGGGCTTAAGGGATTGTACATCCTTGATAAATATTTCTCCAACTGTCTTATAATTTTCTCGTAAATTTATCAGTGACATGTTTTCTCCAAATCATAGTGACTTATCATAGCAGTAAGATGCTCTTTGTATTTCTCAAGTACTCCAAGAGAACCGCCTGTTACGATAATTGCTTCTCCTAGGCTAAGTAGATTGTAATATAAGCCATCATTATCTTGACTTATTATTGTAAAACTTCCAGGCTCGCCAGGCACAGGATTTACATTCGCAATTCCCATTTTATCATAGAGAAGGTTTGCATCGACACCGCTTTCCTTGTTGATCTTTACCTTTACTAGGACAGTTTTCTCACCAAGGAAGTTATTGGTATTATTTTTGTGGAAATTTTTTATCTGCTCGGTTAAATCTCCCATAGGGGTATTTGATGGCGATATCCGGTCTTCCTTTAATATAACGATATCTTGCATATGATCTATTCTATACGTTCTCATGTTGGAATTACCTGATGAATCTTCTGTGTATCCGATGAGATAAAGGAATTTATCACTGATTTTTACGCTGTAAGGACTCATTAATCTCGGAGGCTTCTTATCCTTTTTTCTACGCTTGAATTCATCGAGTTTAGAATAATGAAATCTTATTTTCTTTCTTTTATATATTGCATTGAGAATATTTATTAAATTATTACGAAAGATATCATTATGTGAATACTTCTCTTCGATAGGGGATAGGTTGGCCTCGGCCGTATCACGCTCATTACGGCTTGTCATATTCATAAGTGTTCTTGTGATAGTCAAAACATCATCGTATTCAAGAAAGCTTTCTTGAGATATTGAATCTATCAGTATTTTTATTTCCCAGGCCTTGAAATAGTTATTCTCAAAGCTTCCATATACTCCTCTACCCAGCTGTTTACCGGGATATTTAGCCATTATGAGTCCGGCTTGATGTAAAGCTTTAAGGTCATCCGTAACTGATCCTTTCGCTGCTGATAAATTATAGACATCGAGAAGTTCAGATATAATATCATCCCTTGTCATAGCGGTGTTAACATCAGTTTCTCTTAGAATCTTATAGATGAGCAAAAGCCTGTCCTTGTTAGTTAAAGTGTTAGTCATAATTTTATTTACCCATAATTAAAATTTTTTTAATTATAACACATTTAGTACAAAAATTTGAACTATCAAGGCTAGGCACTGTGATAATCTCTCATTGAAATAAAGATTGTATTTGATTAGTTGAGAGGAGATGGGTAAAATGAGTCGTAAGATTATAGAGAACTTAAAGATTTTTTTGATAACTGTAGGTGCCTTTATTCTTGTGGGTGGTGCGGATTCTATAGGAGAAATATTTTTTAGTTAGATTTATTTAGTTGATTGTTTATAGGGATGGATTTATATGAATATAATGGTTATAAGTGATACACATGGAGAACTGGAGAAGGCTGTTATGATGTATGACAGGCTCGGACAGGGAATAGATATAGATTTGATAATACACTGTGGAGATTATAAGAAAGATGCTATTACCATGTCTAAGCTCTGTAATCGTAAGACTATTGCCGTTTCAGGTAATTGCGACGGAAATACAAATGGAGATATTGAACTCATTGATACACCGGCTGGAACAATCCTTGTAACACATGGACATAATGAAAATGTGGCAGAGGATAGTTATGATGAACTTATCAGGCTAGCCAAATTATATGACGCGAAATGTGTCTGCTTCGGTCATACCCACATACCGGTATATGAGGAGGTTAAGGGCATAATTCTACTAAATCCCGGAAGTATAACGAGACCAAGGGATGGCTCACAGGGGAGTATAGCCTTTATAGTTGCAGATGATGATATCAATGCATCAATAATTCCTTTTTAGCCATGAAGTCATCAACGCATATTATTGCCTCCGGGTATATAGGTATAATTGCAGCAATGGGCATGAATACAGAACCAAAAGACACATTGATAGTATTGGCAGCATCAGCTGCAGGAAGCATCATACCGGATATAGATAAGAAGGGCTCAAAGGTAAGTAATAAAAATATCGCGACAGGAATAACCAGCAAATTTGTCAGGATCTTTGCCTCTCATAGGGGATTTACACACACTTTTCTTGGCTCCGGAATAATAAGTTTGCTACTCGTTTATCTGATAAGCATTTTGCCAATTGAGGCGAACAAGCATATTTACATGCTCATATTTATAGGACTTTTTTTCGGCATGATTTCACATATATTGCTTGATGCCTTAAATCCAAAGGGAGTTATGCTTATATGGCCTTTGTCAAGGAGACGATTTAACCTTATGAGCATAAGGACAGGAACGGCAGGTGAATTTATATTTAGAATCATTCTGCTCATAGGACTCATACTTTTTGTCATTACTTTCCTTACATATAGAGGCTTTATTAACTGAAAAGAGGTAATTATGCGAATAGAAGAAATTCTTTCAAAATGCGATCATACACTTTTACGCCCGGATGCTACATGGGATGAAATAAAGATACTTATAGATGAGGGAATCGAATACAAGGTCGCGTCTATATGCATTCCTCCGGCTTATGTTGGAAGAGCAGTCAAATATTCATCCGGTAAAATTCCTATAACAACCGTTGTTGGATTTCCGCATGGCAACGAAACAACCGAAACAAAGGTCTATCAGGCGAAAAATGCTTTGAATGATGGAGCAGATGAGATTGATATGGTTATCAATATTGGGGAGCTTAAATCAGGTAATACATATTATGTGCTTAGAGAAATTGAACAAGTTAGAGAGGTAACAAAAGGTAATATACTTAAGATTATAATTGAGACATCGATGCTTTCAACAGATGAAAAGGTTACTGTTTCAAGATTGGTCTCACAATCAGGGGCTGATTATATTAAAACATCAACAGGGTTTGGTGGTGGAGGAGCGATTGTGGATGATGTGCTGTTAATAAAGGAAAATATAGGAGCAGGCTTAAAGATAAAGGCTTCGGGAGGAATAAGGAGTCTTGAAGAGGCTAAAGAGCTTATAGAGTCAGGAGCATCGCGCCTCGGTACAAGTCGCATAGTCAAGATAGCTAAAGATTTATATGGGGAGGACTGAGTTATGAATGAAATAAAATGCCCAAATTGCGGGACTGTGTTCACAGTTGATGAAAACAGCTATGCGGATATAGCAAGGCAGGTAAGAGATGATCTTTTTAACAAGGAGCTTAATGAAAGAGTTCTCTTATATAATAAGGAGAAGGAATCTGCCGTTCAACTGACCAAAGCTGAAATTGAGAAGGATAACCAGATTGAACTTGCTCGTATTCGAGAAAATAATATCATTGAACTGAATAAGAAAGAAGAAACCATCAACTCACTTAATCAGCGGATTAATCAATTTGAAAGTGAGCTTAAGATAAGAGAGGCAAAGACCGATAACGAGATAAAGTCGATTAAATCTGACTATGAGAGAAGACTGAGGGATAAGGAAGAAGAGGTTGAAAGATATAAGGACCTTAAGCTTAGACAGTCAACCAAAATGGTCGGAGAGACTCTTGAACAACATTGCGAGATACAGTTTAATAAATTAAGAGCAACAGCTTTTCCGAACGCTTATTTTGAAAAGGATAATAAGGTCGTCGGTGGCACAAAGGGTGACTATATCTTTCGTGAACTTGATGAAGAAGGCAATGAAATATTGTCAATTATGTTTGAAATGAAGAATCAGATGGAGGACACAGAAAGTTCAAAGAAGCATAAGAACGAGGAGTTTTTCAAAAAACTTAACGACGATAGAAATAAGAAAGATTGTGAGTATGCGGTTCTCGTATCACTCCTTGAAGAGGATAATGACTTTTATAACGAGGGAATTGCCGATGTTTCATACAGGTATCCTAAGATGTATGTAATAAGGCCCCAATTCTTCATCCCACTTATTTCAATTCTGAGAAATGCGTCAACCAAGGCACTTGAATATAGGAAGGAGCTTGAGACACTTAAAACTCAGAATATTGACATAACAAATTTTGAAAATGACCTAAATGAGTTTAAGCACAAATTCGGTAAAAATTATAAACTTGCAAGTAAAAAGTTTAATGAAGCTATTGATGAGATAGATAAGACTATAAAAATGCTTGAGAAAA
>CABTXQ010000039.1 GCA_902488835.1 uncultured Ileibacterium sp.
GCGTTACTCACCCGTCCGCCGCTTTCCATTACTGTCCCGCTTCCGAAGATTTGGGACTGTAACTTCTCGCTCGACTTGCATGTATTAGGCACGCCGCCAGCGTTCATCCTGAGCCAGGATCAAACTCTTAATTTAATCTCTTCGAGCTTTTCGCTCGTTTCTCTCTTCTCAGAACGAATTTTGACTTACGTTCTCTTGAACTATTGTGAATTGTACGTGAAACCACAATCAGCTTTTACCAATTATGATTCCTTTGTCTTAATCAATTCCTTTGAAGATCTCTCTTCATTTTCATTGACTAGGTTCTATACTATGTTGTTTTCATGGTTCTCTACCACTTATTTAGGGAACACTAGAAGCTCCCTGCCTTAGTGGCAGCTTATATAGTATAGCCCCTTTTGTTCCCCTTGTCAATTACTTTTTTGCTTTTTTCTTTCTTAAATTCTATTGATTTTTTTCATCACTATCTTTGTCTCCAGTGTTGTCTAACATGTTTTCTTCTGACGCCTGTGGAATATAGTGCTTGCCAAATGTTTCACAGTCGCTATGTGGCGGATATTTCATAAGATAATTTTTGAAACTTCTCTTTAGAATTAAATAATTATTTCTTCCTATTGCGAATTTTCTCCCAGATTCAAATAATAATACACCGTCTCTTATGTTCACCATTTTATCAAAGTTAACGATTAGGCTTTTCATTGCTCTATAAAATGTAGAACCTATTAATACTGATGCAATATCATTCATCTTGTCATAAAAAATGTATTCCTCACTCTCTGTACAGAGCTTAATCTTGCGACCTATTTGCTCTATCATTTCAATATCATTAAATTTAATTCTCGCAAATGTGTTGCCACTAATAATTATTATAGAATCTTTTTCTCCTCTTTTAATCATAATCTACCTCCAAACATAAATTCTTTTATATCTAATGTTTTGTGTAGATAATTTTATTAGTTTATTTTTTTAATATACTAAAATAATTTCGAGAATTTTTTCATCTATTATCCTATAATTTCATACATTTTTTCAGCATCTTCTTTACGCGGTGATTCAATTATTTTATTAACAATTAATTCCATTCTGCTTGAACCGAATGTTATAACAATTTTGTCTCCTTCATTAACTTCTGAACCTGGTTTTGCGATTTTACCATTTAATGTGATTCTTCCGTTGTCACACGCATCCTTTGCAACTGTCCTTCTTTTAATCAATCTTGAATTTTTAAGAAACTTGTCTATTCTCATATCATATCTTCTACAATTAAATATTAATCTTATGATAAAAAACGGGAGGCCATTACCTCCCGCATCTGATGAGCAAGTTATTTGTTCACAGCATCCTTTAATGACTTTCCTGCCTTAAAAACAGGTGCCTTTGATGCAGGAATATCTATAACCGTATTAGGCTTCTGAGGGTTTCTACCCTTACGCGCCTTACGTTCTCTCGTCTCAAAAGTTCCAAATCCAATAAGTCTTACTGTATCGCCTTTAACCAACGATTCTTCAATTGATTCCAAAACAGCATCTAATGCTGCTTCTGCATCCTTCTTCTTGAATCCTGTCTTATCAGCAATCTTGCCTACTAATTCTGCCTTATTCATCTCATTCCTCCTACTCAGAAATATTAGCTGTACAAGTATTATACAAATTGCCCAGCACACTGTCAATACAGAGCTTCCCTTTTCTTACCTTGTCAGATGCATCTTTTTTGCAATTCTGTATAATTTATCGCCATATGGTATGAATTCCATATCTGCTTTTGAAATATATCCTGTTACAAATACCAGAATAAAGTATGAAAAAGCGGCAAAAATAATCGAAATCATCGTCAAAATTGAACCCGGTTCTATCAATAGCCCAAGTATTTTATAGACCCCTAATGTCATTATCCCCATGCAAATAGAGATTGCGAAAGGTTTAATAAGTATCTCCTTGGCATTTATTTTTACACCTATGTATTTACGAACAGATATGTAGTTAAGAAGTGCCGTTACAAAATATGCAGCAATATTACCTAATGCCGCTCCTTTTACATTGATTGAATTGACTCCAACAAGTATATATGTGATTGAAATCTTTGTTGCTGCGCCTATTGCAAGATTTCTCACCGGTATAAGCTGCTTTCCTGCTCCCTGAAGCATGCTTGAAAATGCTCTAAGCATCGAAAACGCTATCATTCCGACAGCAAGTATTTGAAGTATTGGTGCAGCTAAGTCTATCTCACGAGGTCTAGCCGGGTAAAGAAGGTCCAATACCGGATGAGCCATCACGAAAAGTCCAACCATGCATGGGAAGCTTATAAGCATCAGGGATTTCATCCCCACATCTATATTTGATTCAAGACTCATTCTGTCATTCTTTTTTATTGCTTCAGCAACAGCCGGAACCATACTGACAGCAACAGCTATTGTAAATATCTGTGGGAACTCCGTTATAGGGTAGCAATATCCACCGAGAAGTCCGTAGAGCACCTTTGATTCTCCTACACTCCATCCCGTAGCTTGAAGTCTCGGCATTATCATCGCTGCATCAATCATGAACACGATAGGTAGTATTGATGACCCAATTGTTATAGGAACCGAAATATATATAAGCTCCTTAAAAATTGACCTGATTGATTCCTTTTCGTACTTATAATTAACCGGATTTTCATCTCTATTCTTTGATTTTATGTAAATCGTAACCATTAGAATCATTGCTGCAAATGAGCCGACCGAAGCTCCGAATGTCGCCCCTGCTGACGCTTTTACAAGGGATTTATTCAGGAAGTAATATGCGAGGAAAAGTCCGACCACCACTCTGAAAAACTGCTCAAGTATCTCTGATAAGCCTGTTGGGAGCATGTTCTGTCTTCCCTGAAAATATCCTCTGAGCGAAGCACCAAGCGGTGCAAAAACAAGCACTGGGACCAGAGCGATCATCGATAGATATGCTCCTGGGTTTGCTATTTTTTGAGATATAGTCTTTGCAGAAATCAATAATATGGTAGCGGATATCGTGCCGAGAGATACCATTAGAATGAGAGAGACCTTGAATACCCTCTTTAAATTTCTCTCGTCCCCAATTGCATTTCTTTCAGAGATCATCCTTGAAATCGCTACCGGAAGCCCTGCCATAGATATAAATAGGAAAAAAGAATATATTGAATACGCCGCACTGTAGTACGACATACCCTTTGCACCGATCCAATTTGCAAGAGGTATGCGAAAAATTGCACCAAGGAATTTGCTGATAATGCCTGCAATTGACATTATAGCTACACCTTTTACCATTTTCTTTCCGTGACTTTCAGTTTTTTTCTGCTTTGTAATTTCTGAATTCATATCTATTGCCCCAAATAAACCAACTACGTGATTATATATAATGGGTTACTAAATATCAACTTGTTTGAGCGATCTTAGCAGAGACAGAACATTTTGAACGCTTCTTCCCTGTTCGACATAGAGTCTTAACACAGTAGTATCTCCACTTTTGATGATCAGTCTATCCTTATAATTCTCTTTTGCGATGATAAGTGAATAAGGATCAATTGTCTTATTGCTAGAAAGCTCCATGTCCACCATGTTCATTTTCTTACTTATTCTAGAAATTCCGAGTTTTTCTGCAATTGATTTAATTTCAGCTGTGTTTATAAGATTTATAGTCATCATAGGCATTTCGCCGAATCTATCCGTAAGTTCATCTATCAGATCCTTCGCTTTCTCTGATGAATCTATGCCTGCTATCTTCTTATATGCCTGAAGCCTCATGCTCTCATCCATGATATAGCTTTTTGGAATCCTTCCATTGATTCCGATCTCTATATTCACCTCAGTTTTCTTCTCATTGGATTTATTTCCTTGTAATTTCTTGACGGCACGATCTATCTCCTTACAGTATAATTCGTAACCTATGCCTGAGACATGACCGCTTTGGGCTTCTCCAAGGACATTCCCCGCCCCTCTTATTTCGAGATCCCTCATTGCAAGTTTGAATCCGGATCCAAACTCCGTAAACTCTTTGATTGCACTTAATCTCTTCCTTGCTTCATCTGTAAGAACCTTATCAGGCTTATGCATTAGATATGCGTAGGCAATTCTGTTTGACCTTCCAACACGTCCCCTCAGCTGGTAAAGTTGTGCCATGCCTAGTCTTTCCGCATTTAGAATGATTATAGTGTTAGCATTAGAAATATCGATTCCATTTTCAATAATCGTTGTAGAAACGAGGATGTCATATTTACCGTCGATAAAGGATTTCATAACATCTTCAAGGTGCTTTTCATCCATCTTACCGTGGCCTATTGCAATTCTTCCCTCAGGTATGAGGTTCTTTATTTTCTTTGCTATCCTTGATATTCCGTTAACCCTATTATATATTACAAAGGTCTGTCCGCCTCTTTCAAGCTCTCTCCTGATGGCTTTTGCTATGATCTCATCATTTTCTTCCGACACATAGGTTTGAACCGGATATCTATCCTCCGGTGGTTCCTCAATCGTGCTTATATTCTTTATGCCAGTTAGCGACATATTAAGCGTCCTTGG
Organism: uncultured Ileibacterium sp.; assembly: GCA_902488835.1. Classification (GTDB taxonomy): domain Bacteria; phylum Bacillota; class Clostridia; order Peptostreptococcales; family Anaerovoracaceae; genus Alterileibacterium. Next base: position 4,526 of record CABTXQ010000039.1, read on the forward strand.
TATAGGAGTTGCAGAAAGCGTCAAGACATCTATATTTTTTCTTAGTCCCTTGATCTTCTCCTTCGCCCTTACACCGAATCTCTGCTCCTCATCGATTACAAGAAGCCCCAGATCTTTAAATTTGATGTCATCTGACAGGAGTCTATGTGTTCCAATTACAAAATCTATGGTTCCTGCCTCCAATTTCTTTATTATATTTCTTTGTTCCGAATTGGTCCTGAATCTTGATAGCATCTCTATTTCGAATGGATAGTTGCTGAATCTCTTACTTAGGTTCTCGTAGTGCTGATTTACAAGAAGTGTGGTTGGTGCGAGCATTACTGCCTGTTTCCCATCGTTTAGGCATTTGAATATCGCCCTTGAAGCAACCTCGGTCTTACCATATCCAACGTCACCGCATAGGAGTCTATCCATGGGAACAGACTTCTCCATATCTTCCTTTATCTCTTCCGCTGCCTTAAGCTGGTCATCAGTCTCTTCATACGGAAATTCTTGCTCGAAATTCTTTTGCCATTCATCGTCCTTAGAAAACTTATATCCTTCCTTAGCTTCCCTCTCTGCATAGAGCTTTACAAGATCTTGAGCAATAGTCTCAATCGCTTTTCTCGCTTTTTGCCTAGTGCGGCTCCATTCTTTTCCTGAAATCTTAGTAAGCTTAGGTTTCGAATCAGATCCGCCTATATATTTTTCTACCATATCGGCGTTATCAACCGGGATTGAGAGGATCGCTTCTCCTGCATAGTGAATTTCGAGGTAATCCCTCTTCTCTCCATCTTTCTCTACGGTCTCTATTCCGTCAAAAATACCTATCCCATAGAGTTCGTGCACTACATAGTCCCCCTTCTTGAAGCGGGTAAAACTTATATCGTCAGATTTTTTCTTTTTTTTCTTTCTAGTTCGCCTGTTTAAAAAGTTTGGAAATATGTCATGAAGTGTTATATAGCAGACCTTATCTTCTTCTGAGATGATTCCAGAAGAAAGATATGCTTCATCGTAGACAAGATTTCCGTATATCCCGTTATCTTGAATATATGATCTTATTCCTTCAAGCTGTTTCCTTGGTGCCACAATATGTATCTGAAATCCCTTCTTTTCCAGCTTCTTTATTTCTGTAACTAGAAGTTTCAAGTGTCCATTGAATGATGACATCCTGCTGATGTTTGATGGAATTACCTTGTCGTATTTAACTCCTTCTTTCTCGCTATAATCAAAGGAAGAATATACAATTTGATCGGTTTTAACTTTCATAAAAGATCCGAAATCTTCTATTCCCTCATATTCATTTGCTTTCGTAATCTTATCCCTTAGTCTAGGCGGATCACATATAATTACTACATCATCTTCACTTAGGTAATCAGATATATAGGTGTCTTTCTTATAAAAAATCGCCGGTACAATTCTTATTTTATCTAGCTTTTTTATCGATCTTTGGCTATCAGGTTCATACTGTCTGATAGAATCGATGTTATCTCCAAAAAATTCAATCCTTGTTGGGTATTCGTCTCCGGCAACAAATACATCTAGTATGTCTCCCCTACTGCTTATATCTCCACAAGATTCCGCCATTTCCTTCATATCGTACCCAAGATTCGTAAGCTTTTCTCTCAAGTCATATGGTGGTAATTCATCTCCCCCACTTATTGACAAGATATCTTTTCTGTAGTTTTCCGGACTTGGATATTTCTTTATTGCCTCAGTAACCGGAATTATCAAGACGAGTTCTTCATTTTCGTAGAACTTTCTTAGCAACCTAATCTTGTCGTGCGTTATATTGTCATCGATTTCTTCCCTGATGACTATTATTTCTTTAGACGTGAAATACGTTAGGTCATCTTCAAACCTAACTGCTGCCTCAGTATCCGAGACTAAGATAATGCTCCTTTCATACTTATTGCAAGCCTTGGCAGCATAATATACCGTCTCATTTCCACTAAGTCCCGTAATTTTAGTCTTCATGTTTTCTGCTGTTATCCATGTTCATAGCAATATCAATGCCATATTCCAGAATGTTCTCAATCGAGATAGCCGCCTTCGATATACTATCCCTTAGTATTCTCTGCTCCTCTTTTGGCACCTTTCCTATTACATAATTAACGAGGTCGCTTCCATCATTACCTATTCCAACTCTAATTCTAGGAAAATCCTTCGTTTTAAGTGAATTGCACACGGATTTCATTCCGTTATGAGTACCTGGACCTCCTTGTTTTCTTATTCTTATGTTCCCTAGAGGAATGTCGATGTCATCGTATACTATGATTATGTCTTCAGGGTCAACCTTATAAAAATTAAATATAGGATATACTGCATCTCCGCTAAGGTTCATGAATGTCAAGGGCTTTACAAGAACCACCTTCTCACGGTTTATAAGCCCCTCTCCTATAAGCGCATTGAACTTCTCCTTCTTTACATCTATAGAGTTCCTCTTTGACAATTCATCGATTACTCTAAAACCTACGTTATGCCTCGTCTTCTCATATTTTTTCCCCGGGTTTCCAAGTCCGACAATTATGTGCATTTTCTTTCCTTTCAAAAAATCAGCAACGAACCGATTGATTCGTTGCCTTGATTATTCTATGTGAAATCAATTAAAACAATGAGCTTACTGAACCGTTGTTATGTACCCTTGATATTACCTCTGAGAAAAGAGGTGCTACTGAAAGAACTGTCATCTTGTCAATTCTCTTACTATCCGGTATAGGTAGTGTATTCAGTAGAACCATCTCCTCTATTGAACTGTTCTCTATCCTCTCAATAGCTGGTCCTGAAAGTACCGCATGAGTTGCACATGTGTACACGCTCTTACCGCCTAGCTTAATCAGTGCTTCTGCGGCGTTACAAATTGTTCCAGCAGTATCAATCATATCGTCAATCAATATGCAATTTTTACCGTCTATATCACCGATTATATTCATGATCTCGCTCTTATTCGGTTCAGGTCTTCTTTTATCAACTATCGCAATAGGGCAATCAAGCTTTTCCGCAAAATTTCTTGCTCTTCCAGCACTTCCGTGATCAGGTGAGACAACGACCACATCTTTAAGTGCCTTCTTTAGAAAATAATCCGCTAGGATTGGCATGCCTACGAGATGATCTACCGGAATATTGAAGTACCCCTGAATCTGATTTGCGTGAAGGTCCATGGTTATTACCCTGTCTACCCCTGAAGCAACAAGGAGGTCTGCAAAAAGTTTAGATGTAATCGGATCTCTAGCTTTCGCTTTTCTATCCTGCCTCGCATATCCGTAATATGGAATAACTGCATTTATTCTACCTGCGGAAGCTCTCTTCATCGCATCAACCATTATTAGCAGTTCCATAAGGTTATCATTTACAGGTGTTCCGGTAGACTGTATGATATACACGTCTTCACCTCTTACGGACTCCCATATACTTACCTGGATTTCTCCGTCACTGAACTTGCTTACTGTAGATTTTCCAATAGGAACTCCCATCAAATCGACTATTTCAGAAGCAAGTTTTGGGTGCGAATTGCACGTGAAAATCTTCATTCCGGAATAAGTGCCGTTTTTCATTGTCCTTTCCTCCCTTTTTAAGAAGTCTCAATTATAGTTATTTATTCAAATCTTTCTTTAGAATTTTTCTTTGCTTTACCCAATGTTCTTTAATAGTTTGTCTTGCCCTAGCGATGCAAAGAGCATCTTCAGGAACGTCATCTGTAACAGTTGCGCCTGCTGCAATATACGCACCTTCACCTACCAAGACAGGAGCTACTATATTAGTATTGCAGCCAATAAAAGCATCGTCATTAATTACGGACCTTTGTTTAATGTGGCCATCATAATTTACAAATACAACTCCGCACCCGAGATTTACTCTCTCTCCAATATCTGCATCTCCAATATACGTAAGATGTGAAGCCTTTGTTCCATCACCGATATTGGAATTCTTGACTTCGACAAAGTCTCCAACCTTGCAGTCATTACCTATTACCGTTCCGGGTCTAATGTAAGCAAACGGACCAACAGATGTATTCTCTCCGATTTTACTCTCATATATATATGCACTTTTTATAACTGAATTGCTACCTATAATGGAGTCTTCGATATATGAAGACTGGTAAATATGAGCTCCCGACTTAATTACTGTGCTTCCCTTAAGTGTAACATTATTATCTATTGTTGCGCCAGGTTCAATTATTACAGACTCGTCTATATAAACAGAGTATATATCAAGCATATTAACTCCGCTTTCAAGAATTTCTTTATTCCTCTTAAGTCTAAATTTATCCATTTCACGATATTCTTCTATTCTCATATTCCGCCTTTCTTCAAAAATGTTAGTTTGCAATGAGTGCCTCAGAAATCTTATATACATCTCCAGCACCCATTGTTATAACAATATCATTCTTCTTAGCATTATTTATTATAAAATCTTTTATTTCATCAAAGTTCTTAATATAATAAACAGTCATGTCTGGATGATTCTCTTTTATCTTTTCAACAAGCTGCTTTGATGAAACCCCATAAATATCTTTCTCTCTTGCTGCATAGATATCTGTAATAATCAGAATATCAAGACCATCAAAAGCATCTATAAATTCATTAAATAGAGCCTTCGTCCTTGTATATGTATGAGGCTGGAATATACAAAGACTTCTATTGTGTTTGACATTAGATGTTGCTTGAATTGTCGCTTTTATCTCCGTAGGATGATGTGCATAGTCATCAATTACGTAGGCCCCGGATTTCATCTTTCCAACGAAATCAAACCTCCTGTCTGCCCCCTTGAAGTCATGAAGGATTTTCGCAATAGTAACAGGTTTAATTCCTATATACCTTGATGTAGCATAAGCTGCAAGCGAATTTAGGACGTTATGTTCTCCCGGAATTTTTAGCTCAATATGACACTCCTTTTCTCCTTTATAATACACGTCATACCTTGCAAGCCCTTTATCATCAAATGACACATTCTTTGCACTGTAATCATTATCATCATTAAACCCATATGTAATAACATTCTTCGCTTCCTTTATCACATCATCCATAAAAGGATTTTCGCTAAACGCAATAACAACTCCATCATTTGGAATCTGCGATACAAATTTCTTAAATGAAGTGACAATGTGTTCAACATCTTTGAAATAATCAAGGTGATCTGAATCTATATTGAGTACTACTCCTATATTCGGATAGAGGTTCAGGAAACTATCCATGTATTCACAGGCTTCAGTTACAAAATATTCATTTGATCCTATCTCCACATTACCATGTATGTCTTCAAGCTCAGCTCCAATCAGGATGGTAGGCTTAAGCTTCGCACCTCTTATGATAAGTGAAATCATGGATGTTGTTGTTGTCTTGCCGTGAGTACCACATATTGCAATACTATGAGTATATTCCTTCATTATGATGCCAAGCATCTCTGCCCTTGTTATCATAGGTACGCTAAGTCTTTTGGCCTCTATCATCTCCGGGTTATCTCTTGATATTGCATTTGAATACACCAACAAATCAACGCCATTAACATTCATAGGTGAATGCTCTTTATATATTTTGATTCCAAGGCTTTCAAGATGATCTGTTACAATTGAAGACTTCGGATCAGAACCTGATACTTTATATCCCTGATTGTGTAAGATTTCTGCAACCGCTGATAATCCAATGCCTCCAATGCCTATACAGTGAACCTTCCTAACCTTAGACATATCAATATCTAAATTATGATTCAATTTTTTCCTCCAAAATTTTTATTAGCCGATTAATTATAGTCTATTTAAGAGTTTATTACAAGAATGCTCTATAGAGTTTGACTTTTTAATAAAGCAATCATAAAATTATAAAAAAAAAGAGGGAAAATTATTAAAAAGAAAAAAAAGAATTGAACCCTTAAAAAAAAAAATTTTTTATATTAC
>CABTXQ010000040.1 GCA_902488835.1 uncultured Ileibacterium sp.
AGGAAGATAACTTCTGGGAGATAGGTCTTGGACCTTGCGGACCATGTTCTGAAATTTATTTTGATCGAGGTCCTGAATTCGGTTGCGGAAACGAGGATTGTAAGCCAGGATGCGAATGCGACAGGTATATAGAGTTCTGGAACCATGTTTTCACTCAGTTCTCTAAAGAAGCTGACGGATCTTATTCAAACCTCAAGCATCCTAACATTGATACTGGAATGGGGCTTGAACGTATAGCATGTATAATGCAAAATGTCGACTCAATATTCGATGTAGACACAATAAGACATACGGTAAATGCTGTCTGCACCCTTGCCGGAATTAAATATGAGAATGGTAATATCTCAAATGACATGAGCGTTAGAATAATTACAGATCATTTGAGATCAATAACATTTATGATTTCTGACGGTATTCTTCCAAGTAATGAGGGAAGAGGATACGTCCTTAGAAGACTCATAAGAAGAGCATATAGACATGGTAAGATGCTTGGAATAAATGGTAATTTTTTATGTGACCTTGTTGATAGCGTTATTGAAATAAGCAAGAATGCATATCCTGAACTCTTAGAAAAAAGAGACTACATTAAGAAGATACTTAGTATTGAGGAGGATAAATTTAATAAAACTCTTGATAGCGGACTTAATATTTTGAATGAATATATCAGAGAAATCAAAAAGTCAAATGATAAGGTTTTAGACGGAGAACGTGCGTTTAAGCTATACGATACTTATGGCTTCCCGGTTGAGATGACTGAAGAAATACTTGCTGAGCAAGATATAGGTGTTGATTTAGAGGTTTTTAATAAATGCATGCAGAACCAGAAGAGCCTTGCAAGAAAGGGTAGAAAGTCTACTGAGAATGAAGCATGGAAGAATTCTATTGAGTATGGAAATATAGAAAAGACTATATTTACAGGATATGATGAACTTGCAACCGATGCTAAGTTGATCCATTCAGGTGATTATACATACGACGAAAGAATGCTCATATTTGATAAAACACCATTTTATCCAACAGGTGGTGGCCAGATCAATGATATTGGAGAAATTGAAGTGGGCGATAGAAAGGTCAGAGTAAAAGATGTAATTAAGGAAGATGGCATTATTATTCATATAATAGCACCTGAGTTTTATAATGAAGCTAAGGCGATTTCTGTAGGTTCAAAGGCAAAATTAAAGGTTGATAAGGTTAGAAGACATAAGATTGCAAGAGGTCATAGTGCTACGCATCTTTTGCATAAGGCTCTTAAGACGGTACTTGGAGATCATGTTGTTCAAGCAGGTTCATATGTTTGTGACGAATATTTTAGATTCGATTTTAATCACTTTGAGCCTATGACGCAAGACCAGATTGATGATGTTCAGTTAATTATAAATGAAAAAATCGATGAGTTTTTACCTATATCGAGTAAGGAAATGAATATTTCTGATGCAAAAAACCTCGGTGCTACAGCAATTTTCGGAGAAAAATATGGAAATATTGTAAGAGTTGTAAAGATTGGTGACTTCAGTTTAGAATTCTGCGGCGGCACACATTTATCAAATACAGGTATGATTGGAGCTTTTAAGATTATCAGCGAATCGGGTATTGCTAGCGGAATAAGAAGAATCGAAGCTGTAGTTGGTACAGGGGTTTGGCAGAAACTTGAACTAAAGGAAGACTCGTTAAGTGATATTGAGGATCTGCTTAAGGTAAAAGAATCAGATGTTTTTCACAAGATAGATCAAATTCTTTCTCAAAATAAAGAATATGAAAAAGAGATAAAAAAGTTTAGGAACTTAAAGATTTCTGCTTCGATGGATGAATTAATTTCTTCAGCACAAACAGTTGGAGAAAATAAAATCAAATTTATTACTTATAAATTTAACGATGTTGAGGTTGATGCGCTTAGAAATCTATGTGATGACATTAAATCAAAGTCTGATTCTTGTGTAATTTTACTATCGACTGTAAATGCAGGCAAAGCAGCATTCATATTGTCAATAACCGAAGATCTTATTAATATGGGATTAAACGCAGGGAAAATTCTTAAAGAAGGAGTAAAGATAGCAAAAGGTGGAGGCGGAGGTAAACCTTCACTCGCACAAGCAGGGGCTAAAGACTTATCAAAGATAGATGATGTTTTCTTAAAAGTAGAGGAGATAATAGGAGGTTAGCAACATGCAAAAAGATACACTATATTTTAATAACTCAAAGTCAAAGCTAACGAATAAAGAAGTTCTTATAAAAATATATGAGGCTCTTGAAGATAGGGGATACAATGCTATTGATCAAATGGTTGGATATATGACTTCAGGAGATCCTTCATATATAACGAGTCATAACGATGCTAGGAACTTAATACTCAAGATTGATAGGGATGATTTGCTTGAAGAAATTCTAAGAGAATATCTTCAAATCGAAGACTGAGCAAGGAAAGATAAATTAACTATGAATAAAAGGATAATGGGACTTGATGTCGGAGATAAAACCATAGGCGTTGCTGTAAGTGACCCTATGTGTATTATTGCAAATGGTATTACAACTATCGAAAGAGTAGGAATACGCAAAGATACGAGTAAAATAATTGACATTGTAAAGGAGTACGACTGCGGACTTATTGTGGTTGGTCTAAATATAAATTTAGATGGAACTGAGAGCGATCAAACGAAAAAAGTCCTGGAATTTCGGACTATGCTTGAGAATAAATTGAGAAGCATGGGATTATCAAAGGTGAAATGCGTTTGGCAAGATGAAAGATTTACTACGGTTATAGCGGAAAAAGTTTTGATTGACGCAAATCTTAGCAGAAAAAAAAGGAAAAGTATAATAGACAAGCAAGCAGCTACATTGATATTGCAAAGTTATCTTGACAGAACGACGTCATAATTGAGAATTCTTGTTTTTGTCATAATATTGATATATAATAAACCTGAAGAAAAAATTTATAATATACGAAGGGAGTCCTTTAAGTGGGAAGACACGGCACAATTGCAAATAGGAAATCAGCACAAGATTCAAAGCGTTCAGCTATTTTTACTAAATATTCCAGACAGATTATAGTTGCTGCAAAGGATGGCGGAGATCCTGAATTTAACTCTTCTTTGAGAGTTGCAATAGAGAGAGCTAAATCAATAGGAATGCCTAATGCAAATATAGAAAGAGCTGTAAAGAAAGGGTCCGGTGAGCTCGGAGGAGAATCATTTGAAGAATTAACATTTGAGGGATATGGACCAAGTGGTGTTGCTATAATAGTAAATGCGCTTACAGATAATAAGAATAGGACGGCATCATTTGTGCGTTCTACATTTGATAAGAATAGTGGTAACCTCGGTACCCCGGGATGTGTTTCTTATATGTTCCAAAGAAAAGGAGTCATATTAATAGAGAGAAAAGATGGCATAGACGAGGATGCTGTTATGATGGATGCGCTTGAAGCAGGTGCAGAAGATGTGATTACAAACGATGATAATTTTGAGATAAGAACTGAACCATCGCTTTTTAATGATGTTCACAAGGCTATATCAGATGCAGGATACGAGATAGTTGAAGCAGAGATAGAACACATACCTTCAATGGAGGCTACTGTATCTGAGAATGATATCAAATCACTGAAGAAATTAATTGATACGCTTGAAGACAATGACGATGTCCAAAATGTATATTATAATTGCGAATTATAATAACTGGCTTTAATACAAAATTAATAACATACCTGGAATATTTGTTGGGAATATTAATTGAACCTACACATATTGCACGGGACTGCGGGTCTACTTTATCTATGACATGCCCATTACGGGACTTCAGATGTTAAAGAGCAGCAGGTACCCACCCTTTTCATTGATAGGGCGTCGATTATGTGAACTGACGGTATTTCGGGTTTTTTATTGCTTTAAATTATTTATATTTTACGTTCATTCATTTATATGATAAACTGTAACAAAATTGAGCAAAATATAACTATACATTTAAGGGTGAATAATTATGCAATTCAAAATTATTAATATATCTGACATCAAAGGATTTCGTCTTGGAAATGCTGAGGACAAAAAGGCAGGAACAGGATGTACCGTAATAATTTCAGATAAAGGTGCCATTGCCGGTGTAGATGTAAGGGGAGGTGCTCCTTCTACAAGGGAAACTGATTTATTAAAGAGTGAAAACTCCGTTCAGAAGATTAATTCAGTCGTTATAAGTGGGGGAAGTTCATTTGGACTTGAGGCATCATCAGGTGTCATGAATTATCTTGAACGCAAGAATATTGGTTATATTTTGGATAATATAAGAGTTCCGATTGTTTGCGCAGCTTCACTTTTTGATCTTAATGTCGGATTGTCAGAAGTTAGACCTGATAAAGAAATGGGAGAGACTGCTTCAGAAAATGCTTATAAAGGTAATTTTTCCGGAGGAAATTTTGGAGCAGGAACTGGAACATCTGTCGGCAAGATATATGGAATAGATAGGGCCATGAAGACAGGCCTTGGCACTTTTGCTTGTAGAATAGATAAGCTTGAGATTGGTGCTATATCCGCTGTAAATGCAATAGGAGATATATACGATGGAGATAACAATATCATAGCAGGACCTATCAGTAAGGATGGGACCAAAATATTGAATAGCATGATGGCACATAAGGATAGGATCTTTGGCACTGACTATGAAAATAGCAACAAAAATATAAATGTCAAAATGCGTAATGATAAGTCATCAAATATTGATTCAAATTCAATGAAAGATGAATCGTTATTGCTAAAAATAGAGGGGCGAAGCAGCGAAGGGATACTTCCTATTCCTGATAACAGTAATCCCAACGAAATACAAATTTTATCTGATGATATAATATTTGGCGATGAGGATGACATGATTTTTAACACAACAATTTCGTGTCTTATAACAAATGCAAAATTAACAAAACCTGAAGCAAATAAACTGTCTTCAATTCTTCATGATGCATATGCTAGGGCTATAAAGCCTGTACATAGTTCACTTGACGGTGATACTATATTTGTTATGACAACATCGGAAATTGATGTGGATTTTGATTCTTTTGCAGCACTTTCTACAGATATTCTTCAATACGCCATTATAGATTCTGCTAGGAATGCTCATCCAGCATATGGCCTTAAGGCTTCAAGTTCTTTCAAAAAAGAGGAAGAAAATGAATAAAGATAAATTGATAATTATAGATGGTAACAGCCTGCTTTTTCGCTCATACTTTGCGATGAGACCAATGATTACGAAAGATGGTATTCATACGCAAGGTATTTTTGCATTTATCAACATGCTTGAAAAAATTATTGATGAATTTGAACCTACATTTCTCGTGGTTGCCTTTGATGTAGGTAAAAAAACTTTTCGTCATGAAATATATAAAGAATATAAAGCAGGCAGACAAAAAACTCCAAAAGAACTTCTTGATGAAATTCCTATTCTTAAAGATATTCTTAAAGCTATGAATATAAAGATAATGGAAATGGAGTCGTATGAAGCGGATGATATTATCGGGACTGTTACAAAACTTGCATCGAATGATGGAAAAAAGTCTATGATAATTACAGGGGATAAGGATGAGTTACAGCTGATAGATGAGAATGTAAAGGTCCTTATAAACAAGCGTGGAATGACTGAATTCGATATTTATGATAAAGCTGCTATGAAAGAGAGGTACGGACTTACACCACTCCAATTTATTGATTTAAAAGGGCTTATGGGAGATAGTTCAGATAACCTTCCAGGTGTTTACGGTGTGGGTGAAAAGAAAGGAATAAGTCTCTTAAAAGAATATAATACTCTTGATAACATATTAAACAATAAAGATAATATAAAAGGCAAATTAGGAGAAAATATTAGAAACAATGTTGAAAACGCTTTGATGACAAGAAAGCTTGCAACAATTAATAGAAGCGTTCCGATTGAAGTAATATGGGAAGAGCTAACCTATGAGGAGCCGAATTATGAAGAGCTTTCTAATATCTACAAAAAACTTGAATTTAATAGTTTTTTGAAAAAACTGCCATCAAATAAAATAAATTCTGAGAGCGGATTTGAACCTGAATATTTAAAAATTAAAACTGTTGAAATAGATGAATTTCTATCAATATTAAGCGAGAATGATCTCATTTTTATTCATATAAATGGAAATAATGATCATCTTGGAATGGTATCAGTAGAATCATTCAGTATGTATATTCCGAAAAAAAACATTTTTTCTTCAATTAACATAGAAAATGCAGATATTTTAAGAAAAGTAATTGAAAAAATTATTAATCTTAAATGTGAAATTGCAGGACATGGATTAAAAGACTGCCTATATTCGTTAAAATGTTTATTTGGGGGAATTATTGACAGTTTGATAATCAAACATGATACAGAAGTAGCTGAATATATACTTGAACCTAATAGATCAAAATATGATTTAGACAAGATGTTACTCAGCTACTATAGTAATATGTTAAATTATGGAGATCATAAAGAGAAAATCCAAGATTCTATAAAGAAAAATCTTTTTGCAGCATGGAAAATAATGTTAAAGCAAATTTCACTTATAGAGGAGAATGGACTGCAAGACATATTCTATAACTGCGAACTTCCACTTATTCATGTGCTTTCAGAAATGGAAGTTAACGGAATTAAGGTGGATAAGGAGATGCTTATCCAAATTGGTAAAGAACTTGATATTAAGATTTCTGATCTTTCAAATGCTATTTTTAGAATTTCCGGTAAAAAATTTAATATTAGTTCTCCAAAACAGCTTGGAATCATTTTGTTTGATGAAATGAAACTCCCATATCCAAATAAAATCACGGGAAAATCAAAATATTCTACATCTAAAGATGTTCTTATGAAAATAATTGATGAGCATGAGATAATCCCAATGATACTTTCATACAGAAAGTACACAAAGCTGAAGAGCACATATATAGATGGACTTATTAAGCTCATAGCAAATGACGGAAGAATACATCCTCACTTTCAGCAGACAGTTGCTGCAACAGGAAGACTTAGCTGTACAGAGCCTAATCTACAAAATATTCCTTTCAGAGATGATTATGGGAGAATGATAAGGAAGGCCTTTGTTTCCAGTGAAAAAATGACTCTTGTAAGTGCTGATTACTCACAGATTGAGCTAAGAATAATGGCATCATTATCAGGCGATGAAGAGATGATTACGGCATTTAATGATGGTAAAGACATACATAAGATTACTGCAGCAAGGGTGTTTGACATTCCTCTCGATGAAGTAACTCCTGCAATGAGGTCAAGGGCAAAAGCAGTTAACTTCGGAATAATATACGGTATGAGTGGTTTTGGACTTAGCGAGGATATTCATGTTTCGAGGCGAGAAGCAGAGAAATATATTAAGGATTATTTTGATAAGCACCCATCTGTAAAAAAATTTCTTGATGAACAAATAGAAATCGGTCGAAAAGATAGGATGGTTAGGACATTGTACGGCAGGATTAGACAAATTCCTGAATTTGCTTCTAGAAAATATATGGAAAGAGAACAGGCTAAAAGAATTGCTATGAACACGCCGATACAAGGAACTGCTGCTGATATTATAAAGTTTGCAATGATTGCAGTTTATAATGCTTTGAAAGAAGAAGGTCTTAAATCAAAACTAATTCTTCAGATACATGATGAACTGATAGTTGAAGCTTATAAGGATGAGTTGAATGAGGTTAAAAAAATTCTTAGAGGAAAGATGGAATCTGCTTCTAATCTTGCTGTTAAGCTTGTAACTGATATTAATTCTGATGAAAGCTGGTATGACATAAAATGATAGTAATAGCTTTAACAGGCGGAATTGGTTCAGGTAAAACAGAGGTTACGAAATACTTAGAATCAAAAGGGTATATCGTTATTGATACAGATGTCATAGCTCACCAAATAACTTCCGTTGGGGGAAAGGCTATACCTTATATAAGAGAGGTGTTCGGAGATGAATATATTCTCCCTGATGGCAGCATGGATAGGGCGAAGGTAAGAAATCTTGTATATAATGATAGAAAGAAAAAACTTCTTCTTGAAAAAGGGACAACCGAGATTATTATTGATGATACCAAAGATATGATTGAAACATATAGAAAAAGAAGTGTTGACCTAGTATTTGTTGCAATACCTTTATTCTATGAAAATGGTGGAAATTATGAGGGAATATACGATGAGGTATGGGTTGTAACAGCCTCAATAGATATCAAAATCAAGAGAATAAAAGAAAGGGACAAACTGGACACTGACACAATTAAAAAAATAATGAAGAATCAAATGCCCGACTCCGAAAAAGTTAAGATGGCTGATAAATTAATAGATAATTCGGGAACAATAGATGATCTACATAAAAAAATAGATAGTCTTCTAAAAGATATTGCTGATTAAGACTAATCAGCAATATCTTTTGACTTTCTGAGCTCGCGTTTTCTTATACCCTCAGTATTTGCAACAGTTATACCTGCATATGCTAGTATTATATTAACTATAGGCATTAAATAATTAAAAATTGCAAATGGGAGATATTGCAAGGTGCTTACCTGAAGTGTTGTCCTAATAAAAGTACCACATGTATTCCAAGGGACAAGTGCAGAAGTTACAGTACCGGAGTTCTCAAGTGCACTACTAAGAGTTGCAGAACTTAGACCCCTTTCTTTATACGCCTTTTCATACATTCTTCCAGGAACAACTATTGATATATACTGCTCAGGCATTGTGACGTTGCTTGCAAGACATGTGACCTCTGTTAGGGTAACCAATCCACCGTCACTTTTTATGTGTTTTAGGATCCTATATACGATTACATCAAGCTGCTTAGTTTCCTCCATTATTCCACCAAACATCATGGATATAATTGTAAGTGAAACTGAAAAAAGCATGTTCATAATTCCGCCTGTTGACAAGAGTTTGTCGATTGATTTTACACCAGTATTACTTGTGAATCCGTTCATTCCACAGTTTAATATATCGCCTAAAGAACAGTTATCTCCTTGGAATATTAAGCCGAGTACTGCTGCCAATATTATACCAATTACAATTCCTGGAAGTGCTGGAGCCTTCTTTACAACTGCAAGGATAACAACGATAGGAGGTAAAAGTAAAAGAGGATTCAAATTAAAATTAGAACTCAAACCTGAACTTATTATCTTTACAGAGTCAATTGATGAACTTCCAATATTACTTGAATAGTGAAGGCTTAGTGCACCAAAAAATAATATACTTATTACATAGGTGATCGTAGTTGGAAAAATCATAAACCTTATGTGTGAGAAAACATTAGTGCCTGCCATAGCGGGTGCTAAGTTGGTTGTATCAGATAATGGCGACATCTTATCTCCAAAATATGCACCTGAAATTACTGCACCTGCGGTTGCTGCAAGCGGAATTCCTAGACCTTGCGATATACCCATAAGTGCAAGACCCATTGTTCCCATCGTTCCCCAGGATGTACCTGTAGCAAGAGAGGTAATTGAACATATAAGCAAAGCGGCAACCAGAAAAATCTTGGGTGAAATTAATTTCAATCCATAGTAAATCATAGTTGGAACAACACCGGAAACAATCCACACACCTATTAGTATTCCTATTACGATTAATATCATAATTGAACCCATTGCTCTCGAAATTCCATTTACCATGAATGATTCGATCTCATCCCATTTATAACCTAATCTTAATGCCATTAATGAGGCTGCTATTACACCGATGAACATAGGAACATGAGGGTCAGCTTTAAAGATAATTATTCCAACCGCCATAACTATTATAAGTGTAATAAAGGTAAAAATAGCTTCCCAAAGTTTCGGCTGTCTTTTTACATCATTGCTTTTAATATGCATTTATATACCTCCAACAATATAACTATCATTTTAGCATATGAGAATATATATTTATATAATAATAGAGATAATTTATGAAAATTATTGATTTATTAATTTATAACTGTTAAAATAAAAAAAGTCAGTTCGTGCGGCTGTGGCGGAATAGGCAGACGCGCATGCTTGAGGGGCATGTGGGAGACCGTGCTGGTTCGAGTCCAGTCAGCCGCACCATTTTTTTTATAATAAAACTTAGCCGATGTGGCGGAATTGGCAGACGCGGGGGATTCAAAATTCCGTGATTGAAATATCGTGTGGGTTCTACCCCCACCCTCGGCACCC
>CABTXQ010000041.1 GCA_902488835.1 uncultured Ileibacterium sp.
CGCAAAGAGAGATACTAAGATTGTTGGAAATATTGGAAATCCAGCTATTTCAGAGGCACTAGGTTCAAAAAATAATGACTGGTTCATACTTGAAATAAGCAGTTTTCAGCTTGAAACAGTTGATAGATTCAAACCAGTGGTATCTGCAATCTTAAACCTAACACCGGACCATTTGAATAGGCACCACACGATGGAAGCCTATGCTGCTGCAAAGGCTAGGATATTCGAAAATCAGAGCGATTCTGACTATCTGATTATAAATAAGGACGATGACATTACATTTAACCTTGCAAAAGATGCAAGGGCGAAGATAATTCCATTCAGCCGTAAAGAAGAATTAGATATTGGAGCATACGTTAAAGAAGATATGCTTAAAATCAAAGATGAAGACGGGCTCATACATGAAATATGCAAAATATCTGAAATAAAGATTCCGGGCAATCATAATATAGAAAATATTTTGGCAGCATCTGCAATATCATATTTCGCTGGAATTAATCCTAATATCATAAGTGAGACTGTAATCAATTTTTACGGTGTTGAACACAGAATTGAATACATAGGTGAGGTCGACGGAGTTAAGTTCTATAATGACTCGAAGGGAACAAATGTTGATGCTACAATAACAGCACTTAAAGCACTTGATAAAGATATAGTTCTTATTGCAGGGGGAGATGGTAAGGGACAGGACTTTTCAAAACTGGCTAATGCTCTTGGCAACAGAGTAAAGGCGGCTCTTATCTTTGGAAGAGATAGAGAAAATATAGGCAAAGCATTTAAGAATGCGGATTTCAATTCATTTATCTATAAGGATAATTTGCCTGAATGCGTTAAAGAAGCTATGATAATTGCAAAACACGGTGATAAAATTTTGCTTTCTCCAGCATGTGCAAGTTGGGATATGTACGATAATTATATGCAAAGAGGAGAACATTTCAAGGAATGTGTTAATTCACTTCTCAAATAGGTATGGGTATAAAAAATAAAAAGCAAAAAAAGAGAAAAATTAATAATAATGGTATTCTTTCAAGTATATTGACTGAATACAATTTTAGGATTCTCGCTTATGTAATAATACTAGTAGTATTCGGCCTTGCTATGGTTTTGAGTGCTGGTTATTATACAACGGTTAACATGAATGATCCTAAGCCATTTTATTTTCTGAAAAGGCATGGAGGATACGTAATAACAGGCTTTATATGGATGTATTTTCTTTCAAGATATGATTATCATAAGTATAAGAAATTTGCCAACTGGTCCTTGGTTATTAGTATTGTAGGACTTGCTCTTGTATTTACACCTATTGGAATAACTGTAAACTTTGCAACGAGATGGATAGGATACGGAAATTTTAGAATTACTCCTAGTGAATTTTCTAAACTGTTGATGATTATTTTTACATCCGTTTTTCTTGCAGAAGATCCAAAAAAAGTTAGAGATTTCTTAAGGGGTGTAATGCCTTTATTAATGATAGCAGCTATACATTTTGGGCTTATAGTAAAACAACCAAACCTTTCTACAGCTATAGTAATAGTTGCTATAATGATAGGTATAATGTTTGTCGCAGGTTTAAGCCCGGGATATTTTTTACTTGGAGGAGTTTTCGGAATAGGAGGTACTGCATTCATTTTGAAAAAACTTCCTGATTCTCATTGGTATTCAAGATTAACCAACTGGATAGACCCTTTTAAAGATTTCCATGGAGCAGGATATCAACTATCGCAATCTTTGCTCGCAATAGGAACGGGCGGGATTTTTGGTAAGGGGATAGGTAAAAGCGTTGCAAAAAATCTTTATCTTCCTGAACCACAAAACGATTTTATCCTTGCAATTATAGCGGAAGAACTTGGATTTGTCGGGGTATTTTTATTGATGACAGTTTATATGCTATTAATTTATGAAGGATTTAAGGTTGCCTCACGAGCAGATGATAAGCTTGGGCTTTTCCTTGCATCCGGAATAACAATAATGTTGGCACTTCAGGTAATAATAAATGTAGCAGTAGTTACTGCGTCAATGCCTACGACAGGAATAACTTTACCATTTGTAAGCTATGGAGGAACTTCTATTTGGGTGTTCATGATGTCTATTGGAATTTTATTGAATATTTCTCGTGGGAAAAATTATAAGAGAGTGTAGATATGAAGATTATTATGACAGGTGGAGGAACAGGGGGTCACATATATCCTGCTCTTGCTATTGCAGATAAATTCGTAGAAAAAGATCCGAATACAGAAGTATTGTATATTGGTAGTGAAGACAGGCTTGAAAAGGATATAGTTCCAAAACATGGATACAGATTTGAACATGTTGACAGCATGTACCTTGATAGGGATAATCCGTTAAAACTTGCAAGAACAGCATTTTTTAATATACGAGGAGAAAGGAAAGCAAAGAAGATATTAAAACCTTATAATCCTGACATCGTTATAAGTACGGGAGGATATATAAGTATTCCTGTAGTAATAGCAGCTTCTTCTTTATCTGTACCTGTTTTTATCCATGAACAGAATGCTTTTCCTGGATTGGCAAATAAATTTCTAGAAAAATATGCGAACAAAATATTCTTAGGATTTTCTGATGCAAAATCTAGATTCAAGAACAAGGACAAGCTTATTTATACTGGAAATCCTGTCAGGGATGCTTTTAGGAACACTAAAAAAGAACAGGCGAGGAAGGCACTTGGAATAGCAGACCATATATTTACCGTATTCATCTTTGGCGGTAGTCTAGGGTCGGAAGAAATAAATGAAATAGGAATTGAGGTAATAAAGAAATTTTCAACTGATAAGAATGTACATATAATAATTGGTACCGGAAAAGAAATGTATGACAAGGTAATAAGAAGGTTGAAATCAGAAATGTCTGACATTGGAGAAAATGTCGATATAGCTGCTTATGTTAATTATATTCCAAATGCAATGGCTGCTTCTGATGTCATAATTTGTAGATCAGGTGCAATCTCAGTTGCAGAAATTACAGCGACAGGAAGAGCCGCTATATTTGTCCCTTCTCCGAATGTTACAGATAATCACCAGTTTTATAATGCAAAAGCGGTATCAGATAAGGGAGGTGCATATCTCATTGAAGAAAACGAAAATACAATTAGAGAGGTAATTAGCAAACTTTCCTTTTTATATGAGCATCCATATGAGCTTTCTGATATGGAAGAAAATAGCAGGTTATGTGGCAATCCTGATGCGACTAATTTGATTTATAGTAATATCATCGAGGAACTATAAATGAGTGATACTAAATATAATTTACCGAAAACGGATGATACATCTGAAGAAATCGATACATGCGAACAAAAAGATGAAAATGAAGAAATATTGACCGAAGGCAGCATCTTAATTTCAGATGAAGAAAATGAAGAAAAAGAGTTAGAGGAAGAGAATGAAAGAATTGAATCGGATCCTGAATTAGAAGAAATTTATCAAAGGATACAGCAAAGAAAGATTATAAGAAAAGCAAAGAGAAGAAAAAGAGGGAAAATACTTACTGTCATTTCAGCTATTCTTATATTGCTAATACTTTCTTTCTCGAAATTTGTAAATGTTGACAGGATTGTCGTAAAGGGGAATAAATACTTCTTAAAGAGCGAAATAATAAGCATGTCGCATGCAAAAATGGGGAATAATTTAATATATAAGCCGGGCAAAAATAAGATAAGGTCATATTTATTAAAAAATCCATATATTGAAAAAGTCCACGTAAGAAGAAGACTCCCGAGCACACTTGTGATAAGTATTAAAGAAAGGGAGCAGCTTGCTGCTGTTCCATATGATGAAGAGTATATAGTTACAGACGTAGATAGAACGGTATTGAGAAGGACAACTGATATGCCGTTACTTACAATCATTGAAGGGATAAAAATAAAAAAGATGACGCCTGGAGAAAAACTTGAAGGTGAAGACGAAAAACATATCAATGATTCTTATGAATTATTAAAGCTGATGAAAGAACATAAGCTTTTCTTCAAGAAAATTAAAGTAGATAAAGATGAGACAACCATATATATTTACGATAATCTTATATGTACTGGCAAGACATCTGATGTAAAAACGACAATAGAAAAAAACAGGATGCAGGAAATCCTCAAAACATTGATGGATAAGGGGGTTAAGAGAGGAAGAATTGTAATTAGTGAAAAAGGTTATGCGGCTTATTTGCCAAACTTGGAATAGTTAATGAATAAGCAGATATGGTGCCGTAATTTACAATAAATATATATATGTTGTATAGATGGCGTTAAAATCATCAAAAACCTTGAGGAAAGGACATTTTTTTGGTGCATTTACTATAATATTATGGTATTATTCAAATATAATTTGTTTAAGGAAGGAGCTTTTATGATGGAATTTGTTTCGGATTTAGTATCGGATCAGACACCTGCTGCAATCATCAAAGTTATAGGTGTTGGCGGTGGCGGTTGTAATGCTATAAACAGAATGGTAGAGGCAGAAATGAGTGGAGTATCATTTATTGCCGTTAACACAGATAAACAGGCTTTGTCAAAATGTAAGGCTGAAGTTAAGATTCAAATAGGTGAGAAGATAACAGGAGGAAGAGGTGCAGGTGCAAATCCTGAAATAGGACAGAAGGCCGCTGAAGAAACACTAGAAGAAATTAATAACTATCTTCAGGATGCTGATATGGTATTTATAACAGCAGGAATGGGTGGCGGAACAGGAACAGGAGCAGCTCCTGTTATCGCTAAGGCTTCAATGGATGCAGGTGCACTTACTGTAGCAGTTGTCACAAAACCTTTCTCATTTGAAGGCAAAAAACGATGGAATAGGGCAAATAAAGGTATAAATTACATTAAGAACTTTGTAGATTCACTTGTTGTAATACCTAATGACAAATTAATTGATTCAAGTGAAAGCAATACTTCGATGCTTGAGGCCTTTTCAATGGCTGATGATGTCCTGAGACAGGGAGTTCAAGGAATTTCCGACTTGATATCAGAATATGGCCTTGTTAATGTTGACTTTGCTGATGTTAAGGCAATCATGGAAGGCAGAGGGATTGCACACATGGGTGTTGGTCACGGATCAGGTGAGGATAAGATTGATCAAGCTGTCAAGATGGCTGTTAACAGCCCTCTCCTAGAGACATCAATAAGTGGTGCTAAATCAATTCTTCTATATGTTGCTGGCGGATATGATATGGGAATGCTGGATATTAGTAAGATTGCATCTAAGATTCAGGATGAGGCAGCCCCTGATGCAAATATAATATTCGGAGCTACTGTAGATGAAGACTCAAATGATCGTATTACGGTTACTTTGATTGCAACAGACTTCGGATCTCAAGGTGATTTTATTAGTGATGAAGATCTTGATAAGCTTTCTTCACACGGAAAAGCTGTTCAGACAGCAGATGGTCTTGAGGGATATGAGATGGATATGAGCGATATAATGTCCACTGAGCCACTATCTACTGAAAATGGCAAAACATCCGTATTTGATGTACCAGATTTTCTTAAATAGTTGAGATTATTAAGAAATGGCTCTTGAAATTTCGTCAGAAAACAATAGCAAGATTAAGCTTGTAAGGAAGTTACGTTATAAGAGAGCTCGTGATTCAATTGGGAAATTTACAATTGAGGGGATTAATCTTGTTTCTGAAGCGGTGAACCAAGAGATACAGCTAGATTTTATTCTTATATCGAAGTCTGGATTACTTGAAGATAAATTTGTTGATGTTTCTGATGCTTCAGGTGCTGATACTTTTGTAGTTGATGATGGTATTTTTGATACGATTACTGATGCAGAGCATGGAGTCGGTATTCTTGCGGTATTATCAAAAAAATCATTACCGGGAGTAAATGCTTTTCCATTAAATCAATCTGACAACATCTTGATTTTAGACAGATTACAGGACCCAGGTAATATGGGGACTATACTTAGAACTGCATTTGCTGCCGGATATAAAAGAATTTTTGCTATTAAGGGTTGCGCTGATATATTCTCATCAAAAGTTCTTAGAGCTAGTGCTGGGGCAGCATTGAATATACCTATAATTTATGTTAATGATATAGAATCACTATTTAAATATGATGAAATAAGATCTAGAAAAATTGCAGTTACTGTTACGACTGGGGGAACCCCTTACTATGACTCTGAGATTTCGTCAAATACAGCAATTGTTATCGGTAATGAGGGGAACGGTATTTCCTCTGAATTGATAGAAGCATCCGATATAAAGATAAGTATACCGATGTATGAAGGAGTTGAATCATTAAATGCGGCAGTATCCGCAGCTATAATTATGTACGAGAGAGTGCGTTGTAAAATTTATTAGTTAAGGAGCAAAAAATGGAAGTAACTAAGAACATAGCAGATGTTACTATTGCCGGAGCAAGTTATACTCTTTCCGGTGAAAAATCAGAAGAGAAGATTAAAGAGATTGCTAATTACGTTGATGAAGAGCTTACAAGAACAAGTGAAATGCTCGGAACAAATCCAAATTTCAAATCAGCAATTCTTACCTGCGTTAATATGGCTGAAAAATTAATGGATAACAGCGACCTTCTTCTCAAAGTTCAAGCGGAAAAGCATCAGCTTGACAATGATGTAAAACATTATGTAAACCTATGGGAAAATGCAAAGAGGCAGGTTACAGAACTTCAATCGAAGATTGGTGATGAAGCTGATAAGCAAATTCAGGATGATGATAAATATAAAGAACTGGAGGCCAAATGTTCAGAAATGGAGAATGCATACTTTGACCTACAGATGGAAAATGTTAATTTGAAGAACGAATTGAGAAGCCTCAAAAAAATGAGAGGTTAATTCTAAAACAATGGATATCATTTAATGAATAGCGGTATATTTGGATCTATTGAACTGAATAAGATACTACTTATGCTTGCTGAATATGCCGGTACAGAGATGGTGCGTCAAAAAATAATAAATCTTGTGCCGCTTGAAGATGAGCGAATGATAAGAGAAGCTTTAACGGAAACTGCTGAGGGAGTTTCCGTTATTCTGTATAAAGGGTCAATGCCCATAGGTCACATCGAAGACATAAAAGGTGTACTTGAGATGGCAAAAAAGTGTAGGACTCTTTCAATGAAGGAGCTTATTTCGGTAAGAATCAGTCTGAAGGTTGCAAGAGAACTTAAGAAATTTCTATCAGAAGACGTACCTAAAACAAAGTATATCAGCGAAATAAAGAACCTTATAGAGCTTATCCCAGCACTAGAAAATGAAATAGAGAGAACCATCATATCAGAAAATGAAATTGCAGATACAGCGTCACAAGAACTGAGCAGCATAAGAAGAAATATCAGAATTAAAAATGAACAAATAAGATCAAAGCTAAGCGGATACAAGGCATCCGGTTCTAAATTTATGCAAGACGATCTAGTGACCGTTAGAAACGGGAGATATGTGGTACCTGTAAAAAAGGAATTTGTTCAACAAGTACCTGGACTTATACAAGATCGGAGTCAAAGCGGTGCGACGGTGTTCATTGAACCACAACCGATAGTCGAGCTTAATAATGATCTTAAAGAGCTAAGAATAGATGAAGAGATTGAAATAGAAAGAATACTGGCAAAACTAAGCGAAGATGTTGCAAATCACTACTATGAACTATTCAATAATCAAAATTTGATTGAAAAACTTGACTTTATAAATGCTAAGAGCAGACTTTCTGTCAGCATGGATGCTGTCAATCCAAAGATTAACACTATAGGTCAGATCAATATAATTTCAGGAAG
The DNA here is from genome assembly GCA_902488835.1 of uncultured Ileibacterium sp. Taxonomy (GTDB): domain Bacteria; phylum Bacillota; class Clostridia; order Peptostreptococcales; family Anaerovoracaceae; genus Alterileibacterium. The sequence goes on from CABTXQ010000041.1 coordinate 7,733, forward strand.
ACATCCACTAATAGATAAGGATAAGGTTGTCCCCGTAGATATAGTTCTTGGCAAGGATTTTAAAACACTTCTCATTACAGGACCTAACACCGGAGGAAAAACTGTAACACTTAAGACCATAGGTCTGTTTTCACTGATGATTAAATGCGGCCTTCATATACCTTGCTATGAGGGAAGTGAAATGGCAATATTTAAAGACATCTATGTTGATATAGGTGATGAACAGAGCATAGAGCAAAGCCTAAGCACATTTTCTTCCCACATGAAAAGGATTGTTTATATATTGGAGAATGCAACTGATTCATCAATCGTACTCCTTGATGAACTCGGGGCAGGTACGGATCCGGCGGAAGGAGCAGCACTCGGAGTTTCAATACTTGAAAGTCTTAGAAAAAAAGGTTCGATAGTTGCTGCAACAACTCATTATACTGAATTAAAAAAATATGCAATCGAAAATGATAATGTCGAAAATGCTTCTATGGAATTCGATATCAAAACCCTTTCTCCAACATACAAGCTAAAACTTGGCCTACCGGGAAAATCCAATGCTTTTGAAATATCAGAAAGGCTTGGCTTGCCGGAAAGCATAATAGATAGAGCGAAAGCTCTCCTTGATGAGAATGAGTTAAGCTTTGAAAATGCAGTTAATGCAATTGAAGATAATAAGATAAGGACAGAAGAAGAACTTAGAATTGCAAATGAGATTAGAGAAGAAACTCTTATAAAAATGAATGAGGCTGATCAACACCTCAAAGAAACCTTATTAAAAAGGGAAGAGATAATAGCTGAAGCAAGAAAAGAAGCTCTTGAAATAATAAGTGATACGAGAAAAAGCGGAGAAGAGATTATCTTAGAACTTAAGAATAAAGAAGATAGTCAAATAATAAATATAACAAGCAAGGCAAGCGATACGAGAAGAAAATTAAAAGATCTTGAAAAGAAAAACCGCGTTACAAATAAGAAATCGGAAACAAATCACTTAGAAAGCCTTAGTTTAGAAAATGCGAGACCGGGGATGAGCGTAAAAGCGGTAAAACTCGGACAGAACGGGGTTATAGAGAAAATAACGGAGAACGGTAAAAAAGCGAGGGTGAGAATCGGAGCAATCAAGATGGATATAAGCCTTAATGAGCTTATTCCAATCGACAACAATCCGCCCGGTAACAAGATAAAGAAAAAAAGAGCTTATAACTCAATCGGTAATATTTATAAGAGTAAAGCAGAGAGTATAAGTCCCGAAATAAATGTAATCGGAAAGAATCTGGAAGAAGCTATATCAGTGGTTGAGAAATACCTGGATGATTCATTACTTTCCGGACTTAAGACGGTTACTATAATTCACGGTAGAGGAGAGGGCATCTTAAGACAGGGAATAAGGGAGATGCTAAAGGGAAATACTAACGTAAAATCATTTGAAAATGCACCGTATAATGCAGGTGGTGATGGTGCAACAGTTGTGCATATGAAGGAGTGAGCATGTATATTATCTCCAGATGTTTATTAGGTGTGAACTGTAAA
>CABTXQ010000042.1 GCA_902488835.1 uncultured Ileibacterium sp.
ACCCCTATACCAAGAACTTTGGCAACCACATTGTTTGGAGACATGGATTTTTCTATAATTAAAACCATGCCTAGCGGAAGAAAGAAGATAATTACAAGAGCTTTATCTTCAAGCAATAGAGAACTTGCATATAGAGCGGTTTATAACGAAATAGAAAAAGGGCACCAAGCATATATTGTTGCTCCTGCAATTGATGATGATAATGATCATGAACTTAAATCAACGGAAAAACTCTATTATGAGATGAAAAAGAAGTTCAATGATAGAACTGTAGGACTTATTCATGGAAGGCTTAGACCGGAGGAGAAAGAACTGGTCATGCAAAAGTTTACTCTAGGTGAAATAGATATCCTTGTCTCTACAGTTGTGATAGAAGTGGGAATTGATGTAAAGAATGCAACGATAATAGTGATAGAAAATGCAGAAAGATATGGACTTGCACAACTTCATCAATTAAGAGGAAGAATAGGAAGGAGTTATTTACAAAGCTATTGCTATTTGATTAGGTATAGTGATTCAGATAATGCCATATCTCGAATAAACGCTATGGTCAAACTTTCAGATGGATTTGAAATCAGTGAGGAGGATTTCAAGCTTAGAGGTCCAGGTGATATCAGAGGTACTATTCAGCATGGCAACTCAGGAGATTTGATAAGAAATATTTACATGTATGAAGATTTGCTTGAAATATGCACTGAAGATGCAATCGATATAATTAATAGTGATTTTAAGACAATTGATAAGGAAATACTGGAATCTTATACATCAGGCATTTATAACGATTACAGCTATGTCATATAATTTATACAAAATGTGGAGGATAAATGAGGATCGTATCTGGCGAATACAAATACAGAAAAATTGAAATACCGAAAGAAATAAGACCAACAACAGAGAAGGTTAGAGAGGCTGTATTCAGTATTCTTTCATTTAAAGTTGAGAATTCTGTGATACTTGATCTTTTTGCAGGCTCAGGATCACTTGGCCTTGAAGCATTAAGTCGGGGTGCAGCTAAATGCTATTTTAACGAGAATAAAAAAAATATCTTAGAAATTCTAAAAGAAAACATTCACTCATGTAGGGCGGAAGATAAGAGTATTGTAATGAATTCTGATTTTAGACAAGGTATAGGAATGATAAATGATAAGCTTGACATAGTCTTTATTGATCCTCCATATAAGGATGGATACAATAATGAATGGTATGAAAAATCTATGAAACTTATCGAAGATAAAGGCCTTGCAAAAGACGGTACGATTGTTGTTGCTGAACACCTTGATAAGTACTCACTTGATGAGAAATATGGATCATTTAAGATGATAAAAAATAAGAAATATGGTTCCATAGGAATCAATATATATGTTTATGAGGAAAAAAGATAATAATACTAGTTATTGAATTAATCTAAAATTATTGCAATCACTGATATCCTTTGCTAAAATAACAATGTGGAGGCGAATGATTTGGATAAAAGAACAGCATTGTATGCAGGATCATTTGATCCAATTACAAATGGACATTTCGATATTATAAGGCGGGCATCAAATATCTTTGATGAATTAACGGTCGGGATAATTTCGGGACTTAAATCATCGCTATTTACACTGGAAGAAAGAAAGAATATAGTTTCTGATGTTGTAAGTGATTTTGGCAACGTTAAGGTATCTACATTTGATGGACTTCTTGCAGATTATGTCAAAGAAGAAGGCTTTACCTATGTCGTAAGAGGTCTAAGGAATACAGAAGATTTTAATTATGAGATTCAAATGGCTCAAATCAATGCAAGACTTTTTGAAGGTGTTTCAGAAACCATATTTTTAATGACAGATCCAAGATATTCTTTTATAAGTTCGTCAATGGTGAAGGAAGTTGCAATGTATGGCGGAGATATAAGTGGAATGCTCCCTTTACCTTCGGAGAGAAAACTTCTTGATAAGTTCAGATTAGATTATTAATATAAGATTTTAATAACCATAAAGATAATTATATTACAAGATTTACTTTTTATAAGTAGGAGGACAGATCATGAGCGATGCTTCAATTAAAGTTATATCATTACTGGATGAACTTGAGGAATTGATTTCAAATGCATCAAGAGTTCCATTCTCAGATAAGGCGGTTGTCGATTCAGAAGAAATAGATCAGATAATTGCTGATATAAGGACAAATATGCCTAAGGATCTACAGCAGGCAAGATGGATAAATACAGAGCAAGATAGAATAATGGCTGAAGCTAAGGCTGAATATGACAAGATCATAGTTTCGGCAAAGAAGCAGGCAGAATTTCTTGTTGAAGATGCAGCAATTAAACGTGAAGCATCAAAAAGGGCTGATGCACTGACAGCGGAGTCTGAGAACAGGAATAGATTCCTTAAATTAAAAACCTATGAATATATTGATGAGCAGTTATTCAATCTTCAGACTGAGATTCAGAAAATTGTTGGAGAATTCTTGCAGCCTATGAATGAAAAGGTTATGAAGATGTTAAGTGAAATGAATGAAGAAGTTAATGCCAACCGTCAAGAGATGTCAAGACTCTCTAACGGTATTAAGGATGATGCAGAAAAAGAGCAGTAGAGATGAAAACTCTTGGCATCGTGGCCGAATATAATCCTTTTCACTATGGACACAAATATCAATTAGAAGCATCCGCAAAGAGTTCTCTTGCGGATGTTGTTGTAGTTGCATTAAGTGGTAACTATGTTCAAAGAGGCGAACTTGCCATTTGCGATAAGTGGATGAGAACATTGATGGCATTAAAAAATGGTGCCGATCTGGTAGTTGAGATTCCCACATATTTCTGCCTAAGTAATGCAGGATCATATGCGAGAGCCGGAATAGAGATCTTCAAAAATATGGGTGCTATTGATGAAATTGCATTTGGAAGTGAATCAGGAGATATATGTTTAATAAGAAGAGCTGCACAAATTCTAGATGATGAAAATGACCATATTATTGATATTATCAATAAATATAAGTCTAAAGGATTTTCCTATCCAAGAGCAAGACAGAAAGCAATTGAACAAATAACAAAGTCTGATAATTTTTTCGAAATACTTTCCTCACCAAATGATACACTTGGAATGGAATACCTTCGTAACTGGTCTGACAAACCGGCAACTTGTATAAAAAGGAATGATATAAGTGCAAAAGAGATAAGAGAATCAATACTGAACGGTAATTACAGATCTAAAACATTGCCAAAAAATGTTGAGGAGATACTTTTTAGAGACATAAATCCATTAAAATATGGCAAATTTTTAACTGAAAGAGAGAATAAAGTCTTTGAAATTGCAAGATATATAATAATAAAAGAAGAGACTGAATATCTTGAAGAAATGCCTCAAGCAGGAGAGGGTTTATCAAACAGACTAAAAAAATCAGCATTAAAGGCAAAAAATCTCAATGAGCTCATTGAATTTACAAAAAGCAAAAGATATACATATTCAAGAATTTCCAGGCTTATTTATCAAATTTTGCTTGGAATGAATAGGGACGATGAGAAAAGACTTGAATATATAAGAATACTTGGATTTAATGATATGGGAAAAAGTTTGCTTTTTAATATTAAAAAAAATAAGACAAATTCGTTACCTATAGTTACAAATATTAATAAATTTTATCAAAAGGAATTATTCGATTTTGAAATTAAAGCAACCAACCTTTACAATGTTTTGAACGAGCTTGATTTGGCTCGTAATCATGAACTTAGAAAAAACATTGAAATCCTCTAAAAATTAAATGCAAGAATTGACAATCAACTTATAAATGTTTATAATAAATAGCGTTGCAATTGAGATGATTCTTCGCATTATGCGGAGTTTATAAGTAAGGAGGTGTAGGCGATGGCAGTACCTAAGAGGAAAACATCGAAAGCTAGAACGAGCAGCAGGAAGTCTGCAAATATGAAGATGGACGCTCCGGGACTTTCAATTTGTCCTCAGTGTCACGAAGCAAAACTTCCACATAGAGTTTGTCCGAACTGTGGATACTACGATGGCAAAGATGTAGTTAACGCAGCTGAATAATAAGGCTTAACTAATGGTCCCGGCGAAGAGCCTTGGACCATTTTTTATCATATTAAATATGTCTTGATGGGAGAATTTTATATGCCTAAGAGCAATAAAAATTTTAATAAAGAGATTCAGGATAATAACAAAAGAGAAAATATCAGGGCGATAATAATTCTCGCTCTCGGTATATTCCTTTTTTTGACGGTTAACCTTAATGTTGCAGGCGAACTTGGAATGCTTATACATGATGCTCTAAGGGGAGTTTTCGGCGTTATGGCAGTTTTGCTGTCATTAATTTTAATTATAATTTCAATACTCCTTTTTACAAAAAAAATAACAAGCTGCAACCATAAAGTAGTAATTATCTCAATACTTGTTTTTGTAAGTTTATCAATGCTTAATTCGATAAGATTCATAAATAGCAATGATTTAAGAATAAGTACAGAATTTATTAAGGACCATTATCAAAAAGGAATAATAGGGGATAGTGGTGGAGTCTTTGGTATGGAAGTTTCAGGGATCTTTGTAAAATTGATAGGAAAGCCTGGCCTTGTACTTCTATCATTAACAATACTGATTATCTGTTTGATTATGACTGTTAACTTTCCTATTTCCAGTAAAAAGAACATATCGAGCCTCATAAATAAAGTTAAAAGAGATAAGGATGATGAAATAATTGATTTGACAAATGATGATGAATTAATTCTACCTGAAGATAATGTTATGGAGGAGATTGAAAAAACACACAAATTAAGAAAAAAGCAAAAAAAGATAATCAGTTATATGCAGGATGATTCTCTATTCAAAGATGAAGCAGACGAAGTAGATGAAGCCGATGATGCAGATGTAAGCAAGGAAAATGAAAATATTGAAAAAGATGATGAACCGAAATCCTATGGACTTGACGGTGTTATTGATATTCCAAAATCTTTCGGCCTTGATGGGAAAGGAATTATAAAAGATGATCCTGGTAATAGTAAATCAGGTTCTATGAATAATTTTACTGAAGGCGATACAAAAGATATTGAAAAAGAAATTGAACATGCTGTATCTGAAAGAAAGTCAGGTGGCATATACAAGCTTCCACCTAAGAACTTATTAAAGAAAAGCGGTAATAACAGTAGAGGGATGACTGCAAGACAGTTAAGAGATAATGCCGAGAAGCTCGAAGATACACTTCAGAATTTCGGTGTTGAAGCGAGAATACTTCAGGTTATACAAGGCTCCTCTGTTACAAGATATGAGATACAACCTGCACCGGGAGTTAAGGTGAACAGCATCGTAAAACTTCATGATGATATTGCACTTAATATGAAGGCAAAAAGTCTAAGGATAGAGGCTCCTATTCCAGGAAAAGCTGCAGTAGGTATTGAAGTTGAGAATGAACATCCATCACCTGTGACGATACGTGAGCTAATAGATTCTGACGAATTTAAGAACTCGGATTCAAAGATAACATTTGTTGTAGGAAAGGATGTGTCCGGAAGGAATATAGTTGCAAACCTTAAGGACATGCCTCATATGCTTGTCGCAGGGGCAACTGGTTCCGGTAAGTCTGTATTTATCAATTCTATAATAGTTAGCATTTTATACAAAGCTAAGCCTGATGAGGTAAAGTTGATAATGGTCGACCCTAAGGTTGTTGAACTAAGTAATTATAATGGTATTCCGCATATGCTTATTCCTGTTGTCACTGATCCAAAGAAAGCGGCAGCATCGCTTAACTGGGCTGTAAACGAGATGGATAAGAGATACAATATGTTTGCGGCTGCAAGGGTAAGAGATCTTAAATCATATAATAATTATATCCAAAAAGAGGGGGCTGATGAGAATAAGCTTCCTCAAATAGTTATAATAATTGATGAATTTGCTGATTTGATGATGACCTCTTCTGCACAAGTTGAGACAGCAGTTGCAAGGCTTGCTCAAAAGGGCAGAGCTGCAGGAATGCACATAATAATAGCTACACAAAGACCTTCTGTGGATGTCATAACAGGTGTAATAAAGGCTAATATTCCGTCGAGAGTTGCACTCATGGTTTCTTCACAGGTGGATTCAAGGACAATCTTAGATTCTTCAGGAGCTGAGCAACTTATTGGAAATGGAGATATGCTCTTTAAACCGGGAGATTATAATTCAGCTATAAGAGTTCAAAGTCCATACGTAAGTGACGAGGAAATATTTAGAATAATAGATTTTGTAAAAAACCAAGAATCGGTAAATTACAATGAAGAGGTAATAGAAAAAATAGAGACACCGGATAGAGGATCTTCTAAAGATTCAGAAGATGAGCTTACCGGAGAAGCTATAGATTTCATACTTAACAAAAAAACGGCATCTGTTTCAATGCTCCAAAGGCGATTTAGAATAGGATATAACAGAGCTGCACGAATGATAGATGAAATAGAGGAGATGGGAATTATAGGACCACAGGATGGAAGCAGAGGTCGTGAAGTGCTTATTACAAAAAAAGACTATTATGGAGATGACTTCATAGATAGTGAAAGTGAGAATGAAGATGAGTAAAAGTGTATATATTGATACACTGGGTTGTGCAAAAAATGAATACGATTCACAGGTCCTAGCTAAATATCTCACATCTCAAGGTTGCTTGATTACGGATGATCCCTTGGAGTCAGATATTTTAATAGTTAATACCTGTGGATTTATTGAAGCTGCAAAAATCGAGTCCATCAATCGAATAATGGAAATGGTAAATATCAAGGGTGATAAAAAGAGATTGATAATCACCGGATGTTTATCAGAACGTTATCATGATGAACTTGTTAAAGAAATTCCTGAAGCAGACTTAATTGCAGGTGTTAACGAATACTTTAAATTGTCAGATATTATTAAAGAAATAAATCTTGACTCAAATGAGACCTTCGAAAACAAGGATATAGTTGGAGGAGGTACAAATGAAATCCTTGAGTATAATAAAAGAGAAATCCCATTGGGAACGTATTCATCTTTTATAAAGGTTGCTGAGGGATGCGATAATACATGTGCTTTTTGCGCTATACCATCCATCAGAGGTCGGTACAGGAGTAAAAAGATTGAGGACATCGTAAGAGAAGCAGAAGATCTTTCTCTAAAGGGAGTTAAGGAATTGATATTAATAGCGCAAGACCTTTCTGTTTACGGTAAAGATATATATGGTAAAATAGAGCTTGTAACACTCCTTAAAGAGCTATGTAAGGTTGATGGAATAAGATGGATACGGCTCATGTATATGTATGACAATAACATAACTGAAGAACTGATAAAAACCATTAAAGATGAGCCTAAAATATGTAATTATATAGATATACCTATCCAGCATATTTCGGACAAAATCCTTAAAAGAATGAGAAGAAAATCATCATCATCGTCAATTAAAAGCACAATTAATATGATGCGTTCAATCATTCCTGACATGTGCATAAGGTCGACACTTATGGTAGGTTTTCCAGGAGAAACAGAAGAAGACTTCAACGAACTTTTAGAATTTATAAGAGAATATAAGCTTGATAGAATTGGAGTTTTTTCTTATTCGGACGAGGACGGCACCATAGCTTATAATATGGACGGTAAGTTGGATGAGGAGACCAAGAAAAATCGTGTTGATATTCTTATGACTGAACAAAGTAAGATAAGTTTGCAAAAAAATATAGAAAAGTTAGGGAGTACTCTTGAAGTTATAATAGATGAGATTGACGGTGGAAGTATAGCATCAAGTCTTGAATCAGGTAAGCTTAATTATACATATATAGGAAGGACAAGATGCGATGCACCGGAGGTTGATTGTGAAGTGACAATTACAAGTAGCAAGGAACACAAAACAGGAGATATAATACCGGTTCTTATCGAAGAAGTCTTGGAATACGATTTAATCGGTAAGGAAGTGGAGGAATTATAGTATGAATTTGCCTAATAAATTAACGGTTTTACGAGTTATTGCTGTACCTATTTTTGTGATTTTATTTATGAATAAGCATTTTTGGACAGCAATTTTAGTTTTTTCTTTAGCTTCTATTACAGATTTGCTTGATGGCAAAATTGCAAGATCAAGAGGGCTTGTAACTAACTTTGGAAAAATAATGGACCCGCTTGCGGATAAGATACTGGTGTATTCTGCATTTTCACTTATGGTAGCAAATGGTATGATACCTGCGTGGGTCCTCATTGTAATACTTGCTAGAGAATTTACAGTATCCGGGATGAGAACAGTTGCGGCATCTGAAGGGATTGTAATAGCAGCAGCTATGAGCGGCAAGATAAAGACGGTATTACAAATGCTTTCTGTAATAGCTCTTCTACTTCTAAACGCCATTGCTTCGACAGTCTTGACTGTAACAGCTTATGTATTGCTCTATGCATCACTTGTTATGACAGTATTCTCAGGCATAGAGTATGTAATTAAAAACAGGAAGGTATTCACTCTATGAAGGCTTCGATTCTCTCTGTAGGCACTGAGCTTTTGTTCGGTCAGGTTGTAAATACGAATGCAGCTTATCTGTCAAGGCATCTTAACCTTCTAGGCTTTGATGTTATGTATCATTATGTTGTAGGGGATAATCCCAATCGACTTAGAAATTCACTTAAGAGAGCTATCGCTGAG
>CABTXQ010000043.1 GCA_902488835.1 uncultured Ileibacterium sp.
CGTTTCGAGTTGTAGCGATTGATGTATTCAAAGCAACATAGGCGTTGAATATTGCTTAATCCATTTCGTGAGTGCTGGTTGTGATATTCCATATTCTTTTATGAGGGAAGCTTGTGTTTTACCGTTGTGGTAAAACTCCACGAGATTTCGTTGAAATCCTCGTCATAGTGATTTCATGTGGACATAAAGATACCTCCTTGTTTTCTTTAACCTGTAAAATGTGTTATCATAACTATGTCAAAAAATAAAAACTTGATTTAGACTTTAATAAAGCTGAATTTTTATGTACACAACAAGGGAGATGGACAAATGAATAAAAAATTGATGCCTATTTTTGTTTCTTTAGTGTTACTATTTACTTTTTTATGCCTAAAAGTATTTTAGCTGATTCAAACGAAACAATGATAGATCCAGAAACAGGTAAAATTCAATTAGAAGAATCACCAGAAAACCATGCAGAAAGGCATCAAGCAAATAATGAGAAAAACGATGAAGTAAGCCCCTACAATGATGATAGTGAAAAAACTGCTTGGATAGAATTAGTAGAAGAAGTTGCTTCTTCACAAGCGGATACTTCTATAAATATTGATAAAAATATAGATGCGGATCCAGCTAAGGATAAGCAAATAATTTTAATAAAAAATGGACAAAACATAGCCTTAAAGGGAAATGGAAGTCTAAAGGGTTTTGGATTTAATAGTATTAAAATTGAAAAAGGTGGAAGCTTGACTATTGATGGACCATCTATTTCAAATGCTCAAATTATAGTTGAAGGTAAATTAAATATTAAAAGTGGGAAAATTTCAGATACAAAACTTGAAGGCCCAACCATACTTGTAAATGGTGGAGACTTCACAATGTCAGGTGGTGAGTTTAGTGGAAATGAAGCAGTTGATAGTCAAACACCAAAACCTGATAATTTGAGAAAGACTGGAAATTATTATAATTATGCTCCAATCACCTTATATGGAGGTACTCTTAATATATCAGGAGGCAAAGTTTCTAATAACAAAGGTTTCTTACGAGGTGGAGCCATAGGTGCCTGGGGAACAGAAGAATCCAAAGTAAATGTAAAAATTTCAGGTGGAGAAATTACAGAAAATGCTGCAAGTCATAATAGTACAAATGCTTGGGGCGGCGCTATTTTTATGGAAAACGCTGAATTTGAAATGACTGCAGGAACGATTTCTAAAAATACCGCTGAATATGGTGGTGGACTCTTATTGAGTAGATCAACTGCTAAAATTTCAGGTGGCTCTATAAGCGAAAACTCAAATGGTGAATATTCCGGTCTTGGTGGCGGAATTTTTGGATTAAATTCTGATATCACAATAGAAGCTGGAAATTTCACAAAGAATAAAGCAAATGGTCATGGTGGTGGCCTATTTTTAGATACTTGTAACTTTACGATAAATGGTGGCCATTTTGTAGAAAACTCTTCTCTAAAAAGTGGCGGAGCCATAGCAACAGGTGGTACAAGTAAAGGACAAATTAATGCTGGACAATTTGAAAGTAATAATTCAAATGGATTCTGGGGTGGCGGAGCCATTTACAATGATACAAAATGTGAATTGACTATTAACCGTGCGCTAATAAAAGATAATGAAAGCAAGGGCCGTTTATTAGTTGGCGTTAACAATAAACCTATATCTCGCCAAGGTGGAGGAGTATGGAACTGCCCTACTGGACATACAACAATTAATATAACAAATGGCTTAGCACTATTTGATAACATAGCTTCAAACTTGGAATATAGTACTGCGGCTAAAGGCGCAGGAGATGACTTTGTAAATATTACCAGCTATATGTTTGGAGAAGCCCAAGGGAAATCTTCTGTAACACTTGCTTCAAGAATGTTAGGCGGTGGCTATAGACTATGGTACCAAGATGGTTCATTCCAAGGTATTCATAACAACTGGCCTGAAGATCAACAAACACCAAGGTACAATCCTGAAAATCCTGGCAAACCGCTTCCTTACAATACTGTAATAGAAGAGAAAAAAGGAGCTCAACTTGCTTACAAGTCAGTTCCTACGCAAGAATCAAAAAACCTAGCAGAACAAGTGGCAACGACAATATTTAAAAATAATTTTGCCCAAGGAACCGGTATAAGTGGTGGGGCTATTACAAACAACGGTAAGCTTATATTTGGTGAAGATGAACCATACAAGATACAAATTACAAAGTCTTGGTCTGGGGATGATGAAAAAACAAGACCAGAGGAAATAGTTCTGCAAATGTATGTAGGTGAACATTACATACAAGACGTAAAGCTCACAAAAGAGGGTAACTGGACTGCTACAATTGAAGATTTTCCAGATCCAGATACCTTAATCGACAACAAAACCGGTAAGCTTTTACCTATAAACTTTAAAGAAAAAGATGGTGGTAAATATATCCTATCTGAAGTGAAAAGAGAAAAGGATAGTAAAGAAAGTATTTATACTATTCATTTAGAAAACTCTTTAAAAACATCTATCAAGGTGAATAAAACTTGGGATGACAACAATAATCAAGCGGGCTTACGACCAGACAGTATTACTGTAGCCCTACTTGCAAATGGTAAAGAAATTGGAAAGACGATTGAGTTAAATAAAGACAATGATTGGAAAGGTGAATTTAATGATTTACCATCTCATAATAATGGCGAATTAATTAAATACACTATCAAAGAAGTGAATGTCGCTAATGGTTACACTTCAACGATAGAAGGGGATATTACAAAAGGGTATACTATCAAAAATAGCTATATTCCACCACAAATCCCACCAGAAAAGACCGAAGTAGGAGTAGAAAAAATCTGGAAAGACGAAAATAATGCAGACGGCAAGAGACCAGAGGAAATCACAGTCCACTTATATAAAAATGGCAAACTATTCCAAACAAGAAAAATAAGTGGAAAAGATGGTTGGAAAGTGGTATTTAAGGATCTTGACAAATATGAAGACAGCAAGGAAATTCTTTATACCATAAAAGAAGAAAAGGTCGAAGGCTATACAGGGGAAGTAAGTGGAAATGTTAAAGAAGGTTTTAAGTTAACCAACACAAGAAAGCCAGAAACTCCGCCAAAAACTCCGCCGGCAACTCCGCCAGAAACTCCACCGGAAAAACCAAAGAAACCACAAAACCCAAGTACAGGTGATAACATTTCACTTATTCATTATGAGATGTTGGTTTTATCTATAATTGGTCTTGCGTATATTTTTAGAAAAAGAAAAATAAATGGAGACTAAGAAGAGAAAATATGTAACAATTAAAAATTTAGCATTAAAGCTGGAGATGATTAAAATAATTATCTCTGGCTTTTCATTTCCATTAAGCAATTTGCTAATTTCTTCAATTTTGCCATGATATTCGCATAAAACAAAGATGGATGTGTTCGTAACGGAAAATGGTGGTAAAAACAGGGGAAAGACCGCTCGTTTTATTGTCACCTATACATTCAAGCCACTCGAGAAATAGGAAGAGGAGATCCCATGAACCCCGTTTACCAAAATACAATGGAGATGACCTATCCGGAATACAAGCGGATGTGTTGGGCGCTCAAGCGTAAGAAATTCCTCATCGTTAGCGGTATCGTATCTACGCTGATGCTGCTGCTCGGCATCTTCTATCTCTATAATGGAGATGTGAAGGAGGGGGTGTTTTACCTTGCTGTCACATTCCTTTTTCCGCTGTTGTTGATCAGCCTATACTCGCATTCACTACATAAAAATTATTATTCGCAACAGTGGCCGAAAGATCACCGGGTGCAATATGTTTTCTACGAGGACCACTTGACAGCAAAGACGGAAGCAGGAAATTCGGAAGTGCCCTATGACAAGCTGTATCAAGTGATAGAAACGAAGACGAATTTTTATCTCCTGGTCGGCGCAAACCAAAGTTTTGCGGTCAAAAAGGCCGACTGTACGAAGGAATTGTTGGCGCGGCTTCAGGGACTTCATAAGACGCGAGGTGCAGAAAAGGGATAAGTTTCACGCGCACAAGATGAAGCTATCAGCTTATAGATTGGCAAAGGACATTAACGTTCCCGTTTCCTGCATTCAGGATATACTTCATGACAGACGCAAAGTGTCTGCGGATACATCTGTGCGCCTTGGGAAGTATTTTGTCGTATCGCTAAGTACTTTCTGAATCTTCAGGGAGATAGGGAATCTTATTTCCAAAGTATGTGCTAGATACCGCTGCGTTTTTGCTCTACGGATTGACATAGAGAGAATCCTTTCTTTGTTTGGTTGACACTTTCATTGTACAGGAATTTTCTCTATATTTTTTTGGTCTCACATCAATGGTATCTGTACATGACATTATGAATATATATCCCCTAAACATTTCGACTTACAAGCAAATGTGATATCATAATAACGATAAACGTTAACATGGAAATTTTAACGGAAAGGAGAACGCTTTTGTATAAGAGTTGATTTTCACAGATCCACTCAATATAAAATTAGGGCTCACTTGCTATTCCCTAAATTGTTAATTGCATGTTAATTATTATTACGAGAACTATTGATTCTAGCTGGTAGATCATGTTTTCAACACCCATGTTATGCCATACTAGAATTTGAAAAAAGGAGGAAGTATGAAAGTGAAAAACAAGCACTTTGGTAGAGCTCCGCTTTTCGTGTTATTAGCTGTCGTTTTTTTTGTTTTCGCAGGTGTACAACTTAGCTATGCTAACATACTATTTCCAAAGCAAGGAATCAATGAATATCATTTCTATAATGATGCAAAAGAAAACAAAGAAAAAGCTGAAGTAATACAAAAGCAGATAATTACAAACGGAAAAAAATTATCCGACCCAGGCCATGTCTTTAAAGGCCAGGACAAAGTCCTTTTGAAATGGCAAGATGAAACGGGTAATGACATCAAATTTGACACCCCGATAGAAATCACAGGAAATGATAGGACAGTAATTAATGTCTATCCAGTCTTCAAAAATCAAGTAGTTATAACCTACCACATTTATAACAAAGTTGATGGCAAAGAAGAAGATAAGATTTTTATGACTGATACCATAGCAAGGGATGATAAAGATTATAAGCTTCCTACAGATCCAACAATCTATGATACCAGCAAGTATTTTGTTCATTGGTCTACATCTAAAGATGATTCCAGTGGAGAATATAATGATGAATCTCTACAAAAAGATTTGGCTGATGGAAAAAAAGTAATTGATCTTTATGCTATAACTGTATTTAAGCATAAGGCAACATTTATCACAGGCGAAGATGCAACCTTCCAAGAGCAAATCCTTGCAAGTAATACAAGTACTCTTGATAAGCAACCAGAAACCCCTGAAAGACCTGGATATAAATTTAGCCATTGGTCTTTAACAGAAAATGGTGATCCTGTTGACCTTAGCACATATAAGCTAGAAAAAGATATCACTGTATATGCAGTATGGACGCCTATAGTCGTAGACTATAAGTTTAAGGTTATGGTCCAAAATATAGATGATGATGGATACACCTTCCATGAAATAATATCAGCAAGAGGACTTAATGGGGATAAGACAACACTTCCTTACAAGGGAGCAGAAAACCCAGATCCTAAAGTGGCTCCATCTGGCCCAATAGTTGAAGATATTGCTACTCTCACAGAAAAGGACGGTAGATTTAACTCTTCTTATAACAGCAAAGATTCAAATGGAGAAATGAATCACAATTATACGAACTCAAACACCCTAGATTATCCTGGTTTCCATTTGAATGAAGCAAAAACTGCTGGCGAAGCTGAAACAATAAAAGCTGATGGTAGCACAGTTGTCCCTGTCTATATGGATAGAAATGTTCATACTATATGGGTCTATAAAAATAAAAGTGCAATTGGTTACTATCAAGCGAATTGGGTCAATGCAACAGATAATAATGGAAATATTCACGTAGATTTGCGTTATGGTCAAAGTTCTGACAAATGGTTTAATGGACTCAATAAAGACTATGTTTACTATATGGACAAAAGCATAGGTTCTTTCTATACTAAGGCTCCTGTTATGGGAGATCAAGATATCTATATGTATAGGGTTTATGCTAAGGGTACAAAATACCAACTCCGCTTTGTTGAATGGGACCCAAGTAAATTTAACGCACAAATAAATTCATCAGATATTGCAACGATGCAATCTACCCTTGGAACCATGAAAGAAATTGGTAAAAGAGTAAGCTTCCAAAACTCAGAGTGGTACATGAATTGGAATGGATATAAATATAGGGTCTATGAGCCATACAATGGAAATTATCAACAAATCACATACTCTTGGGTAGATAAAACTGACCATGTAGACGACATAGAAGGTTTTGACCCTAAGAAAGGTGATATGTCTCGTGATGGCTTACAATCAGTAAATGTAAATAATCCAGCCTTTAGAGATTATATGTTTGCCGCAGGCAAGAATGTGGGTGGATATCAAAACTATACAGGAACACCTTATATAGAAAATGATACCTATGTTGGCTTCTTATTCTATATTAGAAAATCATACAAGATTAATTACTATTCTGGAAATAAGAAAATAACGAGCAAATCATACAAATATGAAGCTCCAGTAATTGATTTTGGTCTTGATTATAAAGTTGGGGAAACAAAAAATCCTGATAATTCTAAACAAGTTTTTAAGGGTTGGTACAAGGACTCAACCTTCAGCGTTCCTTACACAGCAGAAGATATCAAAACAATGCCAGCCCATGATACAAATGTTTATGCTAAGTGGGAATCAGTAGAATACAAAGTAACCTTCCATACAAACCAAAATGACTATGCTGATAATCAATATATAGAAGAAGTTACAAATATTCCTGATAGCAAAACAATATATGATGGGCAATATAATAATGCCAAAGCTAGTGAAGATAACTTGCCTAAACCAGTTAAGCCTAATGAAAATGCAAAAGAATTCTTAGGTTGGTATGAAAAAAATCAATACGGTAGATATATAAAAGCGAATCTTCACAAACCAATTAAAAACAACAATACTCACCTATATGCAAGGTGGATATATGAATATCTAAAATTAACTTACGACCTCAACTTACCATCAACGGATAAGGTAGATGGAAAAGCTCCAACAGATAAAAATAGCTATATCAAAGATGCTAAAGCACAAGCTCAAGATGTTGGTGCCGTTAAGGTTAATGATGGCAAAAAAGTTTTCGTAGGTTGGAGTGAAAGCAAAGACGGATCTACTGGTCTAATTAAACCAAGTGAAACTGTCTTAATGGATAAAAATAAAACTCTCTATGCTCAATGGAAAGAAATAAAAGATGCACCACTTACAAAGGTAACTTATGATCCAAACGGTGGTAAAGGTAGTCAATATACAGTTGATAAAATAATTGTAGAAGACTTCCATAAGGTCCTAGACAATGATAAAGACGAAAATCTTAAATACAGCCGTGAGGGTTATGCCTTTAAGGGATGGAGCAGAGATAAAGCTGCAACAAAAGCCGAATTCCAAGCAGGCGAAGAGGTCAATGTCAACCAACTAGAAGAAAATAAAAATAATTATATCTACGCAATCTGGGCTCCTATCATCAATTACACAACTGATGGCAATGGACAAGTTAAGGAAGGCGAAAACTTTGTAGATAATACAAAAGAAGAAGTCGAACTTAAAGCAAATCCAAAGGGCACAGAAACAAAAGCAAAAGATGGATATAAATTTAGCCACTGGACAGCTGATAAAGAAATCACACTAAATGATGGAACGAAAATTCCTGCTGGAGGAAAAATTACTGAAGAACAATTAAAACAAGCAGTAATCACAGAACCTCTAACCTTTAAAGCGAATTTTGTACAAGATGAATTTAAAGTAAAACATGAGTTTAAGGTTGCTGATGATTCTCCAGTAAAAGAAATGCCAGCTGAAGTAAAAACAGCTGTTAATGCTCAACTTCCGGAAGATAAAACAGCTAAAGATGGAAGCGTTGTTACTCCTACTGCTCCAACACAAACAGAAATAAAAGATACAGAAAATGATGGAACATGGAACTTCGAAGGCTATAAAGACCAAGATACAACTACAGACGAAGTAGACGCAAAAGTAAACGGAGCAGATGTAACATTCGAAGGAAGCTGGAAATTCACACCAAACAAACATCAAGTAACTTACGAATACGTAAGTGGAACAGAAGGTAAAGAATTACCAGAAGCATTAAAAGCGAAAGCTCCAGCAGAAGTAACTGGAAAAGTAAAAGGTGATACAGTAACATCCCCAGTTCCAACTGGAAAAGACGCTGAATACAGAGATGATGTAAACAAGGGAACTTGGAAATTCAAATCTTTTGACAAAGATTCAGTAACAATTTCCAATAAAGACGAAAAAGTTACAGGAACATGGGAATTTACGCCAGATCCAGCAGAATACAATGTAAAACACGAATTTGTATCATCAACAGAAGGCAAAACTCTTCCAGACTCTGTTAAAGCTTTATTACCAAAAGAACAAACTGGTAAGAAAGATGGAGAAACTGTAACACCAACTGCTCCAACACAAACAGAAGTAGTAGATGCACAAAACGATGGAACATGGACATTCGAAGGCTACAAAGACCAAGATACAACTACAGACGAAGTAGACGCAAAAGTAAA
>CABTXQ010000044.1 GCA_902488835.1 uncultured Ileibacterium sp.
GAGTTGGAAGAAGCAATAGATTACGGTGTTGGTCGTATAATTGTTGACGGATTTCACGAATTAGATCTGATAGAGGATATATGTAGCAAGAAAAACAAAAGAATTGAAATACTTCTTCGTTTGACACCTGGTGTCAAAACATCAAGTCATGATTATATCGTTACTGGTAAGAAGGATTCTAAATTCGGTTTTACTGCAGACGAAGAAACTGTTTTGCCGATTGTAAAGAAAGCCTTGGCTTCAAAACACATACATCTAAAAGGATTTCATTTTCACGTAGGATCACAATTATTTGAAAATTATTACCACTTAGAGGCACTTAAGAAGGTTTTAGATTTATTCCTATTAGTTAACAAAGAAACAGGGTGGGAGATTGAGGAGCTTAATGTCGGTGGAGGCTTTGGAGCAAAATACATAGATGAAGATAGAAAGCCGTTCAGCTACTTCCTAGACCCAATAATGGAAGCAATCAGAGACTTCTTTGAGAAAAACAATAAGTCCGTACCGACCGTTGCAATAGAGCCCGGCAGGAGCATAGTTGCTGAAGCTGGCATTACACTCTATTCAGTTGGAGAGATAAAGGAAATCAAAGACTTAATTAAATATGTTTCCGTTGACGGTGGAATGGCTGATAACATCAGGCCTGCCCTATATCAAGCAGAATACACAGCAATAGTTGCAAACAAAGCAGACAAAAACTATCCTGATAAGGAAGTTGTTTCGATTTGTGGAAAATGCTGTGAATCAGGCGACATACTCATAAAGAATATTGAGCTGCCAAGAACTGAAATGGGCGATATTATAGCATTGCTCTCAACCGGTGCCTATGGTTATTCAATGGCAAGCAATTACAACAAAATACCTAAACCGGCAGTAGTAGCAGTTAAGGATGGCAAGGCTGAATTAGTGGTTAGACGACAAACATTTGAAGACATGACAAGAGAAGAAATTTAGGAGGAGCAATGAGTAAATTAATTGACATGCACTGTGACACTATGCTTGAAGCGTGGAGAATGAACAAACCTCTAAAGGATATTGACCTGTCGATTAACCTAGATTTGCTCAAAAAAAGCGATTGCATGGCACAGTTCTTTGCTGTATTTATGTCTCCCAGAGAGCAGAAATATATGACAGCATGGGAGCTATTCGGAAAAGTGCATTCTTACTATGAGGAACAACTTAAAAATTTTGGCGACATAATCGCTCCTGTTTTGTACAGAGAAGACATAGAACAAAATAGTAAAGCTGGCAAGGTATCATCACTTCTCACTATTGAGGATGGTGTTTTGCTAGAAGGAGAGATTGAACGTCTGCACAAGGTCTTTGATATGGGAGTAAGGCTTATAACCTTGACTTGGAATTTTGAGAATTCCATAGGTTATCCTTGCAATGATGACCCTAAGAAGAATGCAATGGGTTTGAAAGATTTTGGAATAGATGTAGTAAGGGAAATGAACAATCTGGGTATGCTAGTTGACGTTTCTCACGGATCAGAGCAATTATTCTTTGATGTATGCAAATATTCTGATAAACCTTTCGTAGCGTCTCATTCATGTGCAAAATCTCTTTGCAATCACAGAAGAAATCTAACGGATCAGCAGCTTAAAGAACTCGGAAATAGGGGTGGCGTTGTTGGTGTAAATTTTGAGAAATCATTCCTAAGAGATGATGGTGAACCAGCAACTTTTGATGTAATTATCAAGCATCTGCTTTACATGAAATCAAAAGCAGGTATCGACGCACTTGGCTTCGGCTCAGATTTTGACGGAATAGAAGACAATGGCGAGCTGAAAAATTACAGCGGGTTTAAAGTCTTGCTTGACAGAATGCAAGATCACTTCACCGATGATGAAATTGACAAGATTTCACACGAGAATGCTTTGAGAGTGATAAAGGATGTTTTACCAAGTAAATAACTAAGCTAAACTTAATATAGTATATAATTTTAATTGCCTCATCTTTGATAATTGCAAATTAATGCAATATGAAGATGAGGCTTTTTGTTTTGTGCTATGACAAGCACAATTAACATATTATAAAAAATCTAAAACATCGAGATGCAGTGCGCAATAAAAGTAAAAAGTGATGAAATAATATGGACAAAGGATGAAATATTGGGATATAAATTTTCCATAATAGAGTGTACTATGGGATATGTGAAAATGTTATACTTAAATCAATAGATTTGAACTTATGCTTATTTTCTGATAAATTTATAGCAAGCAAAAGTATAAAAATAGCAAAATTAGTTTATAATTAATATATAAATAATAATTAACCTTACGGGAACTATAAAAATGATTAAATTTTCACCAGAAGACAAACGATCAATATTTAAATCAGTCATCATAATCGCATTCATAGGACTTTTAGTGCTTTTGATATACAAAGGCTACATGGCTAATCAAGAACAGAAAATGCAAGAAATTGTTTCAAAATATGCTGATAACGGCATGTTGGTTTATGGTGCGGATGACAGTGCTCCACCGCTCAGATTTATTGATGAAGATGGTAAATATAAGGGCGTTGTACCTGATTATATGAATTTAATTTCGATTGAATTAGGCATACATATTGAATGTGTGCCATACAAATGGAATAATGCGCTTGAAGCTATTAAAACAGGTAAAACTGACATGATAGACCTATTTATAAGCCCAGACAGATCTAAATATATGGAGTTTACAAAGCCTCTTTACACCTTGCGTACCATAATGGTGACTAATCGGAACCAAAAGTATCGATTGGATGAAATTAATAATTTGGAGGTTGCAACACAAATGGGTGACTATGCGAATACATATTTGAAGGAGCACTATCCAAATGTAAAACTCGTGTATGTGCACGATGTAGGCGAGGGTCTTAATTTGCTTATCAATAATAAAGTAGATGCGGTGATAGGAGACGAACCGGTTGCACAGTATTATGCAGATAAATTGGGCATAAAAAATAGAATCAGGACAATAAACACGTCACTTTATGAAAAGCCTGTTGTAATAGGCGTAAGCAAGGATAAAGCTGATTTGGTAAAGCCTCTAAATAGAGCGATTGATAATATAAATAGATCAGGGCAACCAGACAAAATACAACAAATATGGTTTGGAATTTCAACACCACTGCTTAAAACTGGCAATTCGGTATCGCAATTTTTTAAATACCTCAGCCTAATAGTAATACTAGTTGCCTTTGTTTTTGGAATAAAACTGATCGAAAACCGATTTCTAAAGATGCAGGTTCGTTTGAGGACCCGTGAACTTGAAGAAAGTAGGAATGAACTAGCATTGATTTTCAATGAAATGCCGGAAGGGATACTCGTAATTGATAAAAACGGGAAAATTCAATCTGCTAATGAGCTGGTTGCGTCATTTGTTGGATTAAGATTTGAAGACATTATCAGCATGAATTGTGAGGATTATATTAAAAAGCTGAATACAGCACAGACAAAAGAAATTATTGAGGCGGTTCATTCTCATAACACGGGAGCTGTAATACAGGCGGAAAAGGGTCATCTCATTCTTAAGGTTAAATTGCTTGATATGGGAGGAGAAAGAACAAAAGACATTATTATGACAATAGAGGATACAACGGCTGATGTCATAAAGAACAATCAACTATTACAGTCCTCGAAAATGATTGCTGTAGGGCAGCTTGCAGCGGGCATGGCACATCAATTGAGAAATCCTTTGGGAATTATACGCACTCATAGTTATTTGCTAAGCATCAATGATAGTGTTAATTCCAAGGGAAAGGATTCGATACGATATATTGACGATAGTGTTAAGCGAGCAGGTGCTATAGTGGATAACGTAATGAATTTCTGGAGAATGTCGGAAAGCGGTGTATCATCAATAAATCTAAAGAGCTTCATAAATTCACTTATTATGTTAAACTATGATGAAATCAACAAAAGAAGCCTAAATATAGATTTGGATTGTGAAGATGATCTTATGATACAAAGCAGTCAAGAGTCGCTTAAGCATATATTAATGAACTTGATTCAAAATGCAATTGAAGCCGTTGAAGAGAAAGTCGGAATTATAATAGTAAGAGCATATGAGGATCAAGATAATATAATAATAGAGTGTGAAGATAACGGATGCGGTATTGCAAAGGATAATCTAGAATATCTTTTTAATCCGTTTTTTACAACAAAGCCTCCTGGGAAGGGTACAGGCTTGGGCTTATATGTTGTTTATTCCGAGATCAAATATTTAGGAGGAGATATAGTTGTTAACTCTGCTTTGGGGAAAGGAACCAGATTCTCCATTAAATTGAAAAATCAAAAAGATGCATAGGAGTGAATAATAATATGAGAAATGAATCGGTTAATATATTGATTGTTGATGATGAGAGGGATTATAGGGATACACTGAGCATATTCTTTGATGCACTTGGATATAGTACAGAAAAAGTCGAATCTGCAGAAGAGGCGTTAAAGTTAATAGAAAAGAAATTCTTTCCTATTATCGTTACAGATATGATGATGGACGGAATGAGTGGAATTGACCTTCTTAAAACAGTTAAGAAAGAGTATGGCGATGAAATAGAGGTTATCATGGTAACCGGCTATGGGAGTATTGAGACTGCAGTTGAAACCATCAAAACGGGAGCTTATGGATATTTTATTAAAAGTCATAACCCAAAAGAATTGCAAGAAGAGGTTGATAGGGCTGCAAAATCCATGGAGATTAGAAAATGGGAGTCAATAGAGAAGTCAAAGATGAATTTTGTAGTCAATAGCAAGAATCCTAAAATGGCGAAAATTTGGGCACTTGTTGACAAACTAGCGGATTCCGATGCCAATGTGTTAATTACCGGTGAGAGTGGAACTGGAAAAGAAATTATGGCAAAGCGAATACATGAGCTGAGCGATCGCAAAGATGAACCTTTTGTTCCCATTAACTGTCAATCGATACCCGCCAGTTTGATCGAATCCGAGCTATTCGGCCATGAGAAGGGTGCTTTCACTGGTGCGAATGAAAGCCATAAAGGTAAGCTTGAAAAGGGGAATATGGGCACAGTGTTTTTAGATGAAATAGGTGATATGAGTACAGATGTTCAGGGCAAACTACTTAGAGTTCTGGAAAATCATCAGATTGAACGAGTTGGTTCAAATGTACCCATTGATGTTAACTTCAGAGTAATATCTGCCACGAATAAACCTCTTAAGGAAATGGTGAAATCCGGGACATTCAGAGAGGATCTTATGTATAGAATCAATACCTTCGAAATTGATATTCCACCGCTCCGAGAAAGGCGTGAAGATATATCAGTCTTTGTGAACTATTTTACCCGAAGATATGTTGCAAAAACAGGGAAATACATAAAGGGCATAAGCGAAGATACGTGGCAATTTTTGCTTGATTATGATTATCCTGGTAATGTGAGGGAACTGAAAAACATTATTGAACGAATGATTATTTTGGCGCCAAAAGATGGAATTTTGTGTTTAGATGATAAAAGAGGCGTTAATTATATGAAAGAATTTGAAGGTATGAGTGTCATTGAACCGTATAGAGATGCAAGACGCAAATGGGAAAGAAAATACATAATAAGCATTTTGGATAAAGAGAACGGAAATATTACAAGGGCGGCCGAAACTATGGAGCTTAGTAGAAGGCAGCTATTTAACAAAATGAAAGAATTAAATATTAAAATTAACTAACAAAATATCATGAATACCAGGAAGAATATTTCCACTGTGAAATATTCTTCCTGGTATTTTTAAGATTAATATTACGATGAAGTAAAAGTCATAAATTATTGTGAAGATATGTATTGAAAATCCAAGGGAAAAATAAATAAATTATTCTTAATGCCTTGGCATATAATTTGCTTGTATATAAATTATGTTATATTAAATTTTATTTATTAAAATTAAAAGAGTTAGGAGGAACTTATGGAAGAGAAAAAAATGTTGGAATTTTATGGGGGCAGAAAAGTTTCCTTACTGCCATTTGTAATTTTCATAGTTACAATCATTACTACCACATTTGTATGGTCATCAATTTCTGATGGTGCCCTTTGGGTACCGGCATTTGTGGCACTAATAATCCCATTCTTTTTCGCAAAAGACAAAAAGTATTATTCCGAAGTAATTATTGAAGGTATGGCTAGTAAAGATTGTCTCGTACCGATTGTATGCTGGATATTTGCTGGTGCATTTTCACGTGTGCTTAGGGTTTCAGGACTGGCATCAGGTATCGCAGGTGTGGCTGCTGGTTTTGGAGTAGGACCTACACCGTTCTTGATTATAACATTTGCTGCATCTGCATTATTTGCTACAGCATCTGGTACAGGGTTTGGAACGATTGCTGCCGGAATGGGAGTACTATATCCTGCTGGCGTAGCATTGGGTTGTAACCATCCGCTTCTTGCTGGAGCTATTATCTCCGGTGCTGCATTTGGTGATAACCTTGCACCAATTTCAGATACCACTATTTGTTCTGCAACAACACAGGGCGTGGATGTTCCAGGAGTAGTAAAATCACGAGTTAAGTATTGTATAGTTGCATCTTTGATTGCTATACCTGCATTTATTATTGTAAGTATGGTTAAGGGATTAGATGCCAGCGGCGTTGCAGAAAATGCAGCTTATAATCCTTGGACATTGATAATGCTGATACCAGTTGCCATCACAATATATATAGCTATCAAAACAGGTGATATTATTGTAGCTACGACTGTAGGTATTGTTATAGGATTTGCATTTGCTATTCCGGCTGGATTAATTGACTTTATTCACATGGATTCAACATCTGAAGTGCCAGCAGTAATATCAGTGTCTGGTGAAGGGCTTGATAGGACAGTAGGAGGAGTTCTGTATGATGGTGTTGCAAGCATGATTCAGGTAATAGTTCTCTGCTTATTGCTATTTGGCTCCATAAGTATAATGAGACGTGGGAAAGGTGATATAATGATCCTGGATGCACTTGGCAAAATTGCTAGAACTGCAACAGGTGCAGAATGGGTTGTGTCACTAATGGTAATTGTTCTATCCGGTATTATGGGTCTGAATGCTCCTGCTATATTGGCAGTGGGCGCCTCTTTTGCCAAGCCTCTAGGAAAACAACATGGTATTTCACCATACAGAATGGCTAACTTGATGGATGCACAATCCAATACTTTGGCGTATTGTCTACCATGGTCACCTGCTATGATATATACCCTAAGTTTTGCAAAAGACTCAGGAGCACCTCTGACTGGTATTGAAGTAACACCTATGGTTCTTTATTGTTTCGCAATGTTCATTGTAATGTGTGCATCAATAATACTTAAAGTAGGAAGAAACGATTTGATGGATCAGCTTAGTCCTGAAATGAGAGCAGAATATACACATGAATAGGACTTTTGTTCTAATAGGATGATTTTTCGAAGTAGTATATGGAAAGGAGCACTTACAGATGACAAAAGCAAAAAAAGGCGACTGGGTTCAAGTCGAAGAAGTTGTTTTGAAAGCCGGTGAAAGAGCACCACAAGTTCCTGAAGATACACAGGACTGTGATCTTAAGATGTGGGTAAAAGGCATCGCGCTAGAAGACGGAAATTCCGGAGATATCATAAAAATTAAAACCGTAACTGGAAGGTGTACAGAAGGAGAACTAGTAGATGTAAATCCTCGTTATGTACATGATTACGGTGAATTTCAGCCTGAACTTTTAAAAATTGAATTGCAACTTAAGGATATAATGTTTGGGGAGGATAAAGATGTCATTGGATAAATCATATGCAGGGATAAATTCCAGAAAAAACGAAATCATGAAAAATGCAATGCAAATTGATTACGATCAATTTGAAAATGAAGGCATTGGCTTTGATTATGAAGGAATGATGAAGAAGGTAGGATATTCAATTGAAGAGATGAGGAAAATTCAATTGGA
>CABTXQ010000045.1 GCA_902488835.1 uncultured Ileibacterium sp.
AGACGATTATTTTAATGCTAGACCCCAGCTGGATTTTGCACGAGGCTTATATTCTTCTATAAAGACGGCTGGTGATAGAACAAAAGGCAGTGTATATATAAATATGCAGTCTTCGCTTAATATTTTTACAATGGATTCTATTGCAAGAATGACAGCAGAAAATGACATCAATTTTAAAGAGATTGGATTTGGTGATAATCCTGTTGCGATCTTTATTGGGCTACCAACAGAAGATAAGAGTAATCATTTTTTAGCTATCACCTTTGTAACGCAGGTATTTCAGTATTTATTTAAGCTTGCTAAGACAAAAAATGGCGTTTTAGATAGGAATGTTAGATTTATTTTTGACGAGTTTGGCAATATGCCTGTTTTAGATAATTTTGGTGGTATGGTAACAAACTGCTTAGGAGTAGGGTTTTCCTTTGATGTATTTATTCAGTCATATGATCAGCTTAGAACTAATTATGAAATGGAAATGAATACAATAAAAGATAATTTTGCAAATCAAATTTATATTCTAGCCTCAGGTAAAGAAACTCCGGCGGAGTTTTCTGAGCAACTTGGGAATAAAACAGTTATAGAGGTTCAGAGAACTGGTACAAGGTTTGCAAAAAACAAAACATTTATGGAGAGCAATAGGGAAAAGCCACTTTTATTTCCTGATGAACTTCAAGATTTTCGTGAAGGAGAGTGTGCAATTATTAGGGCTTCTAAAAGAAAAGATAGGTCAGGTGCTGCAATTCGCTCATATCCTATTTTATGTGAGTATATGAAAAGACCTTATTTTTGGTGGTATATAGTTGCTTTTGTGAGATTATTTAAAAATAGAGCAGCTAAAGGAGCAATGCTAGATAAGGATACAGAAGAGCCACTTACTTTTATAGAAGAATATAGGAATAATATGAGCAGCATTAAAAGAAAACTTGGAACAGCTTTACTTTATAGATGGGAATATGCAACTGATGATTTTCCAAATCCAACGAGCATAAAACTTGAAGATATATGTAATGAGAGCAGGGCTAATATAAATTATGCTTCTATGGTTTACGATACTAATAAAGTTATAAGAAAACTTGGGATATGGATAGATGATAAAGAAGCGGAAACGAAAACTTTAGGAGATCTTCAAGGAGCATATTATGCATTCGATAATAAACTTTCAGGAAAACTTGAAAACTACAAAGAAGAGTTCTCTTTATATCCGGAAACCGAGATTAATGAAGCGATGAAGATAATTCGAGAAATTCAAAACAGGTATTCGCTCTCAGAGGACTTTATTTCGACTTTAGAAACAATAATTATGCAAGGTTGATATAAACTATAGGAACTGCTTAAAACGGCTCTTAAAACGAAAATTAAGGGCTATTTTTTGTGTGAAAGGAGAAAAATTTTGTGAAAAAGAAAAAAAACAAACATTTTAGTATAAAAAAAGTGTTTCTATGGATAACCACCATATCTTCAATAATGTTTATATCTATTTTACCTGTATTAGCTGAAGGTGGTAATCAATGGATTGATTTTTATGAAAGAAATAGCAAAATACTTCAAACTAATAACCTTGTTTCATCGGCAATAAGGCAATGTGGGTGGATTATCATAAAAGGTTTGGTACGTGTTACAGATACAGTACAGAATTTATATAACAAATCGTTTGGTTTTATTGATATGACTACAAATGAGAATATAAATGACTTTGTACAAAGGTTCAAGCCTGCTTTTGTAGCATTTACAGCATTAGCACTTCTTTATCTTGGATATATATTGATAATGAAGCATGACAAAAAGCCAAATATTGCTGCAAATATATGTGTGGCAATTCTATGTGTAAGTTGCTCTACTTTTATGTTTGGTACTCTCAATAGTCTTGCTCATTCTTTTAAAACTGGAGTAGACAGTTATTCATATAAAGATAATACAAAGGCAGCTGTAACGATTGTTGATGAAAATATGATCGATGTTCTTAAAGCATATAAAAAGTTTGGAACATCATTAAAGCCATCAGATTATAGTAAGATTACTGCCGGAATTACAGAAAAAAAATTAGGGTATTTTAGAATTAATAGTGTAATTAACTATGCTAATGAGGAGCTTGGAAATGAAGAAAATCCTTTTAAATATAGACTCGATGCTGATAAGTCTGATGGAACTGTAAAAACTATAGAGAATGATAATGGGTGGGGAATTAACGATGGAAGCGATGCTGATTTCGGTAATGAATTTTACTACCGATATAATTTTGAATGGACTAATGCACTTATACAATTATTATCACTTATCATAGTCTATATTGCAATGTCTTATAAGTGCGTAAGAGTAGCATTTGAGCTTGTTGTAGCTAGATTACTTGCATACTTATATTCTGCTGAGCTTTCCGGTGGAGAAAAAGTAAGGAAAATTTTAGTTTTTATAAGAGATGGTTATATTTTGCTAGGAATTACAGCTATTTGTATAAAGCTCTATGCAGTTTTTACCGGGTTTATACATAGCTATGTAGAAACTAATTTAACAGCTGCAATATTTTCTTTGTTTATTGCTTTTACTGTAATTGACGGACCAAATTTAGTGGAAAAGTTGCTTGGTATGGATGCAGGTCTAAGATCTTCAACAGCAAGGATGTTAGCTGCCGGTGGAATGGTGCTTGGAGCAGGAAGAACTTTAAAGAATACTACAAATAGGGCTTTTAGTTTTATAAATAATAAAAGAAAAACAGCAAATATGGCAAGCCAAGCCGAAAAATCAAGTAAAAATAGCGGTAAGAACCATGGTGAAACAATGGACAGTAAAACTTCAGATAAAAATTCAGGTTCAAATCATTTTAATAATGATGGGAATAAAAATGCTAATAGCACGAGTGAAGCAGGAAACACAGGAAATCAAAGTGATGGCAATAACAGGACAGATTTTATGTCTGATATTAGTAAAGGCGAAGGTAATAGGGGTAGGCAAAATGATATAGGAAGTAAAATAGATAGAGATTTAAAAAATAATGCTACAGATAAGTTTAATAAAACAGAACATAAATCAGGGGCTTCTTCAATGCCAAAAAGAAGCGTAGGCACGAAAAGTAAGTTCATTAATAAAGAAAGGAAGGATAAATAATGGCAAAGACAGTAACAACAACAAAAATTGAAAGTGATAACCGGGTCTTTGGCACATATGATGTCTGGGATTTCTTTTTTATAGCTATTTATTCCATGCTTTCATATGGATTAAGGATATATATTCATCCGACTCTTAGAATACCATTCTTTATTTTTACTGTAGTTATTGCTTTTTTTCTTACATCAAAAAGCAGTCTGAACAAGAGGCGGAAAAACTATGAGAGTTTATACTTTCTAATAACTTCTGATATAAAAACATATCGTCCATTCATTGCAAAAGAAGGAGATATAAAATGATATTTAAAAAGAAAAAGTCAAAAGAAAAAGAAATTATAAAAAACAATTTAGATATATTATCAATTAGAGGATACGATGAAGAGCTAGAAGCATTTTTTTGTGAAGACGGCTCTTATTTAGATTTCTTTGAGATAGTGGCAAGAGATAGACAAAACCTACAAGATGATGCAGTTAGGTTTGATATTGCAACTTTAACGAAGTTTGAACGATTGTATTCTCCTGACCATAAAGATATAGGACTTAATTTTCCAATAAACACTTCTCTTCAGAGGAATAATCTTGAGTGGAAATTAAAAAAGACTAATGATCCTGTACGTAAAAAATGGCTTACAAGAGAAATTAATGAATTACTGACACTTGATAGTAATATCGATAGAAAAGAATTTTATAGAATGTACTTTGGAAGCAATAAGGAAGAGCTACAAAAGAACAGAATAAATATTCTTACTTGGCTTGGAAGAGGTAGGAGCAGAATTGTAAAAGAAATTGATAAAGAGAAAAAAATTCAAATAATAAAAAAACTATGCAATATGAATACTCTTATTATTCCTGATGAACTTAGAGAGGGTTACAACGATGAAGAATAAGAAGAATAAAAAGAATAAGAAAAAAAATATAAATGTAGATGAAAATTTGTTTGAGTATATACAGCCGGCAGGTGGAATCACCTTTAAAGAACCTAATTACATTATAACGGGTGAAGGATATATAAGGTGTTTACATTTATATCAGCTTCCTAAATTACTTGATGACTTTTGGCTTGATAGGCTTTTTGGAATTGAAGATGCCGTTGTCATGATGGATATTAACTCTAAAGACAATGCAGAAGTAAAAAAGAATATTAATAAATCTCTGAAAGAAGAGTTTGCTAGAGCAAGTACCGCAAAAGATTATATGCAGTTATACGATGCAAAATTAAGGCAGCAAGAATTACAAAATATGTATGATGAGCTGACTTCTATGGGTGAAGTTATAAAGGATATTGATATAAGGCTTTATATAGGTGGTAGGAATCTTTATGAACTTGATCAAAGATGTGAGCAGATTATCAAAGATTTAGAAGCTGATTCCTTTATGACTGCAACTATGCTTAATGAAGGAAAAAGAGAATGGCAAGCATTGTTTGAGTCTTTTAGCATTCAACATAGCAAGCCTTTTTCGATGAAAGCACATCCGCTTTTAACAGAGCAAGTTGCTATAGGAAATCCATATTGCTACTCTGAATTGATTGATGATAATGGAGATTTAATAGGATTTACACCCGTTGGTGGGGTAGTTATATTTGATGAATTTACCAAAACATCATCAAGGAAGCACTATAACAGCTTGGTTTGTGGTGATATGGGATCAGGAAAGTCAACTTACCTAAAAAAGCGTTTTAAAGCTAATGCTTGTAAAGGGAATTTCATAAGAACTTTCGATGTAACAGGTGAGTTTGAAAATTTAACAAAAGAGTTTGGTGGAAAGATAATAAAGTGTGATGGTGAAGATGGGATACTTAATCCACTTGAAATATTAAAAGCAGGAGAAGATGAATTTGTTTCATATTCAAAGCATATTGCAAAAGTTTCAACTTTTTTCAAGTGTATCATTCCAAGTGCTACAGATGAAATGCTTATAAGCTTAGAAAACTACCTTAGAGAATTTTATAAGAGCTATGATCTTATACCGGAAGAAGGAAAACAAATTACAGGACTTCCTGCTAAGAAATATCCAATATTTTCAGACTTCTTAAAATTTTTAAAAGATGAAATTGAGAAAGAAAAAAATAGAGATACTTCAAGCGATGTAGATATTGAGCTTGCTAAAGCAAAAGCTTTATCTTTATCTAAAATTGAAGAAGCTGTAAGAACAATAGTATTTAACTATGGTCGAATGTTCGATGGTTATACATCAGTAGATAATATTGTTGATGAAAAAATTGTAACGTTTGATATTTCAGACATTAAAGACCTAGGAGATATATTTGTTGCTCAGATGTTTAATATGGTTTCGCTTTGTTGGGATAATGCAGTTTCAAATGGAAGCATAATGAAAAACTTATGGGAAAAGGGAGAGATTGATATAAGAGATGTATCATGCTTCCTTATTTTAATTGATGAAAGCCACAGATGGGTAAATACATCGATGCCAAAAATTTTACAGCTCCTTATCTCATATCTAAGAGAAGCAAGAAAATACTTTGCAGGGATTACATTTGCTTCTCAAAGTGTAAGAGATTATATGCCTCAAGGGGAAAATGACAAGTATGTTGATCTCATACGTACATTATTTGAACTTACGCAGTATAAATTTATGTTTAGACAAGACAGCTCAACGCTTCCACTTCTAAATAGCATATTTAGTAATGCATTGTCATTCAGTCAGATTGATCAAATTCCATATCTAGATGTGGGAGATACAATTTTATCTATCTCAGGAGATAGGAGTATTAAGTTCAATGTTTGGTTAAGTAAAGAGTATGAGGAAAAAATCTTTTCTGGTGGTAGATAGGTGATCATAATGAAAAAGAAAATAGTTATGAAGCTTGTCATATGCGGGGTATGTGCCTCGCTTATTTTTCTTTTATTGTTTATTTCGCTGATAGCTTCAATTCAGGAAAATTATTATATTGCAGGTTGGAAAAAAGTTGGATATGATGGTGATAGTGCTAATGGAGATGAAATTGTAGCATATGCACTTCAGTTTGCAAATAAAACACCAATGTATCGATATAAGCTAGGTGGTAAAAAACTTTCTCAGAAACCGGGTGAAGGCACTGACTGTGCCGGCTTTGTAAGTTTAATATTTGCACATTTCGGGCTTAATAATTGGGGGCAAATTAACTATGTGCCATACTTATACGCATCACTAAGCAGAACAGGTAAGAAAGTAAGTAAGGATAAAATGAAGCCGGCAGATATTGTGTTTTTTAGCAATGCTAGTGGCTTTCAGCATGTAGCAATCTATGCAGGAAATAATGAAATTGTTCATGCCTCAAATGAAAGGGTAGGGATTGTTAAAACACCTCTTTCATATTCAGCAGGTGGAGATAGATATGTAAGCCATGTTATAAGAATAGTTGATGATAGTCGTGGTGTTAAGGCTGGAGTTGCAAAAGGTAAAAGAACTTCTTATCCAGCTAAAAACAATCCATTTTTCTTCAATCCTAGGTATAATGCTTTTGCAGGAACTGCCTATGGACCGCCGGCACTAACTCATAACTGCACTTGGTATGCATTTGGCCGATTTGGTGAGATACTAGGAAAAAGACCAGCTCTTCCAACAGGAAATGCTGATCAATGGTACAGAACATGCACAGCATACAAGAAAGGAAGGACACCTAAGGTAGGTGCAGTAGTATGTTGGCGGTATAGTAATGGATCATTTGGTCATGTTGCAGTTGTTGAGGAGATTAAATCAAATGGTGATATTGTAACAAGTAATTCTGGATGGCGAGGTTCTCATTTCTGGATGCAGACATGGACTAAAGCTTCAGGTTATCAAGGAAATGGCAGCATACTCCAAGGCTTTATATATCAGCCATAGTAAACTAAAAAAAGGAGATAAAATGTTAAAAAAAATACGCTTAATGGAGCAAAGTCAAAAGCTTAAGCTAATAGTTATATTAATTTTATTTATTATCACAGTAACAACTGCTCTTGTACCAATTATTAATAACCATAAAAGCATTACAACTGAAGAACTACGTGAAAAACTTAAAGACACAGCATGGGAAAGAAAAACGAATAATGGGATAGAAGCTCGTTTGTTCACGCAGTTTGGTGATTATTTCATTGCAGACCTTGATAATACAGGAATGCTTACAAATAAAAGTTGTTGGGTACATTATGAAATTATAAATAAAAACACAATTAATTTAAGTAAGGATAAACTGCCTGAAAGGCTTGAAAAATATCTAGGTGATCACAAAATATATCTCATCGATGATAATACTATTAAAATTAATGGGATTAAGTATAAGAAAGCTAACTTAAAAAAATGGTTAGATATAGGGTATGACCTTAATTATTGGAAAAATATACCTAATTAAAAATAATACAACTCATATACCGCCTTATAGGCGGTTTTTGATTATTACAAATAGGAGAAAAAAGATGGGTAAAAAGAAAAGAGTATATCTTGCATCAAATGTATTAAAAAGAGAAATATATATAAATAAAATAAGAAAAATAAATAAGGATGTAATTTTTGTTGATTCAGCAAATAATGCTGATTTTATGATTATACCCGTAGAAGAAAAAATAGGATTAACAAATGAACAGAGAAATTTAGTTGAAGAATATAGTAATGTTCTTGAAATAAGCATTATTGACGCTAAGACCTTTTTAGATGATGAAGGAAATACGCTTTATGA
>CABTXQ010000046.1 GCA_902488835.1 uncultured Ileibacterium sp.
CTCAGTTGGGAGAGCATCTGGGTGACAACCAGAAGGCCATTGGTTCAAGTCCAATACGGGCCACCAATAAAATAGCCTTGCAATCGCTTGATTTCAGCGGTTCGCAAGGTTTTTTATTTTCTCAACGAATTTATTGTTTTAATTAATAAATGGCAAAAAAGGTGCATTTTGGTGCATATAGGTGTGCAACCAAATAATTTATAGCTTATAAAAATTCTGAACTATATTACATGTTGAAAATATCTTGCATAAATTAAAAATAATATAAATAAAGATTTTTATTATTTGGAGTCACTTGAAAATATTGAAAGCAAAAGGCTTAAAGCATATAATATACTGTATACTGTATACTATGAAGCTTTTGAAAATATTTTTAGGAAAAGGAGAATATTATGAAAAAGATTACTGCATTGGTATTAGTATTTGCTATTGCCCTTGTACTTGTTGCTTGTGGCGATAACGCAAGCACAAAGGAAGAAAAATCAAAGGAAAAGAAAGTTTAAAAAGATTTCGAGGGTGAATATTCCGATATGGGTGCGGGTGAAATTGTAATCTCTACGCCGAGCGGAACATCGGAAGATGGAAATGTTCCTGTATTGTTTACAGCAAAGGATGATCTATTAATTGACATAGGACTTGACACATATGAATTTGATGGTAGTAAATTATCCTATGTATATGTTGACGGTATGGAAAACGACAAGAATCAGTTTGCTGAAACGCAAGCAACGATTGGACTAATGAAAGCTGACTTAAAGCCCGGCAAGCATAAAGTTGAAGTTGTCCAGTATGATAACGATAAGCCTGACGGCAACGTTGTAACTTATAAGGTTGCTTATTACGAGGCAAAAGAGAAATAAAATTTTATTTAAAGATAATAAGAAGTAAACATGGCGTTTAAATAAACAAAAGGAGTTCTCATTAATGTTCAGACAAAAAAAGATTGTATCAATATTTATTATACTTGTTCTAATTTCTGCTCTTTCCTTAACTACGGCTTGTAAAAAAGATGTGTCAGGTAAAAAAGTCGTAATTAATTCGCTGACAGGAGAACTTGGAAAGAAGTCAGATGTTCTAGACAAGAGAATTGTCGGTCTTGTTGTTGAAAACCATCCTGAGGCAAGACCACAGTGGGGAATTGATGACGA
This sequence comes from uncultured Ileibacterium sp., assembly GCA_902488835.1. Classification (GTDB taxonomy): domain Bacteria; phylum Bacillota; class Clostridia; order Peptostreptococcales; family Anaerovoracaceae; genus Alterileibacterium. The sequence continues at coordinate 1,149 of CABTXQ010000046.1, forward strand.
AAAATATTCACCCGACATCATTTTACAAGGCGAAGTTGAGGGAGGAATATCAAGAACACTATGGCTATATGCTGACTATGACAAGCTTCCTGAGACTGTCGGTCCTATGCGAAGCGCAAGACCTCCATTTATTAAATTTGCTTCACTCTTCGATGCAGTTTTTGTGCACTGGGGAATGAGCAGTAGCGGTGGCAATTACACTGGAGCGGATTATTACTTTAACAATGATGTCGTCAATCATATTGATGCAATGTCATATGGTGAAGATAATGAGCTTTTTGGAAGAAATAGAGAATCCGGCAGGTCAACCGAACACACAGGAATATTGTATGGTAAGGCATTATCTGATGCACTATCTAAAAATTCCATAGACAAAAAGATGAATAAGGATTTTACAACCTTTCTGAAATTCAATAGATCCGTCAAGCCCCTTAGTGATAATGAATGTAAAGCTGTATCGGTAACATTCTCCAGTGAATCAATCGATACGGTAGATTGGACTTATTCTGATGATGACAAGCTTTACCACACATCTCATTTTGAAAATGACGTAGCGAGAACCAACATTCTGGTGTTATTTGACAATACGGAATATATAACCAAAGATAATGGCGTCACATATTGTGATTATTCTTTGCAAAAAGGAAGCGGTAAGCTAATAAGCAATAATTCAGTTATTGATATCCAATGGATAAATGAGAACGGTAAGCTAAGATTGTTCACTCAAGGTAAAGGCGGCAAGGAAAAAGATGTCAAGCTCAATCCTGGAAAAACATGGATCGGATGGGTTTCTGCAAACAACGGTGGAAGTTCAACAATTAACTAATTACTAAAAACAAAAAACAATCTCGTGAAGTTTCACGAGATTGTTTTTTGATCTTATTCTTTTCTTATCCACGATAGAATATCATGATACACTTCCTCTTTATTGTATTCATTGAGTATCTCATGTCTATCCTCTTCATATAATTTTATATCACAATGACAACCTGTGTTTTCTTCATATGCTATAAAGGCTTTTCTCACTCCTTCTCCATATGCCCCTACAGGATCCTCAGCTCCTGCAATAAAAAGAATTGGCATCTTATCATCTATATTTTTCATTAATTTTTTGTTTTGTGCAAACTCTATGCTTTTGAACAAATTATAATAACCGTTGACAGTAAACGTGAATCCGCACATTGGATCATTTATATAATTATCGACGTTCTCTTCGTTAAGTGAGAGCCAATCATTAGGAGTTCTAACATTAGGAATTCTCTTATAGTATGATCCGAAGGAAAGTGCGTCGAGCAATTTACTCCTTCCCTGCCATCCTTTGAAAATCGAAAGAATTCTGCATAAACCCTTACCGAACGAAAGAAGAGCACCTGGTTGCCATCCGGTCCCCATTACTATTGCACCAGAAAGCCCATGTGAATATGTCTTGACTTCATCACCTGGAACATCAGTTTCTACTGTTGATAGATATTGTCTAAGCAGGAATGAACCCATGCTATGTCCAAGAAAATAATATGGAACATCCGGATATTCCAGCACTATCATCTTTCTCAAATTGTGAATGTCCTGAATAACATGAAAGTTACCGTTTTCTCCAAAATAACCGTATTCAGATCTGTCTTTAACGGATGCACCATGCCCTAGGTGATCATTTCCTAAAACAATATAACCCTTACTGACTAAGAACTCTGCAAACTCCTCATATCTACCAATATATTCTGACATTCCGTGAATTATCTGAACTATGCCGATGGGCTTAGTGTTATCTTCACTTTTCCATATTATTCCATGTATGCCGGCATCATTATTTGATGATGGATATTTAAAATCTTTTCTCATATTATTCTTCCTTATATACTCTTAGTTTTCTTATTTGGTTTAATTCCGTGAAACTGATAATACTGTGTCTCGAGTCTGCCGTTATATAGCTTCCTTCTTCTATCCGCCTTTTTGGCCATGTATTTTTCAAAATCTCTATCAATAGTAATCACAAAAATAGACCATGTGTGGTTTTTATCTGAAATTTCTTTGAGCTTATAATATATTTTGTGGATATCCTTAATATTCCCTATTCTCTCACCATATGGTGGATTTGTTATTATAACCCCGTAATCATCATAATCATTTATATATATTTCAGACATATTTTTATTGACAAATACGATATCCTCCAAAACGCCAGCTTCTATGGCATTCATCTTAGAAGCCTCTATTGCCTCTTTATCAATATCATATCCATATATCGATAAATTTGAATCGTAATCAATCGCTTCATATGCCTCTTTTCTAGCTTTTTTCCATTCATCATTTCTGAATATTTTCCAGTTTTCTGAAACAAATTTTCTCGAGATCCCCGGTGCTATATTTCTTCCAATCATTGCTGCTTCTATAGGAATTGTCCCAGAGCCTGAACACGTATCTATCAATACCTTATCCTTATTCCAGAAACTTAGTTGGATAAGGGCTGAAGCCATAGTTTCTTTCATTGGCGCAGCCGTTTCTTTAACCCTGTATCCTCTCTTATGGAGTCCCAATCCGCTTGTATCAATACCAATTACAAATTTATCTTTTAGGGCATTAAACCTTATCCTGTATTCATCACCTGTCTCCTTAAACTCACTAATATCATAACTTAAGGACATCGATGAAACAACCGCCTTCTTTATGATACTTTGACAGCTTGGAATACTATGAAGTTTTGATTTAACCGAATTTCCTATTACAGGGAAAGAGCCGTCAGATGTTATAATATCTCCCCATTTAATTTTCTTTACCTCATTAAACAATTCTTCGAAAGATGTGGCATTAAATTCTCCCATCTTAAGATATACCCTGTCCGCCGTTCGAAGCCAAATATTTGACCTGGCTATGCCAAGTTCATCGGAGGTAAAAGTGATCTGTCCGTCTTCAGTTTTGATCACCTCGTATCCGAGAGCATTTATTTCTCTTTTGACAACGGCTTCAAGTCCAAATGCCGCAGTCGCAATAAGCTCATATTTCATATAAGTTTTCTCCCTTTTCAAGCATTATATCAGAAAACATTTATAACCTCCCTATTTTACATGCATTTTACATTAGATTGCTTTCAGAGTTTACATTCAGAAAATATAATCCTGATAAACAATGATATTGAATTAATATTGTAAAAAAAGCGAGGAGAAAAAATGAAAAAATTATTATTGTTAGTTTTATCTGCCGTAATGATGTTAGCTATGTTCACAGGTTGCGGTAAAAAAGGTGTAGAAGGAAGCGTTGCAACTGATGGTTCAACATCAATGGAAAAAGTTATAGGTGCTCTTGGAGAATCTTTTACAAAAGAAAATAGCGATGTAAAGTTCACTTATAACCCTACAGGCTCAGGGTCCGGAATAACTGCCGTATCCGAAGGAAGATGCGACCTTGGTCTTTCAAGCAGAAACTTAAAAGATGAAGAGAAAGAAATGGGTTTGGAAGAGACTGTTCTTGCTCTTGATGGAATCGCAATGATCGTAAGTCCTGATAACAATGTAAAGGATTTGACTACTGAGCAGATTGCGAAAATTTACAAGGGTGAAATAACTAACTGGAAAGATGTTGGCGGAAAGGATGCGGAGATTGTTGTAATCGGGCGTGAAGCAGGAAGCGGAACAAGAGACGGTTTTGAAAGCATTACTGAAACAAAAGATGCGTGCAATTATAGACAGGAACTTACATCTACAGGAGACGTAATAACAACTGTTTCCGGAAATCCTGATGCAATCGGTTATGCATCACTTGCAGCAGTAAGTAAAGATGTTAAAACTCTTAAGATCAACGGCGTTCATCCTTCAGAAAAAACAGTAAAGGACGGAAGCTATGTAATTCAGAGACCTTTCGTAATCGTAACAAAGAAAGACAAAAAGCTCTCAAAGGCAGCACAGGCATTCTTTGACTACATCACATCAAAAGATGTAAGCGATATTATTTCAAAGGCTGGTGCAGTACCTGTAAATTAATTCAATGAAAATTTGGGAGGTCCTAAGACCTCCCATTATCAGGACTACTTATGAAAAATAATAATAATCTGTTTGAAAATTTAATACACGGAGTCTTCCTTATACTTGGATTAATAACCGTAGCATCAGTCCTGCTCATCTCATTATATTTGATAGTTGCAGGACTTCCTGCAATTTCAAAAATAGGATTTATTAATTTTATTTTTGGAACTGAGTGGGCATCTACAAAGCAAGATCCTAAATTTGGGATACTACCTTTTATTTTAACAAGTATATATGGTACATCCGGTGCGATATTGCTAGGGGTCCCGGTAGGATTTTTTACCTCAGTATACCTAGCCAAAGAAGCACCTCCTATTGTAAAAAGAGTTGTTGAATCGGCTGTAAATCTTCTTGCAGGAATACCTTCCGTTGTCTACGGTCTAGTGGGTATGCTCGTTTTGGTCCCTGCAATAAGGAAGATATTTAATATCCCTGACGGTTCCGGACTTCTTGCAGCTATCCTTGTTCTTACAGTCATGATTCTTCCATCGATAATTAAAGTTTCAATGACATCTCTTGATGCAGTTCCTAAAGAATATGAAGATGCTTCGCTGGCCCTTGGTGCAAGTCCCACAGAAACTTATTTTCGTGTATCTGTACCTGCTGCAAAGAGTGGTATTGCTGCCTCTATTGTTCTTGGTGTTGGAAGAGCGATAGGTGAAGCTATGGCTGTAATGATGGTATCAGGAAATGCACCAAACATGCCTGCCATGTTCAAGAGTGTAAGATTCCTTACAACTGCTGTAGCAAGCGAAATGTCTTATTCCGCAGGCTTACAACGACAGGCTTTATTCTCAATAGCCCTAGTACTGTTCGTTTTTATCATGATGATAAATGCTACTCTTAATTATTTCATGAAAAGGGACAAGGAGAATTGATTAAATGAATAAATCTGAATTATCAACGAGAAGAAAAGCATACATAATAACGATGCGATCGCTTATGCTGATATCATCGATAATAACCTGTGCTCTCTCGTTTTCAATAATAATATATGTGCTATTCAAGGGGTTACCTAGAATTACATGGAATCTTATATCCAGTAAGCCAAGCTATCTATCAGAAGAAATAGGTATTCTGCCTGATATAATGAATACTTTATATATAGTTCTTGCAACCTTGATAATAGTAATCCCTCTCGGTGTTGGAGCAGCAATATATCTGACTGAATATGCAAAGAGCAGAAAACTGACTTCAATAATCGAGTATGCGGCAGAAACTCTTTCTGGAATTCCTTCTATCCTTTATGGTCTTGTCGGGATGCTTATATTCTGTCAGTTCCTTGGAATGAAGACTTCTCTGATTGCAGGTGCGATGACACTTTCCATGATGAACCTACCGACCATCATGCGAACCACACAAGAGAGTCTAAAAACTGTACCTGCAAGCTATCGAGAAGGTGCATTTGGACTTGGAGCCGGGAAGTGGCGTGTAATCAGGACAGTTGTCCTTCCAAGCTGCATTGACGGCATAGTTACAGGATGTATTCTAACCATAGGAAGGATACTTGGAGAATCCGCAGCACTACTTTTTACCGCAGGATTTGCTCACGAGCTTAACGGTTTAATCAAGGGATTACAAAGTTCCGGGGCAACATTAACAGTAGCTCTTTATGTATATGCAAAAGAACAGGGAGAATTTGAGGTTGCATTTGCAATAGCTGCAATTCTTATCATCCTAACATTAATAATTAACTGGCTCGCAAAGTCCATTGGTAATTTTTTCAAGAATCGAGGTAATAATTAATGAATGTATTTACCATTAATAACATGAATCTATGGTATGGTGAATCTCAAGCTTTAAATGATATAAATATGGAAGTTAGAGAAAAATCCATTACTGCACTTATAGGCCCGTCAGGTTGTGGAAAATCAACATTTCTGAAAAGTCTAAACAGAATGAACGATTTGATACAAAATGTAAAAATAACTGGAGAAATCAAATACAACGGAAATGATATTTATTCGTCTGATATCAATATAAACGAGCTAAGACGTGAAATTGGAATGGTGTTTCAAAAGCCGAACCCATTTCCAATGAGCATATATGATAATGTCGCATATGGTCCAAGAACCCACGGTATAAAGGGTAGAGCTAAGCTTGATGAAATAGTTGAAAAGTCTCTTAGAAATGCTGCCATATGGGATGAGGTCAAGGATAGATTGAAGAAATCTGCACTCGGTCTTTCAGGAGGTCAGCAACAAAGGCTCTGTATTGCAAGAGCTCTTGCAGTTGAGCCCAAGGTCTTATTGATGGATGAACCTACAAGTGCACTTGACCCTATATCGACATCAAAGGTAGAAGATCTCGCAGTTGAGCTCAAAAATAATTATAGTATAATTATAGTAACTCATAATATGCAGCAAGCTGCAAGAATCTCAGACTATACGGCATTCTTCTATCTGGGGGAACTGATTGAGATGAATGAAACTGACATTCTCTTCTCAACACCTTTTGACAAAAGAACTGAAGATTATATTACCGGGAG
>CABTXQ010000047.1 GCA_902488835.1 uncultured Ileibacterium sp.
ATTATATCACTGTCCCCCGATGATGTTCCGCCGCTGATAAATATGTTGTATCCGCATTTAACCAGTTCTGATAAATAATCGCTGCATTCTTTTGTCAGGCTTTTTAATTCAACAAGCCTTTTCATACTGATAGACTCTTTATCGAATTTCCTGATAGTAAGAATCGGACCGTTTAATGCGACGACCTTAAGAACCCCGTTTACCCTGTATCCGTTTTCAAGTCTTGCGTCTACAATAGGATTGGCTTCATTGACCTCACGATGAACATCTGAAGCGAACATTCTTATAAGGTTTTCAAGCTCTATTTCAGATGTAAAGGCATCATCTATATGATATATTTTTCTTTTCTTTTCAATAAATATATCTTTGTAACCATTAACCATAATCTCATTTATATCTTCATCCATAAGAAGTTCAGAGAGAATCCCATATTTATTCTTCACCCTTCTATAAATACAATTTATTAGCTCTCCAGTTATATTGATATCTATATCGGAAATACATTTTGAGTTAAAAAACTCATCTTCTGTATAAAAAAGCAGATCCTTGTCATCAAAGTAGGAATTGTTTTCACTTAGATTTTTCTTAATTTGAGCAGTCAAATTATCAATTATATAGCCATATTTCAATGTTATGTCTTTAATCATATAATGCTTATCCTATCTTAGAATCCTTATCAAAAATCTGCATGACTATATCATCTGATATAAGCTCTGCTCGGTCTACACCGGATTCCCAATCCACTTTAAATATGTTATTATTCTTGAATTTCGTGATATCTTTAAATATCTCTTCGCTTCCTGCTCCATGTACCCAAATAGCGAATTTTGATTCCTCTATCGCACTCATTCCAAGATCTGTATATGCAGTACCGATATCTAATATGATCACATCAAAGTAGTTCTCACCTAGAAAATCTATTATTTTGTTTAACCTATCAATTCCAAGTCCTGCAATATAGTTGATTCCCGGTGGTATTCTCAGGTATTCAACATCATATCCGTCCTTTCTGAAAAAGGTTTCCCTTGATAAAAGTCTTTTGGCTTCTATGTAATACATAATCCTGAGAAACTCTCTTCGGTCTCCTTTGTAGCTTGAAGCATGATTATTTGTGAATGTTAACGGTATGATTACCGTCTTAAGTCCTTTCCGATATACAATATGTCTAGATAATATCTCACTAATATATCCGGTTCTTTTATCATCACAATCTGAAAATATGCTTATTGTCTCATATTTTTTCTCGCTTGGATTTATCTCTCCCTTCCAAAGGCTGTATGCCAGATTAAGAGATGTCATTATATTTTCAACTCCTGAATATTTAAACACGAAGAATGGACCGATTTCTCTCTTTTTTAAACTATCAGGGATTTCTCTCTTTGACATAAACACAACCCCACCTCTATGCTCTCTTAGAATATCAATATTGAATTTCCTTGGATTGTAATCCGTAACAATGAGAATATCATCTTCAATATTCTGAAATTCTCCAACTTCAATGAACAAGTCCTGATTAAATTCATAAAGTGATTTAATAAGAGCTGTTTGGTATTCTGCATCCCTCATGACGAGCCTAAGTTTCATATAACCTCCTTTCATGTAAAATATATCAATTATAAATTAAGTTTTCTGTACAACGTTTTTATGGCTTTGGTAACAAATCTTCCATTAATCGATTGTTTTTTTATCGGCATACAAAAAACATCCGCTTCATCCCTCTGTTATTCAGCCAAATTTAAGGTTTTGCAAAAAATAAAAAACATAATTAAAAACACAGAAAAAAAGACTGCATATATGCAGTCAAATGATATCGATATTAAATTTTTATATAATTACTATATTAAATTCCGGCTTTATGCTTTATACTTTCAACTTCTCTATCTGAAAGTTTTCTTACCGTTCCCTCTTTCATATGTCCAAGCTTTATATTCTCGATCGCAATCCTTTCAAGCTTTTGAACGGGGTGCTTTACCTCCTTAAACATCTTCCTTATCTGTCTGTTTTTTCCCTCATGAATTGTAATTTCCACGAGACTTGAAGCATTCATGTGTTTAATGATTTTTATATTGCAAGGTGCTGTAAAATATCCGCCTATATTAACTCCCTTTTCCAATATCGAAGCTTCTTTCTTTGTCAATATTCCCTTGCAAATAAGCTTGTATGTCTTATTGATTTTTTTTGTAGGATGTGTAAGAGCGTTTGCTAGCTTTCCGTCATTTGTTAATATCAAAAGACCTGATGTGTTCATATCAAGTCTTCCAACTGGATACACTCTCTCGTCCATCGGTGGAAGAAGATCAATAACTGTAGGTCTATCAAACTCATCGTCCAACGTCGTAACAAAACCTGTTGGCTTGTTCATAATTAAATATATTAATTTTTTTTCAGGATATATTAGCTTATCATTAATTTCAACAAGGTCTTCTTTACCGACTTCATATCCCGGCTCTTTCATAAGGACTCCGTTGACTTTGACCCTTCCTTGTTTGATAAGTTCATCCGCCTTTCTCCTGCTTGTAATACCGGATGCTGCAATATACTTATTTATTCTCATCTATAGAACCTTCATAAAAATCAATATTCAGTTGAGCGTATGCTTCTTCGGGGTTTGAAATCTCACTATTGTCATCAAATTGTTCTATATTCGGCAGATCTTTGATCGATGAAAAACCGAATTTTTTGAGAAACAGATCTGTTGTTGAATAGAGAAGTGGCCTTCCTATTCCTTCTGATCTTCCGGATATCTCTATCAACCCCTTATCAATTAATCCTTCAAGAACTCTATCACACTTTATTCCCCTTATCTGGTCTATTTCACCTCTTGTAACAGGCTGCCTATATGCTATAATTGCAAGCACCTCAAGAGCTGCCTGCGATAATCTTTTGACTTTCACAGGGGTGCATAGCTTCCTGATAAACATCTCCTGGTCTTTGTCGGTTATAAATTGAAATGAACCGTTTATCTCTCTTATTTGAATGCCTCTTTTTTCTTTTTCATATTCCGACTTTAATTCCAAGAAAATCTCATAAGCCTCATCTTTGTTTATTTCAACGACTTCCGCCGCATCTTTTGCCAAAAGCGGCTCTCCAAGAACAAACATCATTGCTTCAAATGTAGACTTTATTGCTCGCCTCCTAGATATTTCCATTTCATAATCCTCTTTTTTCATAATATCAATGCTGAAATTTATCGCTTTTATGCTTTCTTTTAACTATAATGTTTCCGTACAGTTCTTCCTGTGATACCTCTATGTCTTGAGTCCTTACCATCTCTAGCATAGAGACAAATGATAGTGCAATATCATATTTGTCCGAGTTCTTTGGAATTAGGTCACTAAAACTTATAGTGTCAGATGTCAAAAGTCGCTCATCAAGAGCTTTTATCATATAATTTATTCTTTCCTCAACAGATACCCTATCGCGATGAACCTCTTCATATCTCTTTTTTACCTCTGAAAGTCTCTTTTTTCGCTCTAAGAATCCGAGAAAAGCCTCTACAAATTTTTCTTCACTCGTCTTTAATATTTCATCCGGATTATCAATATATTTAGAAATATCTTCACCCGGTTTTTCAAAAATAGCAAGTCCGTTCTCTTCCCTTTCCTTCAGAATCTTTGACAACCTCTTGACCTTCATATATTCGAGAAGTTTATCAGCAATCTCCGTCCTTGGATCTTCATATGAATATATTTCTTCGTCTTCACTCTCCGTTGGAAGAAGCATCTTAGCCTTTAGTTTTATTAGTATTGCTGCAAGAACTATAAATTCTGTTCCTACCTCGATATCCATGTCTTCCATTTCGTCCAGATAATCAATATACTGTTTCGTGATTTCTGAAATGCGAATATCATATATATCCATCTTGGCATTCAATATTAGATAAATAAGAAGATCAAATGGTCCTTCAAATGAATCAATTCTTACCTTATACAACACCCTCACCCCCGAAATAGATTTCCTTAAGATAAAGTCCTTCTGGCGGTGCAGTCATACCCGCATTTGACCTGTTTTTACTGCTTATTATATCTTCCATGGATGATGCATCCCTTTTTCCAATCCCTATTTCAACGAGTGTGCCAACTATTATCCTAACCATATTATATAAGAAGCCATCTCCAGTCACCTCTATTGCTATTCTCCCCGGATTAACATCATATCCCGAGCATTCATCTATTGATATGCTCTTAACTGTCCTAACAGTCGTCTTTCTTGGATTACCACCACTGGATTCGAAACATTTGAAATCATGAGTCCCGACAATATATTTAGCCGCTTCTTTCATAGAGCTTAAATCAAGAGCTTTCGGAAATTGCCAGCAATAATTTCTCTCAAATATGTCCCCATCTGCATCTATTATATATCTATAAGTTTTTAGCTTACAGTCAAAACGCGCATGAAAATCAAGTGATACTTCTCTTGCACTTATAATCTCGATATCTCCAGGGGCTCCACTTCTTCCAAGTCCTTTTGATCCGAACCTTTTGTTCATTACTTCAGGGAGCTTATCAATCGGCAGATTATTGTCCCAAATAAAGTTTGCATACTGACCAAGTGCATGAACCCCTCTATCCGTTCTGCTTGTACCATTTATTGAGACCGGTTCACCGCAAATGAAACTTAAAACATGCTCAATTTCACCTTGAACTGTCCTCTTACCATCCTGTATTTGCCAGCCGTAAAAATTTGTGCCGTCATATTTAATTTTTATTAAAATATTCTTTAACATCTGCTTCTTTTCTTAAATTCCAAATAATCCTATTCTACTCCATATGAAAAGCATATAAACGGTTGTAGATATTAATGCAAAAGGAAGCATGGGAATTTGCTCATTTTTATCTAACTGCTTGGTATAGAAAAGATAAAAATCATAGATTCCCATAAAAATACTTGTAATCAAATATATTATGACAACTCCTAAATATCCTGTAACCAACCCTATTGCAATATAGAACTTAATGTCTGCACCACCTATTACATCTTTTTTGTAAATAAGCCTGCCAAGTAAATATGTAATAATAGATAATCCCAGTCCTATCAATGCTCCTATCAGTATATCGTACCATCTTTCATGCATCATAACAAAGCCGATTGAAGAAACGGCAAGAAGGGTATTAAGTTGGTCAGGAACTATACGGTATTTGAGGTCAGAAATTGCCATCTCCAAAATTATAAAGAAAATAACAAGCGTAGCGACCTCAAATTGAAGGCTCTCCATTATCGCAAGATAAATGCCTGAAGATAGAAAATAGGCTACAAATACATATTTCCATGGAGTGCTTCTTATCCTCTGCCTCTTCTCAATATCTTCAGGTAGACCGTCATCGTCAAACCATCTGGCAGGCATATGATTAAACAAAACAACAGCACCATTTCCCATAAAAACTGCGGCTAGGATTGCAATAATTATTTTAATAATAAGTAAAATGCTATATTCTTTCATTATTTTAATTTTACCATACTAAAAAACAAAGTGCGATGAGTTATAAAACTTTATTAAGCATTTATTGACATATATTTGTAAAAAAAGAGAAGGTCTACGCCTCCTCTAATAATTATATAATTACGGTATTTATATTATTTGAAATATTTTACTGCAGCTTCAAACATCTTCATATCGTAGTTCCCCGGAACATTCTTATATATTCCTTTGCTTATTCTCTCGGCATGTCCCATCTTACCAAATACTCTACCATCAGGTGAGGTCATACCTTCAATTGCAAACGTTGAACCGTTTGGATTGTGCATAATATCCATAGTAGGATTCCCATCAAAATCAACATACTGAGTTGCAATCTGACCGCTCTTTTTGAGCTTATCAAGCAGTTCATTATTTGCAATCAATCTTCCCTCTCCATGGGAAATAGGAATTGTATATACATAATCAACATCTGTCATAGAAAGCCATGGCGACATGTTTGATGCAATCCTGATTCTAACGAGTCTTGATTGATGCCTTCCAATCTCATTAAATGTCAGTGTAGGACAATCTTCATCCATATCCCTTATCTCCCCAAATGGAACTAGCCCCAGTTTTATCAATGCCTGGAATCCGTTACATATTCCGCACATAAGACCATCCCTCTTATTAAGAAGATCCATGGTTTTCTCTTTTATAATATCATTTCTGAAAAACGACGTAATAAACTTCCCAGATCCGTCAGGTTCATCTCCTCCTGAAAATCCGCCAGGAATGAATATCATCTGAGATTTCTCAATCTCTTTTGCGAATTCCTCAACTGACCTTTCGATGTCTTCTGCGTTTAAATTCCTGATTATCATTATCTTTGCGTCAGCACCAGCTCTTGTAGCGGCCTTTTCTGAATCATATTCGCAGTTGGTCCCAGGAAATACAGGAATCAATACCTTTGGCCTTGCACTTCCTAAGGCACTTCCTTTGTATTCATATCTTTTATTCGCTTCATAAGAGATCTTCGTTATTTCCTCATGATAAGCATCAGACTTTAAATTATAGACTGACTCAAGCTTTGATTCTGAAAGCTCTAAAAGATCATCTATTAATACCTTATCTTCACCATATGAAATAGCTCCATCATTAACTGTCTCTCCGAGTTTTCTAATGATGTTCTTTGAATTTGCCAGTTTTTCATCTGCCTCAACTATAATTGATCCATAGTTCCAAGAGAAGATATCATCAATGTTGAAATTATCTTCAAATCTGAATCCGATTTTATTGCCGAAGGACATCTTCATGACGGCTTCCGCAATACCGCCAACTCCCGGTGAATACATTGATAGAACTGATCCGCTTTCCTGAAGCTCCCTTACGAGATCAAAGCACTCCTTGACGGACTCTATCTTAGGCAGTTTATCTTCACCATATTCAGGGGAAATAATATACACAGTATGACCTTCCCCCTTGAATTCAGACGAGATGACATCTTTAACCTCAGCAGAAGTAATTGCAAATGAGATCAATGAAGGCGGAACATCTATATCTTCGTATGACCCGCTCATTGAGTCCTTACCTCCAATAGCTGCGAATCCTAGTTCTTCTTGTGCTCTAAATGCTCCAAGTAGTGCCGCAAGTGGAAGTCCCCACTTCTTTGGACTTTCTCCAAGTTTTCCAAAGAATTCCTGGAAGCTCAAATATATATTCTCATTGTACACTCCTTTAGATACCAGCTTACATACTGATTCTAAGACCGAAAGGTAGGCTCCGTGATATGGACTTTGTTCCGAAATAAATGGATTAAATCCATAAGACATTACTGAACATGTATCAGTATCGCCTTTTTCAGTTGAAATTTTACATGCCATTACCTGCTCCGGTGTGAGCTGATATTTGCCACCCCAAGGCATCAGAACAGCACCTGCACCTATAGTTGAGTCAAATCTCTCCGATAAGCCTCGCTTTGAGCAGACGTTGAGATCTTCTGCCAGTTCCCTATATAGTGATAAAAAACTGCCATTCTTCTTATCATTTACATATGTAGCTTCTCTCACCTTTACTGATGCAAATTTAGGAGCACCATCCGTATCAAGAAATTCC
>CABTXQ010000048.1 GCA_902488835.1 uncultured Ileibacterium sp.
GAAGATTATATTACCGGGAGGTTTGGTTAATGAGAAGTAAATTTGATAAACAGCTTGATATTCTTAATGATAATATGATTGAAATGGGTTCCATGTGCGAAGAAGCGATTTCTTTGGCAGCAGATATGTTGTTTAAGAAAGATTTATCCGCTCGTGAATCTGTTATCTCTCTGGAATCGGAAATATATCAGAAAGAACGTGAAATAGAATCACTTTGTCTAAAGCTATTCGTTCAACAACAGCCTGTTGCCGGAGATCTCAGGCAAATTTCAGCAGCACTAAAGATAATTACAGATATGAAACGTATTGGTAATCAGGCTTCTGATATTTCAGAGATTTCACAATACCAGGGTGATTTCGATTATGAAAACTGCTATCAGATAAAAAATATGGTTATGAATGTCACCAAAATGCTTACAAGAAGTATTGATGCATATGTTGGAAAAGACATAAAGATTGCTGAAGATGTTATTGCATCTGATGATATTGTAGACAATCTTTTTCATGAAATTAAGGAAGATTTGACTAAATTCATATCATCAAACCCTGACCAAGGTGAACTCGCGCTTGACCTCCTGATGATATGCAAATATCTTGAAAAAATTGGAGACCATGCGGAAAATATCGCTCGTTGGGTAGAATTCTCCGTAACAGGTGAACACAAAGGAGATAATTAATGATTTGGTGTGTTGAAGATGACCCAGGCATCAGAGAAATAGAATTATATGCGCTTAAATCAACAGGATTTGAAGCACGCGGCTTTGATAATGGAGCTTCTATGCTTTCTGAAATTGAAGAAACGCTGCCCGACTTGATTATCCTTGATATAATGCTACCAGGTGATGATGGGATAGAAATTCTAAAGGAACTCAAATCTTCTCCAAGGACAAGTGATGTTCCTGTGATAATGGCAACTGCAAAAGGTATGGAGTACGACAAAATTCAAGGTCTTGATCTTGGTGCAGATGACTATTTGGTTAAGCCTTTCGGCGTTATGGAAATGATATCACGCGTGAGGGCAGTATTAAGACGATATGTTAGAAATGATGATAGCAACTCAGTTCTTAGGGCGGGAGAACTCGAACTTTCCCCTATTGAACACAAGGTTACTATTGATGAACATCCTATTGAACTAACTTACAAGGAATTTGAACTTCTCAAACTTTTCCTGTCAAATCCCGGCGTTGCTTTTACGAGAGACCAACTCTTCTCAAAGATATGGGGTTCTGATTTTTGTGGTGAATCTAGGACAATAGACATTCACATAGGTACCTTGAGGCAAAAGCTAGGTGATTATGGAAAAATTATTAAAACTGTTCGAAATGTAGGTTATCGCCTGGAGGTGGAAGAATGACAAGAAAAATCTTCAAATCAATATTCTTTGTTGCAGCAATTGCTATTCTTGCAAGCCTCATGGTAACTATGGTAATACTTTATCAGTATTTTGTAGATGTTCAAGATAAGCACCTTTCCGATGAGCTGAGTCTTGCAGCTAAAGCTGTCGAAACTGAAGGACCTGATTATATCAATTACTTCAAAAAGAGCGATTTTAGACTGACATTGATATCTAAGGACGGAACTGTTATATCTGACACAAAAAAAGATGCATCAAAAATGAAAAACCATGGTAAGCGTGAAGAAGTTAAGGAAGCTCTTGATGAAGGATATGGTACAAGTTCAAGATATTCAAGCACGATGCTGCAAAAGACAGTTTATAAGGCAAAAAAACTCAATGACGGAAATGTAATAAGAATTTCTTCAAATAGAGCAACTGCAGGAGTGATTGCAATGGGAATTATTCAGCCAGGAATGATTGTTATTCTCATATCGCTCATTATTTCAGGTTTGCTTGCACACAGACTTTCAAATCGTATTGTGGATCCTTTGAACAGCCTTGATTTGGAACATCCTCTTGAGAATAATAACTATGAAGAGCTCTCTCCTCTTCTTAGAAAGATAAATAGTCAGCACGTTGAAATTCGTTCCCAGTTAAAAATGCTTGAGGCAAAGAAAAATGAGTTCCATCAAATAACATCTCAGATGAGAGAAGCATTGATTCTCCTTGATGGTGAAGGAAGAATTCTAAGTATGAATGAATCAGCTTTCAGACTTTTTGATACGGGACAAGATGCTATTGGCAAAAGCTTTATAACTAATTTTAGGAATCACGAACTCTCTCAAGCAATATCGGCTGCAAACGAGGAAGGATACTCGGAAATTCATTTAACCCTTGATGAACGCATTTATCAGTTCAATATAAGCAGGATTTCCTCTTTTGAAAATGATGATGAAGGCGGAATTGTAATTCTTGCATTTGATATTACTGAGCAGTCTAATGCAGAGAAAAGAAGACGTGAATTTACTGCCAATGTATCTCATGAATTAAAAACTCCTCTTCAGTCGATTATTGGTAGTGCTGAACTTATCGAAAACAACCTTGTTAAGCCTTCTGATACGAAGAAATTTATTAGCAAAATAAGAACAGAGGCAGATAGACTAGTAATACTAATTGACGAAATAATCAGCCTTGCAAAGCTTGATGAAGGGATTGATGCGGTAAGAACAGATGTCAATATATTGGAGCTTGCAAGAGAAGCTTGCTCATCACTTAATGATTCTGCAAAGTTAAAGAATGTAAGTATAAGTATAGATGGAGAAGATGTCATACTTCATAACTCTATTCGAACTCTGTTAAAAGAAGCTATATATAATTTGTGTGACAATGCGGTTAAATACAACGTAGAAGGTGGAAATGTTAAAATAAATATATCTGAGACTATGGATAATGTTATAATTTCTATACAAGATACCGGAATAGGAATCCCTCAGGGAGATCAGGAACGGGTATTTGAACGTTTCTATCGTTCAGATAAAAGTCATTCAAGAGAAACCGGAGGTACAGGACTTGGGCTTTCAATAGTAAAGCATGCGGTGGCTTATCACAATGGAGATATTACGGTAAAAAGTGAGGAAGGAAAGGGTACGGAAATAATTCTATCTCTTCCAAATAAAAGTGAGGAAGGAGTAAATAATTGGATAAATTGTTAAACAAAAAGGGATATATAATTGACATGGACGGTGTAATCTACCATGGCAATAGACTGCTTCCGGGAGCTAAAGAGTTTGTGACAAAACTTCAGGAGAATAAGAAAAATTTCCTTTTCCTTACAAATTCGTCCGGGAGATCACCTGAAGAATTAAGGCAAAAGCTTCTAAGAATGGGGATAGATTGTGAATCTAACCATTTCTATACCAGTGCACTTGCAACAGCCAAATTCGTGAGCAGTCAGTCCCCTCATTCATCGGCATTTGTAATGGGAGAAGCGGGACTTATTATGGCTCTTCATGATGCGGGAATCGTTATGAATGATATAGACCCTGAATACGTAATCGTCGGTGAAGGAAATACCTTGAATTATGAAAACATGCTTAAGGCAGTTCATCTTGTAAGGAAGGGTGCAAAGCTTATAGGTACAAATAGCGATCTCACAGGTCCATCTGAAAACGGCATTATTCCGGCATGTAGAGCTATGATATCCCCTATTGAACTTGCAACCGGTAAGCCTGCTTATTTCGTAGGAAAGCCTAACCCTCTTATGATGAGGACGGGCTTGAAGCTTCTTGGAGTTCACTCAGAGGATGCCGTCATAATTGGTGACAGGATGGATACTGACATAATTGCCGGCATAGAATCGGGAATCGACACAGTCCTTATTCTCACGGGGGTTACATCAAGAAATGACATAGATACCTTCCCTTACGGGCCAACCTATATCTTTGATTCTATTGGGGATATACTTAAGTAAAGATTATTCAATTTTATATTTTTCTGAATACTCACTATAGAGACGGGCAAACTGCTCGTCTTTCTGTTCTTTTATCCTCTTCTTGTATTCGTGTAGATGAAGGTTCCCGCCATTTTGCTCGATTTTATCCGCTGCTATGTTTGAACAGTGGTCTGAAATTCTTTCTAAATTAATTAGTATGTCATTAAGTATCAAGCCGAGTTCAAGGGTACATGTTCCTTCTTTCAATCTTGCAACATGGTTATCCTTGCTCTTTTCTACGAGATCATCAATAACTTCTTCTATCGGTTCAACCATGTATGCCGCTTCAATGTCCCCATCGACAAAACATTTCTTAGTCTTTTCAACTATCTCTCTCAATGCATCCGCTATTACATTTAGCTCATATCTAGCTTCATCTGAGAAAACAAGCTTTTTATCCACCAGCTCCTTAACACTTTCCGCAATATTTACAGCTCTATCCCCTATCCTTTCAGCATCTGTTATTGTGTGAAGCATCATGGAGACAGTTGCCGAGTCATCATCTGATAACTCTTCAGCTGCTATTTTTACATTGAATCCGCTAAGTTGGTCTTCATAATAGTCAAGCTTGGTCTCTACTTTACCAAGTTTTTTGAAGATTTTGTCATCCCATTCATCTGAAAGCTTAAGAGCTCTATCAAAGTTTTCAAATGCCATGATAAGCATTTCTTTCATCTTTCTTCTTGCTTCATCTACAGCAACTGATGGTGTCTTCAAAAGCAAGTCATCTAAGAATTCTGTATTTTCTTCTTCATCCTTGTCGTAATGGACGATTTTATTGCTTATTGATACGAGTTTATTGCTGAATGGATAAAGGATCAATGTAGTGAGTATGTTAAAAAGGGAATGTACTACGGCTATGTTTACAGGTAAAACCGTTTTGTCGATAAAAGCAAAGTCAACAAGGTAATGTGCTATATAAAATATCGTCATGAATATAATCGTACCTATAACGTTAAATGAAATATGTATAGCAGCAACTCTTTTGGCATTTCTATTTACACCTATACTTGAAAGGAGTGATGTAACACAGGTTCCTATATTTTGTCCCATTATTATCGGTATAGCCATTCCATAAGTAAGACCTCCTGTCATCGAGATCGCCTGTAAAATTCCTATTGATGCTGATGAACTCTGTATAATAGCTGTAATAAATAGTCCAGCGAGAACTCCGAGGATTGGATTATTCAATGCTGTAAGTATGCCTGTAAATTTCGGACTATCCTGAAGAGGCTCCATCGACTGACTCATGAAGCTCATTCCATACATAAGAACTGCAAATCCAACCATTACAAGCCCTGAATCCTTCTTCCTATTGGATTTAGAAGTCATAAAGAAAATTACTCCTATAAGTGCTATTATCGGTGAAAATGACTCGGGCTTTATGAGCTTAATCATTATATTGTCGCTACTTATTCCAATTAAGCTAAGTACCCATGCCGTAATTGTTGTCCCTATATTTGACCCCATTATGGCACCGACGGTCTGCTCTGTTGACATTATTCCTGAATTAACCAGTCCGACAAGCATTACAGTAACTGCTGATGAACTCTGAATTAGCGAAGTAACCCCGGCACCAAGCATTAGAGATTTGACCTTACTTGATGTCATCTCATATAGAATTGTCTCGAGCTTTCCGCTTGCGAGCTTTTCGAGCCCCGATGACATCACAGACATGCCATAAAGGAATAATGCCAGACCGCCAAACAAGTTGATTACCGAAAAAATATCCATTTACCTTTCCCCATATTCATTATTATAAATTTTTATTTTAAATATAAAGTATTTATCATTTTGCACGACTTTATATTCTATTTTATAATTGTCTAAAATATTACTTACGATGTAAAGTCCAAGTCCGTTGCTGTTTTCCTTGTCCATATGTAAATCAGCCTTGGAGTTTTCAATATATAACCATTTTTCAGAAGAACCGATATTTATAGCCCCTGACTTACCTGAGTATTTTACTGCGTTTCCAATAAGATTTGACAGAACAATATTAAGTGCTGTTTCCCCTATATAGATTTTTTCATCCGAAATAAAATTGTTAACAGTTATTTTTTTCTGATTTATCAATATTTCATATTTTTTCAATACACCGTTAAGTATATCACTTATTTTCAGAATTTCTTCATCATTCTTTAAATGTTCTATTGAAGAAATCGATATTATTTGAGAAATATTTTGGGTTATACCGTCAACAATGTCAATGCAGTCGCTAATATACTTATCCCTGTCTTTATATTTTCCGATATTATACTTCATATTCTCTAATATTATCTTGAGACTTGCAAGAGGAGTTTTTAATTCGTGGGATATCCCCTTAAAAAAATTATATTTCAACTTTTCAAGTCTTAAAATTTCTTTATTCTTTGATTCAAGACCATCAATCGATTTTAAGAGAGTTAAATAAAGGTCATTAATCTGTTCTTTTAGCATATCGACCTCATTATGAGAATCGATTTGAAATAGAACATCGTTATCCAGTTTCATCATTTTATCAGTAACATTTTTTATCTCTTGTATATTGTTTTTTATTGATCTTGCATAAATCAAAGAGACTATCAACGACAGTAACAGGGATATGGATAACGAGTATGGCACAAATTTAAAGCTAATACTCTTCGCTTCTTTTTTCATATTAGCGGTGGAAACAAACTGAATCGATATCTTCTCCCCAGTGTTAAGTCTTATTTCTCTTTCTTCAATTATTAAAGAATTATTGCTGCTTTTAGTGTCGATTTTTATATCATTTTTAATTTTTATCTCATTACTACCGTTTTTACTTTTAATATACGCCTTTATATCGCTGTTTTGGGAATAAAAATCGAGGGAATCAATAACATAAGGCATGGATTTTCCATCAACGTTATCTGAAATTTCATTTGCCTTTGTACTGATCTCCTCTTTTCTTGTGTTTAGATATGTCTTTGGGAATATAAAAAAGATCAACAAGTGAACCAACAAAACTATCACTCCGAGAATAGAAAAAATCTGTATGAACATCTTGGGAAATATCTTTAAATTCTTCATCTTCTCTCCAATTTATATCCTACATTCCTAACTGTTACTATGCAGTCTAAGCCGAGCTTTTTTCTCAGTTCCTTTATATATACATCGATGACCCTGTCATATGGAATTTCGTCCGTTGCTTTCCACACATTATCAATTATCTTATCTCTTGACATTGCACGGCCCTCGTTATTAAGCAAGAACTTTAGAACCTCTAATTCTTTTGCATTAATTTCTACATCTTCACCATCTACTTTTGCCGTATAACTGGTGAAATTGATCTCCACATTCTTGTATTCAAACTTTTCTATCTCGCCATAATACTTCTTTATCAGAGCATCAATTCTAGCTTTTAACACCGGCAGAGAAAA
>CABTXQ010000049.1 GCA_902488835.1 uncultured Ileibacterium sp.
CCTACTCAAGATGATCTGACAAAGGAAGTTATTGCTGAAACCTTTAACATAAAAATTAAAAGAAATGAAGATGCATATAAATTTCTTTTAAGAAAATTTAAGAATAGGGAAATGAGCCCGAATAATTTAAAACAAGCAGATATGCCTATAGGTGCAAAAGTTTTCCTAAATGAGGCGGGGACTGCTCCGGCATTCTCGGTAGAAAAGGATGGGAAATATATTATTAGTCTTCCCGGACCTCCTATTGAAGTATATTGGCTTTTCAATAACGGGATTGAGGATTACATCATGAAACTTTCTGGCAACATGCAAATGTACTATAAGGTTATTAGGACGATAGGTATTGGAGAATCAAATCTTGAGACAAAATTATTACCAGTTATTGATAATCAGATTGATCCGACCATAGCCACATATGCTAAGGAAGGCGAATGTACTATAAGGATAGCATCAAAGAGACAAAGTCTTAGTGAGGCGAAAGAGGCCGTAAATTCAGTTATATCAAAAATTGAAGAGCTTGTACCGGGATGTATATATAGCTATGACGACGAAGAACTGAATGAAGTTGTTGTTAGAAAGCTCAAAAACCTAAATTGGAAAATATCTTCAGCAGAGTCATGTACAGGTGGACTTTTTTCCGGGCTTATAACAGATGTTTCAGGAGCCTCGTCGGTCTTTGAAAAAGCCTTTGTTACATACAGTATAAAAGCCAAAATAGATGAATTGAGAGTCTCATCATCAACAGTAGATAAATATGGTGTAATAAGTGGCGAAGTAGCATGCGAAATGGCAGATGGTGCAAGAAAAGCATCAAAGAGCGATATCGCACTTTCAATTACCGGAAGAGCGGAAGAAATGGATGATGGGGATGCAGGAATTGCTTATATAGGTTACTCATATGGGAATATTACTGGTTATGAAAAGGTTATGACCAGAAGAAATAATAGAAAATGGAATCGAAGGTATTTTTCTCTGATGATGTTAAAAATCACAAATGATATTCTTGATGAAGCTATTAACAATTTTAATAAAACTACTAACTAATAAGGTTTCATTTTGCAGGATGTATTATTTTATTTGATTGAAGATAGTTAAATCAAAACATATAATTAGTTGTGAAAGGATTGACAACAGTAATCAAAAAAGATGTTCTATGAGAACAAATGTTCGAAAAATAGGAGGGAATATGGCAACCAAGTCAAGTAAAAATATTAATGATAAGGATAAGGCTTTAGCAGAAGCTTTAGAACAGATAGAGAAACAGTATGGCAAGGGTGCAATAATGAAGATGGGGGATGATGGTGTAAATACTAATATTTCCACTATCCCGACAGGCTCTATTAGTCTTGATCTGGCAACAGGGGTAAGAGGATATCCTAGAGGAAGAATCGTAGAAATATATGGCCCGGAATCATCAGGTAAGACTACGCTTGCCTTACATGCCATTGCAGAGGCACAGAAAATGAACGGAAAAGCTGCTTTTATCGATGCGGAACATGCCCTTGATCCTGTTTATGCAGCTAATCTAGGAGTAAATGTTGATGAACTACTTGTATCACAACCTGATACTGGCGAACAGGCCCTTGAGATATGTGAGATGCTTGCGAGGAGCGGTGCTATAGATATCATAGTAATTGATTCGGTCGCAGCACTCGTTCCTAAAGCAGAAATACAAGGAGACATGGGAGATTCTCATGTAGGCCTACAGGCGAGACTGATGTCGCAAGCGCTTCGTAAGATAGCGGGAGCTGTAAATAAATCAAATACATGTGTTATTTTCATAAATCAGCTCAGAGAGAAAATTGGAATTGTATATGGAAATCCTGAGACAACTACAGGCGGTAGGGCTCTTAAATTCTATGCAACAATTAGAATTGAAGTTCGAAGAGGTGAAGCAATCAAGAAGGGCGATGAAACACTTGGTAACAGAACTAAGGTAAAAATTGTAAAGAATAAGGTAGCACCTCCATTTAGAAAAGCTGAATTTGACATTATGTATGGTGAGGGAATAAGTATATCAGGAGATGTTCTTGATGTAGCAGTCGAAAACGATATAATTGATAAGGCTGGTTCTTGGTACAGCTATCATGGCGAAAGAATAGGTCAAGGTAGAGAAAATGTTAAGATATATCTACAAAATAATGAGAAAATATTAACAGAAATTAAAAATCAAATAGTTGAAATCTTCAAACCTAAAAAAGAAGAAATTAAAGTTGACGAAGATGGAGTTGTTATAGAATAAATAAATGTTGACAACTACTGTGATATAGTGTTACACTTAAGCAGTTAGCCGCTCATGTCATGGTAACAAGTGCTTTTGTATGCACACCTGATGTGGCGAGTCTGGTTTGTGGAGGAGAATTTATAATGTATGCAATTATTGAGACGGGCGGAAAGCAGTATAGAGTCCGTAAAGATGACGTTTTTAATGTAGAAAAGCTTGATGCAAAGGTAGGAGATAAGGTCGTTTTTGACAAGGTATATGCGGTAAATGACGGCGAAATTAGAATCGGTACACCTTTTGTAAAGGGCTACAAAGTCGTTGCAGAAGTACTAGAACAAGGCAAGGACAAGAAAATTATTATTTTCAAATATAAAGCTAAGAAAGATTATAGGAAGAAAAACGGACATAGACAGCCATATACAAAAATTAAGATTCTTGAGATTGGTGATGGTGCTGTAAGTGAATCAGCAACAACAGAGGAAGTTCCTGTAAATAAGGAAACTGCGTCATCAGTTGATGCGAAGGTAAGGGTTTCAATGTCTATGAAGAAAGATGAGCTTTTGAGCATTGCTAAGGAAGCTAATATTAAAGTAAGTTCAAAGGCTACAAAGCAAGAAATCATTGATGCTATTAACGGCACTAATTAATTATTATTAGGACAGGAGGTGTAGGATATGGCAAGTAAAAAAGGAGTAGGCAGTACCAAAAATGGTCGAGATTCCGAGTCCAAACGTCTTGGACTAAAGGTTGGTGCTGGAGAATATGTGAGTGCAGGCAGTATTTTGGTGAGACAAAGAGGAACTAAGTTTCATCCAGGTAATAATGTAGGCATTGGAGGAGACGATACACTTTTTGCTAAATCTGACGGAAATGTTAAGTTCGAAAGATATGGCAAGACTCGTAAGAAGGTAAGTGTATATGACCCTGCAAAAGAAGCATAAATAAGTATATGTATCCCCTGCACATGCAGGGGATTAGTTTTTATTAAAATTTTTAGAAGGAAAATCATATGTTTGTGGATAGAGCTGAAATAATTGTTCAGTCAGGTAATGGTGGAGACGGTGCTGTAACTTTTAGAAGAGAACCATATGTTCCAAATGGAGGTCCTAATGGTGGAGACGGAGGCAATGGAGGTAGTGTTATCATAACATCGGACAACAATCTAAGAACTTTGATGGATTTCAAATATAAGAGGAAATACAGTGCAGAAAACGGTTCTCCCGGAATGAAACGAAATAGATTCGGGAAAAAGGGAAAGGACTTGATAATAAAAGTTCCGGTTGGAACTATGATTATTGATAAGGACACCGGATTACTTATGAAAGATCTAAGTAGTAAAGGAGAATCAGTAGTAGTTGCTAAAGGTGGAAAAGGCGGAAAAGGTAATGTGCATTTCAAAAGTTCAACTAGACAGGCACCAAATTTTGCTGAGTCTGGAAGTATAGGACAAGAGAGGACAATTATTCTGGAACTTAAGCTCATATCAGATGTTGGGCTTGTCGGTTTACCTAACGTTGGAAAATCAACAATATTATCTGTGACGACAAATGCCAAACCTAAGATTG
Organism: uncultured Ileibacterium sp.; assembly: GCA_902488835.1. Taxonomy (GTDB): domain Bacteria; phylum Bacillota; class Clostridia; order Peptostreptococcales; family Anaerovoracaceae; genus Alterileibacterium. The sequence goes on from CABTXQ010000049.1 coordinate 3,790, forward strand.
CAGACTATCATTTTACGACAATTGATCCAAATCTTGGAATTGTAAATCTAGGAAATGATAGCTTTGTTCTTGCTGATATTGCAGGAATAATAGAAGGAGCTCATCTTGGACAGGGCTTAGGGCTAAAGTTCTTAAAGCATATTGAAAGAACCAAGGTTCTAATACATGTTGTTGATGCATCAGGCAGCGAAGGTAGGACGCCGCTTGAAGATTACGAAAAGATTAATTATGAGCTTAAGCAATATGATAAAAGTTTAATTGATAAGGTAAAAATAGTTGCTGCTAATAAGATAGATCTAATTAATTTTGAGGACTCAAATGATGAAACGGTAAAAAATTATAATGATTTTATATCAAAGGTACAGATCGAAGGTAAGAAAGTAATACCGATATCAGCAGCTACAGGTAAAGGAATTAATGAATTGATGTATTCAGCTCTAAATGAATTAAATGAATATGATAAAAATTTGGAAACAATTGATGATATCCCTCTATTTGATTTTTCAAATGATAATGCTGACTACAAAACACTTAATGCTTATATAGATGATGATGGAGCATTCGTACTTGAAGGTAAACAGTTAACAAAAATATTCAATTCAACAAATTTTAACGATATAAGCTCTTTAAGATATTTATATAAATATATTGTAAAAAACGGAGGAATAAAGAAGCTAAAAAAATTAGGTCTTAAAGAAGGCGATGTAATAAAAGTTAATGATTATGAATTCGAGTTTACTGAAGACTGATTTATTATAAAATATTATAAATATAATATTGGGTTAGATTGATTTTTCACCACAATATCTATGGTTAATTAAGAGAGATGTAGATTTTTTACATCTCTTTTTTATTTTCGTTCAAAATAAAAAGAAATATTTTTTTAATGAAAAAATTGTCGTTATAAATTCATTGCCTAGCTTCCTAAATCCTTTATGTAAAATAATAAACTCATTTTGATTTTATGCTAATTTGCAAAACATTATTCAAATGTATAGTATTTTTTACAAAAGGGATAAGGGGGGATTAAATATAAAATGAAAAAAATTAGGGAAATAATGCTCAGATATGAAATAGAAAAAAAGACAGTAATTAAAGTGATATTGATAGTGATTTTGCTTATTGGATCACTTGTTATTAGAAGTTCTGCAAATCCGAATAAGCATATTGAAAAAGAAGTGTCTAAAAGCAATTCAGAAATGGATGAAAAAGTAGAGGAAAATGTTGTAATAGATATAAGCGGAGAGGTGAAAAATCCTGGAATATACAAGATGAAGGGAAGGGTGAGGCTTTATGAGGTGATAGAAAAAGCAGGTGGTTTGAAAGAAGAGGCTAACATTAATTCTATAAATCAAGCAAGATATGTTAATGATGGCGAAAAGATACTCATCCCTTCAATGAAAAATTTAGATAATAAAGAATCAATAACTGATAATAATTCTTCAGATAATCTGATTAATATCAATTTTGCAACAAAAGAAGAACTAATGAAATTACCGGGAGTAGGAGATGTTACTGCGAACAGGATTATTGAATACAGGGAAAAATCAAGTTTTACAAAAAAGGAAGATATAAAAAATGTTAACGGTATTGGAGAAGCAACATACAAAAAAATTGAAAGTATGATAAGCATATAGAATAGCAATTCATCTCCGTATAAATAAGGGGGAAAATATGGATATGTTAAATTTCAGAAAGGTTAACATTGCATTGATAGACGATAGCAAGAAAAATAGAGAAATAATGTCAGGATGGGTGAATGAAAATGAGCAATGCAAAATAATTTTTGAACTTGAAAATGGATTAAAAGTTGAAGAAATGATAAGAAAATATAGACCAGATATTATGTTTCTAGATGATGCAATGCCTATCAAAAGTGGATTTGATGTTTTAAAAGATTTAGAAAATTTAAGGGATGATTGTAGACCATATATTGTAATGATGTCGGATCTCGAAAATGATTTAATTTCAAAAGTTGCCATAAATAAAGGTGCTAATGATTTCATATATAAACCGGTTTCAAAAAATACATTTCTTAGCAGAATATCTATGTACTGCACCTGCTTTAATTTGGAATTAAAGAGAAAAATAAATGATATGGAAGAAATTTCATATAAAGATTATGAAAAATTGAGGAAAATAACCTATGAGTTAAAAGAAAAGAAGATTAAAAATCATATAAGCAGTGAAGTTAACAAGATATTATTACAATCAAATTTTAAAGCTTCGCATCAGGGATTAATGCATATTGTAAATGCTGTTGAGATTATTATGCTTAAACATGAAGCGGATTTCACGATGTCTAAAAACATATATCCTGAGATCGCCGATATGTATGGAGTCTCTGAATATTCTGTCGAATATGATATTAGACATGCCATTGTAGAAGCTTGGAAAAGCACAATAGTTGAGAACAAAATAAAAGGTACAGTATTTGAAAGATATGAAAAACGTCCAAGCAATGCAGAACTTTTAAAATATATAGTTAGTATAATTGAAATGAAGCAGTACGGATGTTAAAATTTATATATGGAAAAAATAAAGATTGATAGAATTAATGAATTAGCTCATAAGTCTAAAACTATTGGATTGACTTCAGAAGAGCTTCTAGAACAGGCTATGCTTAGACAGGAATTCCTTAAAGAGATAAGAGAAGATGTAAGGGATCAGCTTGAGAGCATTGAAATAATTGACTAAATAATTATTTAGTCCACTATATAGTATAACAATCGTATTAGTTAAAGTTTTATACAATATGGATCTTTTAAGTTGTCAAAATTAGACATAGACAAATTTTAGTTGTATAATTCAACATAAAATCTTAAAAAATAATAATACTAGGAGATATTAATGGAAAAATTAGGGCTGAATGAAATAAGAAGTAAATTTCAAGATTTTTATATAAAAAAAGGACATTATGCAGCTAAGAGCGCATCATTAATCCCTAAAAATGATAAAAGTTTATTGATAATCAATTCAGGAATGGCACCATTAAAAGAATATTTCGCCGGGACAGAAACACCTCCAAGCAAAAGAATGACGACATGTCAGAAATGTATTCGTACAGGTGATATAGATAATGTTGGAAAAACATCAAGGCACGGTACGTTCTTTGAAATGCTCGGAAATTTCAGCTTTGGTGATTATTTTAAGAGGGAAAGTCTTACATGGGGCTGGGAATTTATAACTGAAGAATTGAAAATGCCTAAGGATAAGCTTTGGGCAACAGTATATCAAGATGATGATGAGGCATATGAGATATGGAAAGAACTCGGAATGCCGGAAGAACGAATCGTAAGACTTGGAAAGGAAGATAACTTCTGGGAG
>CABTXQ010000050.1 GCA_902488835.1 uncultured Ileibacterium sp.
ACCCTTTGCTTTTGTCCGCCCGAAATTTCGTATGGGAATTTATTTAGTAGAGTTTCAATTCCAAGTGCCTCCGAAAGCGGCATGAGTTTTTTCTTCATTTTGTCATACGAATATCCCGACAAAACAAGGGGCAACAAAATATTGTCCTTTGTGTTAAAGGTATCTAGCAAATTAAAATCTTGAAACACAAATCCGAGTTCATTTCTCCTAAACGATGCAAGTTCATTATTTTTGAATTGTCCTATATTCTTTCCACCTATGTATACTTCCCCTTCGGTAGGATTATCGAGGGTTGAAACCATGTTTAAAAGTGTAGTTTTCCCTGAACCTGACTCTCCCATTATTGCAACAAACTCTCCCTCTTCAAGCGAGAAATTTATTCCATTCAGAGCTACAGTTTGGCTTCCTGTTCCCTTTGAATATATTTTTGTAAGATTCTTTACTTCTAACATCGCCATTATAAATTTTCCTCCTCAATCGAACTATATCTAAATTATAATATCTTATTTAAAGGCTTGCATTTATTTAACCTTACAAAAAACACCCCATATCTTACATTTTCGTAAGTATGGGGTCAGTCTATACTTTTTCGATTCATGATATATTCCTAGGAAAAAATATGCTAAATTCACTTCCAATACCCTGCTTGGATTCTACGTGAATACTGCATCCAAGTCTATCGAGGATTTTCTTAGCAAGATATAGGCCTACTCCCGTAGAATTTCTATACCCCCTGCCATTGAATCCTGAATATCCTCTGTCAAAAATTTTAGGCAGATCAGATTCAGGTATTCCAATTCCAGTATCCTGGATTACAAGAGAATTCTCCTCATCGCAAAAATAAATTTTTACCGATTCACCCTTAGAATACTTTGCTGCATTTGATATTAACTGCTCAATTGCAAGCGTGAGCCAATTGGAATCACTTATTACATTTCTTTCTATTTCTGCGTATTGCACATTTATATCTTCGTTGATAAACAAAACAGCATACTTTTTGAGTAGATTTTTAATAATTTGATTTAAATCTACAGAATCTACAAAAATCTCTGTGTCATCATTTGAAAGTTTAAGATATCCGAGTGCCATGTCTGAATACTTTTCAATTTGCAGCACTTCTGCTCTCAGCTGCTGCTTCTCATCTATGCTCAAATTCGATGCGCTGATATTTTCCCCTAATTTATTGGTTGAGGATAACAAAAGCTTCGAAGCCGCAATAGGTGTTTTAATTTGATGTACCCATATTAGGAAGAAATCAAGAATATCAGCCTTAAGTTCAGCCATATCGTTTACTTTCTGTTGATATTTCTGGCTAAGTTCAGCATATTGTTTCTCCAGACTCTTTCTGCGCTTAATCTTCATTAGCATGTATATACAATAAAATATAAATATTATCAAAAATATCTCAGAAGTTAATACGATTAAGTCTGCTTTCTTTGACATGAATTTCATTAGAAATAGGAGAATTATTAAAAATATGCCTCCGCCCATGGCGAAAGGCAATACAGATTTTATAAAAATATATATGTATTCTCTAAGATTTTTACTACCTGAGTCCATAACCAACACCTTTTTTGGTAATAATAAGATTTTCAAGACCCATATTATTCAGTTTCTTTCTCAGTCTCGCAACATTGACAGCAAGGGTGTTATCATCGATAAAATCTTCGCCCTGCCAGCAGACTTCAATAATCGCCTGACGCGAAACGAATCCACCTTGTGCATTTATAAGTTCTTGCAAAATCATTATCTCAGTTTTCGTAAGATCAATCTGTCCTTCTGCACATAGAAAAAGACCCCTGCTAGAATCTAGTTCGATGCGACCATAATCCTGTGATATGAAGTCATATTTTTTTGTATCCGAAAAGTCATAAGTTCTTCGCAGAATTGCTTCGACTTTGGCTCTAACAACATATAGATCAAACGGCTTGGTAATATAATTATCTCCGCCAGCCTGCATGCCGGTTACAATATCCAGAGCTTCGTTCTTAGAAGAAATGAAGACTATGGGAACGTTCGAAATTTTTCTTATTTCTTGACACCAAAAATATCCATTCCTGCTTGGAAGTATAACATCAAGCAAAACTAAGTCAGGCTTAATCTTGTCAAAATCTTCTATGGGATTTTGGAAGTTTTCTTGTAAAAAAACTTCATAACCCCAGTTCACAAGTTCCCTGCCAAGGTACTCTCTAATCGTTCTGTCATCTTCAATTATAAGTATCTTCATGTAAAACTACCTTAATATATCAGATTTCCTCATCTTCAAACGCACCATAAATGGCTCTTATTGCATCACCCATCTGATTGTTTTCAACACCGATTATAATATTCATCTCTGAAGAACCTTGGTCTATCATCCTCACGTTTATATCAGCCTCTGCAAGTGCAGTAAATAGCCTTGCAGAAACACCTATGTTCGATGTCATTCCTTGTCCAACTGTCGCTATCAAAGCAATATTTTGAAACACCTCTATATTATCAGGTTCGAGTTGAATCTTGATTTGACTAATGACCTCATCAAGTTTATCGCCCAAAGAGGCATTTGAAAGCACGACTGACATAGTATCAATTCCGCTCGGAAGGTGCTCAAAGTTGACATCAAGATCCTCAAGTATGCTGAGAAGCCTACGCACAAATCCACGGCCTGTACTCATCATGTTCTTATAAAGTGCAATAACAGTGAAATCCTTAGATCCAGCTATACCAGTTATTATTCTATTTGAACTTGGATCGTGATGTGCTGTAATAAATGTTCCCTTGTCCTTTGGAACATTGGTATTTCTAATATTTATAGGAATATTGGCAACACGCGCTGGATAAATAGCATCCTCGTGCAAAACAGATGCTCCCATATAGGAAAGTTCTCTAAGTTCCTTATAAGATATTGAATCTATTGGCTTAGGATTTTCTACAATTCTAGGATCGGCCATCAAAAATCCTGATACATCTGTCCAGTTCTCATAAACGGATGCCTCAATTGCCTTTGCCACAAGAGCTCCTGTAATATCAGAGCCGCCACGAGAGAATGTTCTGATCCTTGTGCTACCCTTCTCGGAGCCGTAGAACCCAGGTATTACAGCTGTTTTGTGCTTAGACAATTCTTCCGACAACGCTGCATCAGTCGCATCGTGCAAAAGTTTGCCCTTATCGTCAAACAAAATAAGGCCGGCTGAGTCGACGAAATCATATCCAAGGTAGGCTGCAATCATAACAGCATTGAGGTATTCTCCCCTGCTCACGATGTAGTCTGTCGAAGAACCTTCATTTATCTTTTGGCGAATTATCTCAAAATGCTCATCAAGCACGCCGTCAACTCCAAGCTTGTGAGCAACTGCGACATAGCGATCTACAATTACTTCAAAAAGCTGCTCCCACGGCAGGTTGTGATCCATATGCGTCTTGCAGAGATAGAGCAAGTCCGTTATTTTGTTGTCTCCCTCATACCTTTTCCCGGGTGCAGAAACAACTATAAAATTTCGCCCCTCATCCTGAAGAATTATATCTCTTGTTTTGATAATCTGTATGCTGTCAGCAACGGATGAACCGCCGAACTTTGCAACTTTAATATTCATCTATCGTACTACTCCTTAAACTATTTCTCCAGTTCAATTTTTTTCGATCTGGATTTTACTTCTTCCAGCTGCTGGTGAAGCCTCTCATACGTACTGTGAAGGTCATCGAGATCATCCGCATCAACATTGTGTTTCATGAACAAATCCTCTGCAGCAAGCTGAAACCTTATATGGCTCTTCACAAGCTGAAGATAAGCATCGTAATTCTTACTATTATACGCATTTTTAAAACTTGCAACGTCATTCTTAATTATTTCTATCAACGCTGATTCATCAAACATGCGTCCAAGAAGCATAGGATAAGGGCTTGTTCTCTCGACATAAATTTCTCCGTTCTCTTTTATCTCATAGACATACATAACCTTAACATCGGGTGCAATTTGAAAAGTTACAATGTTAATGTGAGCAAGATGAGTTTTGATTGAGTCTGCACCTGCTTGTCTCAGTACGATATTTATCATGTCATCATTAAAAGTATCATTAAACATTTTTAAACCTCTTTTTTTATTAAACTTTTTCCCATTTTTAACTTTCAATTCTAAATATCCGTGCTCAAAAATAATTAATATATTATAAATATTAATATCTAATTAACATGAATGCCGAAGCAACAATCATCGATAGAATCATCACAGGCATCCCGACCTTAATAAAACTTTTGAATGTAATAAGATAACCCTGCTTATTACTAATCCCTGCTAGCACAACATTTGCCGAAGCTCCGATAAGCGTTCCATTTCCACCAAGACAAGCACCAAGAGAAATTGCCCACCAAAGTGGAACTGTATTGATGCCATCGTGTCCCATAGCTATAATCATCGGAATCATAGTCGCAACAAATGGAATGTTATCAAGAAATGACGACAAAATAGCTGAACCCCATAGTAGTACAATCATCGTGAGCATGATATTTCCGTCTGTAAATGCAATTAGCTCTTTAGCCAAGCTTTTTATTACACCGGTTTCTACCATACCTCCGACAACTATAAATAGCCCTACAAAGAATAGAATTGTTCCCCATTCTGCATCTACTATTATGTGCTCAACGTTTACTTTTCCAAATATCATCATAGCCGTAGCAGCTGAAAGCGCAACTACAGATGATTCTATCCCGAGAAGTCCGTGGAACATAAAACCAAACAAAACCAGTACTATGATTATAATGCTTTTCCTCAGTAAGCCTATATCTTCAATAGCCTTAACCTCGTCCATCTTCATGACATTTTCTATAGACTCTGCGCTCGCGCCAAGGTTACGACCGTAAAAGAATCTGAACATCAAAATCATAACTGCCATGATTGCCACGGCTACAACACCTGTATTCTGGAGAAAATCAACAAAGCTCAAATTTGCCGCACTACCTATCATGATGTTTGGAGGGTCACCTATAAGAGTACCTGTGCCTCCAATATTGGAGCTCATTATCTGTGTCATCAAAAACGGCACGGGGTCCAGTTCAAGCACCTGACAAATAGCTATTGTCATAGGACCAACAAGCAAAACTGTTGTAACGTTATCTAGGAACGCAGACAACACAGCTGTTAAAATCATGAAGCTGACCATGATTTTCCAAGGATCACCCTTCGCTAGCTTCGCTGCTTTGATTGCAATATATTCAAACAATCCAGACCTCTTTACGCCAGAGACAAATATCATCATTCCCACAAGAACTCCGATCGTATTAAAATCAACATATTCAATCGCTTTTTCTACATCGAGAATGTGTAAGAAAAACAATGCCATTGCACCCGCCATTGCCGCTGCCGTCCTGTGAATCTTCTCCGACATAATAGCTATCATTACAATGAAAAATACTACAACCGTTAAAATCTGATTTGTTTCCAAATATCTACCTCCCTAAATGCCTGCTTTTTCCTTTATAATATCAACCTTATCAGTTCTCTCCCAGGTTAGATCTATATCTGTTCTACCAAAATGTCCGCTGCCTGCGACCTGCCTGTAAATAGGCTTTCTTAAATCTAAATCTCTAATTATTGAAGCTGGTCTCAAATCGAACACTTCATTTATTATTTCAACTATCCTCTCCTCAGCGATTTTCTCTGTCCCAAAGCATTCAACTGAAACGCTTACAGGTCTTGCTACGCCTATCGCATAAGCAAGCTGAATCTCACACTTATCCGCTAGGCCTGCAGCTACTATGTTCTTTGCTACATATCTTGCTGCGTAACTTGCTGATCTATCTACCTTTGTAGGGTCCTTCCCTGAGAATGCACCGCCTCCATGTCTTGCACATCCGCCGTAGGTATCAACTATTATCTTTCTGCCAGTAAGGCCTGAGTCGCCATGTGGTCCACCTATTACGAAGCGTCCTGTTGGATTAACAAAATATTTTGTTGCATCATCGAGCAGGTCTGCTGGAATTACTGGTTTGATTACGTGCTCGATTATATCCTTTCTGATTTGCTCCTGTGTTACGTCCGGATTATGCTGCGCACTGACTACAATTGCATCGACTCTGACAACTTTGTCGTTATCGTATTCAATGGTCACCTGAGTTTTGCCGTCAGGTCTTAGGTAGGTTAGAGTGCCGTCCTTTCTGACTTTAGTCAACTGTCTTGCAAGCTTATTAGCAAGCGCGATTGGCATTGGCATAAGTTCTTTAGTCTCATTGCAGGCATAACCGAACATCATTCCCTGGTCTCCTGCACCTGTATCTAGGCTGTCATGACCTATCTTCGTCTCATCCTCACTTTTCAGCTCTCCGTCCTTATATTCAAGAGCCTTGTCAACCCCCATTGCGATATCAGATGACTGCTCATCTATTGATGTTAGGACTGCGCATGTGTTGCCGTCGAATCCATATTCTGCATTATCATATCCAATTTTGCAAATTACTTCTCTTGCAATCTTAGGAATATCTATATAACAATTCGTTGTGATTTCTCCCATTAGCATCGCATATCCTGTGTTTACAGTTGTTTCACAAGCGACCCTTCCAGTCGGGTCCTGATCCATTATCGCATCAACTACGGCATCGGAAATCTGGTCGCAAACCTTGTCCGGGTGTCCCTCAGTAACCGATTCTGAAGTAAATAATCTTTTCATTTCTCTTCCTTTCTTAAAAACATCTCAGCATAGTTTGATATCTTAAGCGTAAACGCAAAATAGGTCTGATATTCCAAATATATTTGGTTTTAATAGCCTAGTTTACTAAAGACTTTGCTGAAAACTAAAATAAAAAACTCTCCTTGCATAGCTAAGAGAGGCTGATTTTCTATCAATCCTCATCTTTCAAAGCAATGCTCTGTAGGAATTAGCACCTTTAAGATGGTGTTAAGATATCTTTTTAAACATCCGCCTTAGGGTTGCCGGGCATCACAGGGCCTATTCCCTCC
>CABTXQ010000051.1 GCA_902488835.1 uncultured Ileibacterium sp.
GAGAAGATGATTTTGAGAATATCGATGAAATTGTCTGGTATCTCATGGATTTGGCAGAAGAATATGACGGGGTCTATGATGGTTGGGGTTGTATTGCTGTGAAGTAGCTTAGGCATTTATAGTAAGGGGGTAAAGTATGGAGTATGCAATAAATTTATTAGAAAAAGAGAGATAATTAGTTATAGTTTCCCTAAAAAATGGGGAAAAAGAACGCTTAACTGATCTAAAACAGTTGGATAAGGCGTTAGGTTGGCTACGCTTGCTAAAAGAACAACAAGTTGGCATGGTAAAAAAGTATCAACTAGAGCGTATGCCTCCTATTGATGGGCGAGGCGGATTTTCTTCATATCGTATAGCTATTGATAATGAAACGGATGATATTAAGTTCTGGGAAGAATATAAGAAGGATGATGGTTCATCTGTATGGTTATATTCAGGAGATTATATTCTCAGAGAAAAATATTGATAAAATATTTGTTTGAATAAGGTGGAACGGATGAAAAATAAAAAACTTATAGATGAATATAAAAAAGCTCAGGAAAAAGAATTTGAAGATAGCTTGCCCATGGAGAGGCAGCTATTTTATGAATTATTTGATTACCTCGATCATAAATCAGAAACAATAGAATGTAAGCACGATTTTTCTTTAACAAATGAGTTCCTGAAAGCTAAAAATATAGAAAGTGAAAAGGTAATAGAATTTTTGGAAGAAAATGGTGCCGGCTGCGATTGCGAAGTGATTTTTAATGTGGAGGAAAAGTTTGAAGAATAAAAAAGAAATAAATTTAGAAAATTTTTGGCATCAACATGAATATTTTACTGAAAACTATGTCGAAAAAACTTTGACAGACGAAATGGTTTCTACGACCGAAAGTAAGCTCGGATATAGGCTGCCGGAATCGTATATTGAACTGATGAAAATTCAAAATGGTGGGAAACCGATAAAAAACTATTGGATAAACGAATACGCCAAAGGAAATGAAGTAGAAGAAATTGGTATTACAGGTTTCTTTGGTATAGGAAGCAAAAAAAGCCATTCCATATTTGGGGAATATGGCAATGAATTCTGGTTTACAGAATGGGAATATCCACGGGATATAGGAATTATTATTGCAGATACAGAATCCGGTGGACATGATATGATTTATTTAGATTATAGAGACTGTGGCAACGAGGGAGAACCAAAAGTATCAGTATGCTTTCAAGAATATGATTATGAGATTCAAGTTCTTGCTAATAGCTTTGAGGAGTTTATTACTATGCTTGTATCTGAAGGAAAATTGTGTTCAAGGTAAGTCTTGAATCTAAAAAAAACCGGTTTTATGAAGGGAAAAGGATTTGTGCCATGAAAGAGAAAATATTGGAGAGACTCTCCTGCTTTAAAGATAGAGTCGATGAATTAGGCGGATATACGAGCAAAATTATCTGTAAGGAAGTTGCAACAGAAAAAGAGATTTCAAACATTGAAAAAGAATTAGGCTATGAGCTGCCGGAGGATTTTCGCTGGGCACTTATGAATATATCTTCTCACATAGAGTTTTTCTGGAGTCTTTACAGTGAAGATAAAGAACTTTTAGCCTTGCCGGATGAGTTAGCGGGAATATTTGCGGGTTCTTTACACTTCGGTATTGACCTCATTGCTATTTGGGAAGAAAGCAGAAAAGATTGGATTGATGTTTGTTATCCTGACTATAACAACCCATATGACAAGATTTTTCACAACAAATTGGCATTTCAGGATGTAGAAAATGGTGATTTATTGGCTATTGATTTAGAAGAAGAGACCTATGGAAAAATCGTATATTTGAGCCATGATGGAAGCGATTTACATGGTTATGTTATGGCAAATTCGTTTGTAGAATTTTTGGAAGAGTACACAAAAATAGGCTGTGTAGGTGGTGAGGACTGGCAGTGGGAAGCTTTTACAAACAATCATACAACGCCCATAGACGGCAATTCTGAAAATGCAAAAAAATGGCTTGAAACAATGTTTGGTAGATAAATTATAAATTGGAATGAAAGTGAGTGTATTTCTATGGCAATAGACGGTGTAAAGATAATAGACAGTGATGACGGATATGATATTTACAACTATGTTGTAGAAAACTATAAGGACGGAGTAAGTGCAGAAAAAATTATAGCGGAAATGCTGGCAGACGAAAAAATTTATTGCTCTAATGATTTTTACGCAGAGATTTACTGGACTTCACTTGCCTATTCTTTATGGAAAATAGGACATTTGCCCGATGAGATAAAAAACAGAGCTTTAGAAGTGATTGAAAAAGGTGCTAACGAATTTTGGCGTGAAATCGACAGCAAAGCATTGAAACAAAGACAAAAGGTTTTAGATAAATTAGCAATTCAATTACAGCGTGAAAATCTCAAGCCCGTCAAAGTGCCAAAAGGTAAGATAAAACGAGTGCCGTACTTTAATACGGGAGATGTTGTTGTAATAAAGTTTGATAATGAATATGGAGTTTGTTTCGTTTCATCAGTAGATGAAAGACCGAGAAAGTTAGAATACAATTTAGCTTGTACCCGTTTATTACAAAAAGAGAAACCCGATATGGACGATTTCTTAAACAGTCAAATTGCGTGTACTAAACAGAACACATCATATTGTCTTAGTACAGATTGTTGGTTCAATCATAAAGATTTGGGAGTTCTATTAGATAAAATAGAAAAAATAGGGCAAGTTGAATTAGAAGTTTATATTTTAGGAACACTATCACCGGCGTCTACACTTGAAGATATTTATGATGAATTTACAAGAGATAGAAAGATTTAGGGGCTGAGATTTAAGGATACTTATCATTTGATAAAGAATTTTCAAGTTTGTAGAGATTGAAGAGCAATGAGGAATAAGCTTGAAGAGGGGATTCTTATGAATAAGACAGATAAGGAAAAGCTTATGAAAGCACATAAAAAAATTCAGGAAGAAAAATTCGAATTCATGAGGTTACTATGAGCAAGGAATTAATAAGAAATAGAGAAAGCAATATTCCTCTAAGTTTACATGATAGCCGTATTATAAATATTGAATACCAAGAGAGGTTACTGAGATTAAAGCTAGATAAGATATTCCAATATACAGAAGAACGAGAAATTATTTATACTGGCGAAATTGATTTTACAGAAATTGACATTGATGATTGTAATATATTAATTTTTGATAAAATAGTTTGTGAAGGGGATTTTTCAGGAAAAGCCATAAGTTTAACTGAGTATGCAAAACAGTACTCAAATGCTGAATTTGAGATTCTGTCTGAAGGGTATAACGGATATCGTACAATATATTCCGGATGGATTTGGCAAGAGGGTAAAGAGCCTGTTAGTGCAATAATCAACATATATAATATTGGAAAAATAATCTATAGAATTGGTTCATGAATTACAGTTAATTAAGTGAATAAAATCAAATGCTGAAAAAGGCGATAGACTATATCTGTAACGGAGATAAGACAGACGATGAAATATATATCACAACTCACCTTTGCAGGAGAGAAAATGCTCATAAAGAGTTTGTGGCATACACAGAAAAGTCAAGGATTGAAGATATAGTTTTAACATTAGAAAGTTTCGATATAGAAAAGGCTTTAAAAAAATTTAGTATGGAAGAGTGTAAAAAAGCAGACTTGTACCCGAATATTTGGGATTATGAGGAAGAAGCTGATGAAATTAAAGAAGAAATTATGGATTATTTCCAAAATATGAAAGACTTTTATAAAAAGATATTGGAAGCCAATGGTAATGTATTGATTACGATTTATTAATTAAATGAGAGAGTGGAGGTGCAAGTTTTGAATAGCGATAGCATAGGAAAATTTTGTGGAAGCGTTCTGCTTTCAGAGGATTGTTGGGATAAGAATAAACTGATAAAAGATCTTAGAGATGAGTGGAACATTGAAATCCCAAGTGAAGATTTAACAGATGAAGCTGACGATGCAATCGTTACAGATATCAATGGATGTCGGGTGGTTATCAGTAAATTCCCGGCTCCTGTGCCAAACGAAGAGGCGGAAATCAATGCTTCCAATAATTATATGTGGAGGGAAGCGGTAGAGGTTACCAAAAGCCATAAGGCACATATTGTCGTTGCTGTTTTAGGTGATGGAGAAGATATAAAAGAAAGAGGACTTATTTATACTGAGATTGTGTCAGCTTGCAGCATGCAGGAAAATGCCATAGGCGTATTTACAAGCGGAGTGGTCTTTGAACCAAATTATTATATCGACTCCGCTCAAATGATTAAAGAACAGGCATTGCCTATTTTTAACTGGATATGGTTCGGTCTTTATCAAACTGACAAGGGAATATCCGCATACACTTATGGAATGGACGTGTTTGGAAAGTATGAACTTGAGATAATAGATGCAGATGAAATTCCGGGGAAGCTAATGGAGTTTATATCTTCAATCGTATCATACATACTCCTTACGGATGCAGACCTACAGGATGGTGAGACCATAGGGCTTTCAAAAAAAGACAAGCATAAAATCACATTAAGCAGAGGTATTGCTCTTCCGGAGCAAGACACATTGAAAATTACCTATGAAGCGGAAACAAAGAAATCTTGGTGGAGGAAATAGAGAAACAATATGGACGGAGTATTTGAATTTTTAAAAGCACATTATCAATATGTGTTGATAGCAGGCGGACTATTATTTTTAATAGGTGCGATAAGAGACTGGAAATGGGTGTATCGAGCAACAGGAGGGGACAAGGCACGCCATGCCTTTATCTTTGAAGTGTGGGGCGAGAAAGGTTACAGAGTTTTCATAGGTATATGTGGGCTTATACTTGCGATTTGCGGTGTTGTGCTTTTAATGTTAGATAAAAGATAAATGAGTGAAAGGCAATAATAAAGAAATGAAACCCAGAAAATTATGTGAAGAAGCATGGCAAGAAATAGCAAGTAAATTCCATGATTTTAAGGTGCTTGCTAAAGGTCAAAAATTAAAGAGAGTTGCTAAAAATAAAGATATTATTTTTGAAATATACTTTCAGGCAAGCAGGTACAATTGCGAATATAGCGTAAAATTTATTCCGCATATTGGTATTTACTCCAAATCCATAAAAAAGGTTGGTATCAATCATGGCCTTATATATGGCGGGGATTTAGGCTCGTTAAGTTCAGGAGAACCGCATGAGTGGTGGCAACTTGCAGGTGCAAGCTATAAATGTACTGTGGAAGAAGTAAGCAAGCTTATTAAAATACATATTATTCCAATTTTTGATTATTTTGAGAACACTCAAGCCAATATTGATAGAATTTTAGAAGGAAGTTGTACATCAGCTAGTTTGTTATACTATATGTACTATTTTGCTGGGAAAAATAAAGCACAGCAGTATTTCAATAAAATCCTCAAAGAAAATAAAATGAAAAGTAGGTATATTAGCTTTTATGAATCATTAAAAAGTATACCTACAGAAAATATTAGTTTGAGTTATTCGGAATTTTCTGGAGCAATTATGATTAAATTCGCATATCTGAATGGTATTGAAATAGAAAAATAAAATTTATTAATGGGAAAAGGATAAAGACGATGGAAAAAAGTATAATAACAAAACATACAACTTTCATCTTACAAATGAAATTATAGATGGATTTTTCGGAAAAGAAAATAGATTAAAAATGAGATAATAAGGAGTAATTATGAAATATCAAAGAGAAAACAGGAAAGAATTTTTTGCGTATATAGACAAGCTTACAGACGAAGATAAGTATACAGAATGTATAGATGCATTGGAAAGTATTTCAATCGGAGAAAGAGATTATAAGGTATGTTATCAGCTTGCTCGTGCATATCAAAACTTCGCTGTTATCGGTGACGATGATAAAGGAACTCCTAATTTCATTGGTGATAAGATGTTGTTAAAATCCATAGACACTTTAAATTCAGTTAGAGCAGAGGGTAAAGACAAAGCAGAATGGAATATGCGTATGGCATATGGGTATCAGTATTTAGCAGATGAGGATGAAAAAGCTATTCCCTATGCAATGCGCTGGGCGGAGCTTGATCCTGAGGATGAGAATGCTTTGGCAGTCGTAAAAGAATGTAAAGAAGAAGCGGAAAAAAGAAAGCAAAGCGTAAATGCGGCTACTGAGAGGGTTATAACTCAAGAAACTGCCGAAATTGATGAAGATTGGGGCATTTATTTATGCAGAGCATTTGCCTGCGATTTGCCAGCTGTGATTAGGCTCAATTTAGCTCTTATGGACTTCGAGTCAACTTCTAACTACCCTAAAAGACTACGATTACAAATATTATATAAGAATGCTGATGACAACGGATTTCCTACAATAGAAGAAGGGGAATATTTATATCAGGTAGAAGACGCCGTGTTAGAGATTATTGAAAAACATGGAGATATTTTGGCAGGCGTAGTGAAATGCGACGAGCGTGTACATATCTATGCCTATGCTAAGAATGAGTCGGGTTATGCAGATGAAATATCTGAGATGATATCAGAAAACTTCCCTGATTATGTATACACATTGGCAGCAGTTGAAGATAAGGACTGGGAAATGTATTTTAAGGGACTTTATCCTGACAACTATGAATACCAAAGTATTATGAATATGAGGCTCATCGAGGCAATAAAAAATGATGGCGACAGCCTGGTACCAAGAATTCTTGAGCATTGTCTGTACTTTAAGATCGAAGAACAAAGAAAAGCATTTCTAACGAAAGTGATAGAAAAAGGGTTTCAAAAACTTGAATCGGAAAGTAATGATGACAGCGAAGCTTATGATACGGAATATCCATATCAACTTGTGGTCGGAAGAGAAGATGATTTTGAGAATATCGATGAAATTGTCTGGTATCTCATGGATTTGGCAGAAGAATATGACGGGGTCTATGATGGTTGGGGTTGTATTGCTGTGAAGTAGCTTAGGCATTTATAGTAA
>CABTXQ010000052.1 GCA_902488835.1 uncultured Ileibacterium sp.
GCTCTCCCAACTGAGCTAACGGACCAAGAAATTTGAATTTTAGAGTATAGTGCAAAAATACTACCTTGTATAGCCGGCATGTTCAAGTTTAATAACTCTTTCTCCAACAAGGTAAGCAAAGAACATTTTGATCCCGTCTCCAATAAGAAATGGTAATACGCAAGCCAATAATGCTGTTGCAAGGGAAGCCTTTGTTAAGGCCATAAAATACATAACGCCTGCAGTATATAGAATCAATTCACCGATAATTACACTAATTATATAACCTGCAATTTTTTTGATTGAAAATCTGGCACTCAATTCAGAAGCCATTCCGGCACAAAATGCAAGGGCTATATATCCAATAAGAAACCCCCCTGTTGGACCCATTAAAATTCCAATTCCACCTGTAAAACCATGAAATACAGGAAGACCAATTGCACCCAAAAGCAAAAATATTATTACTGAAATAACACCATTTTTCTTTCCAAGCACATATCCTGTCATTATAACTCCAAACGTACCTAGATTAATTGGAACGGCAGTACCGGGAACTGGCACAGATATCCATGAGCAAATTGCAATGATAGCGACAAAAAGTGCAGATGTAGTTATAGTTCTTGTATTCATTAATTAACCTCTATTGATGTGCATATGTCTTATAATTATGAATTATCGATTACAAATGATACATCATATAGAAAGGTGTGTCAAACTGTGATAAAATTTGACATGGACGATTTTAATGAAATTGATACGGATAGGGAGGCACTTTATGAACTATGTTGAATTTAAGAATGTAACCAAGACATATCGTTCAGGAGAAGTTGAGATTACAGCACTTAACGGTATATCCTTTGGTGCGGAAAAAGGAGAGGTTACAATTGTTGTAGGTGAATCAGGTGCCGGTAAAACAACACTATTAAATATTCTCGGAGGAATGGATAAGCCGACAACGGGGATTGTATCACTTGATAATAGAATAATTTCAAATATGAGTAGAAAAGAACTCATTGAGTACAGGCGTAAAGATATAGGGTTCGTATTTCAATTCTATAATCTATTACCGAATCTGACAGCAGAAGAAAATGTAAATCTCGCAACGCAGATTTCACTTGATCCGCTTGATCCTAAGGAAACATTGAGAGAGGTGGGGTTAGAGGGAAGGATGCATAATTTCCCTGCTCAGCTTTCAGGAGGTGAGCAACAAAGAGTTGCGATAGCTAGAGCCCTTGCGAAGAATCCGAAGCTTCTCTTGTGTGATGAACCTACGGGAGCCCTTGACTATCACACAGGGAAGCAAATACTTAGGCTTCTTCAGGACAAAAGTAGAAAAGATGGTATGACAGTTATAATTATAACCCATAACAAGGCTTTAACCGCAATGGCGGACAGGGTTATAAAGGTGAGGAGCGGACATATATATGCAGAGGAAAAGGTCCCAAATCCTGTCCCTGTCGATAAGATAGAATGGTAGAGGAGCTGCAATGCTAATTACGAATATTGCAAGAGAAATAAAGAAGACATTCAGCAGATTTATAGCGATAGCACTTATCGCTGCACTTGGAGTGGGATTTTTCGGAGGAATAAGAACTACCGAAGAATCGATGCTTAATACAGCTGATAAATATTATAAAAATCAGAAAGTGTATGATTTTAAACTTCAATCTAAGCTCGGAATCAAACAAGAAGATGTAGATTCGGCGGGGAAATTAAAAGACATTGGTAAGGCAGAGGGAATTTATGAGACAGATGCCCTTGTTAGATATGGAGATTCTTCTGAAGATTCAGAAAAAGAATATATATTCCATATAATGTCAATGGCTAATGATATAAATGTCCCAAAACTCAAATATGGGAGAATGCCAAGAGAAGATGGTGAGTGCCTAGCGGATTATAAGAATTATTCAAAAAAAGACATAGGTCAGAAGATTATAATCTCTGAAAATAATGATGAAATAATAGATTCAATGTTTTCAGTAAAAGAATTCAAGATTGTTGGGATCGTAACATCTCCCGTCTACCTTGACTTTGAAAGAGGAAGCACAAATCTCGGGCTTGGAGAAGTGGATAGCTTCATGTATACGCTGCCTGATGCCTTTGATTCACCGGTTTATACAACGCTTTATATGCGTATGAAGGGATGGAACACCGCTTACTCTGACGAATACAATACTAAGCTTAAAGAAGTAAAGAAAGATATTAGGTCATGGAAGCCTGAAGGTTCATATCTTACAGATAGAAAGGATAATACGGGATACATAACATTCAAAGATAACGCAGATATTCTTAACGGTGTTGCAAAGATATTTCCGCTTTTCTTTCTAATGGTTTCTGTTCTTGTATGCATGACAACTATGACGAGAATGATAGATGATCACAGAATACAGATAGGAAGCCTTAGAGCAATGGGTTATAGAAGTGGGGCAATCCTCTCTCAATACCTTCTATATTCTGTAACGGCAACTCTTATTGGGGCTACAGCAGGATATATTGCAGGAACCAGGATCTTTCAGAGTATAATTTGGAATGCCTATAGTGAAATGTATGACTTTACGGATAAATCTGTGCATGTAAGCAATCCGACGTTTGGAGCTGTATGCATTGGAGTAGCTGTTTCGTCAGCGATTTTTGCAACATGTTTTTCTTGTATTAATGAACTTAGAGAGGTGCCTGCCGCACTTGTAAGACCTAGGGCTCCAAAAAACGGCAAAAGAATATTACTTGAACGAATTAAACCTATCTGGAGCAGGCTCGGATTCCTTCACAAGGTTCCAATCAGGAATGTTTTCAGGTACAAAAAGAGACTTGTTATGATGGTGATAGGTATAGGCGGATGTACGGCACTCCTTGTTGCGGGATTTGGAATCAAGACAACTATCAAAGGCTCAATAGACTATCAATACGATAAGATAACCAAATATGATTACAGTATTTTTTTTCAAAAAGACATGACTGAATCTCGTCAAAATGAATTTGAAGAAAATGCAGTAAAAAACGATAAAAGCTTCAATGATGTTCAGATTAAATATGTATATAAGGGGAAGGGTACAATCAACCTCAAAAACAAGAAACATGATGTGAATGTTACAATTACAGATGATAATAAAATTCGCAAATTTATTGACATGCATGATAAAAATGGCAAACTTGATTTTCCAAAAGAAGGCGAAATTGCAATTTGCAGAAAACTCGGGGATAAATATGATATAAAACCGGGAGATAGCTTAAATATCAAGACAAATGGAGCTGAAATGAAGGTCAGAGTAAGTGCTATATTTGAGAATTATGTAGGTGAACCTGTAATAATTAACACATCGACATATGAGAAATCATCAGAAAACAAGCTTGATCTCAATTCAGCAATTGTTAAAAAACCAGATAATATGAGCCAAAAGAGAATGAGGAAACAGGTTACAGAGATATCAAAAACGTATCTCGCAAGCGGTGCTGTAATAAATATTGACCTTGTAAAAAGATTTGATGAAATGATAGGAAGCCTTGATGCAGTCGTTTTCCTCGTAATAATATGTGCAGGGCTACTTGCATTTGTCGTCCTTTACAATTTAACGAATATAAATCTCATTGAAAGAATACGTGAAATTGCGACAATAAAGGTTCTCGGTTTCAGAAATAGAGAAGTTTCAGCCTATATGTATCGTGAGAATTTTATACTTACGATAGTTGGGATTATATTTGGCCTTCCTATAGGGAATCTTCTTTTAAGATTTATAATCTCTAAAATCGATGTCAGCTCAATTTATTTCGTCGCAAAACTTTCAGTACAGGATTATATTTTCTCTACACTTCTTACAATTGCATTCACAATTATCGTAAGTATTGTAATGTACAGAAAGCTTATAAATGTTGACATGGTTGAATCACTGAAATCTGCTGAATAATTTTATTAAGATTCCTTTATCCTTGTAGATAGGTACCCACATATAATTATAAGGACCATTCCGATTATTATACGTGACGAAATATTTTCGTTAAAGATGATAAAGCCGAGAATCGGAGAAAGTATCACTCCAGTGTAGTCAAACATTGCAACAGTTGAAGCTCTTCCGACTGTGTATGCCTTGGTGATAAAATATTGACCACCGGCAGCAAATATTCCAATTAAGATGAGAAAGAGCCACTCTTTTCCAGTAGGTGTAACATATACCCTGCTCATAGGAATGATTGAAGCAATACTCGAAAACAAAGAGAAATAGAATATAATGACCATTTTGTCAACATGTCCTGACATCTTACCGACCATCGTATAAGCGATTGCACCGAACAGTGCAGAAGATATGCCTATAATCGAAGCTTTGAGATCGTGAAAATCGCCGGTTGGATTTATAATTATAAATGCACCGATGAAACCGCCTATGAGGGTAAGAGAACGCTTAAGAGTAGGAGATTCTTTAAGAATAAAAATGGCAAATATTGCAACAAATAACGGATTTGTCTTTTGTAAAATCTGTGCGTTGGCTAGGTAAAGGTGATTATTTGCATAAAAAAGTGTGATCACACCAAGAAATCCAAAGATACATCTTAGAGACAAACGAAAAACATATTTTCCTTCAACCCTTATACTTATCTTTTGAATATATAGAGTAATGACAGCAAAAAATATCATCACAATATTTCTAAAGAATACCTGCTGAAAAAGAGGAATCCTGCCACCTGAAAGCTTAACCATTACGGACATCATGGCAAAACAGACCGAAGCGATTATCATCGAAAATATCCCATTTGTATTTTGATTATTCTTATTCATAAGCCTAATTATAGCAGACTATTTTTTTTAATCCATTGCAATATGATAAGCTATATAATACAGAACAGGAGGGGAATATGACTAAAAGAAAAGTGAAAAGCAAGGTAACCGGATTTAGAACAGAAGATGGTGCAGGCGTAAGTCTAGTTAGAGTCCTTGGAAATCAGACTGTTAAAGAATTTGATCCAATTCTCATGCTGGATTCATTCGACAGCACAAATCCGGATGAATATACGGCGGGATTTCCCCTGCACCCTCATAGAGGCATAGAGACTATTTCTTATTTAGCTAGGGGTAAAATGGTCCACAAGGATACTCTTGGCAATGAGGATACTATAACAGACGGAGAAGTTCAGTGGATGAATGCCGGAAGCGGTATATTACATGAGGAAAAGGTACCTGAGGCGGATAGACTTTTGGGAGTTCAACTTTGGCTAAATCTTCCTATGAATGATAAGCTTTCAAAACCATACTATCATGCAATAAGAAAAGATAATATAAAGGAAATAGAATTTCCTTATGGAATAATCCGTCTTTTGGCGGGATCATATAAGGGATATACGGGATTTAAGGGTCGTCACCTGCCATTAGACTATTATGACATCCATCTTGAATCTAATGGAGAAATCACACTTGATACCGATGAAGATTCCTCAATTATGGTTTTTACACTTCTTGGGGATATCATCATTGAAGGGGAAATTATAAAAGAAAAGACAGCTGCTAAGCTTACAAATGGCGATAAGCTTACAATCAAAAGTGACAGCGACTTTGCACAAATACTATTTATAAGCACAAAGGCATTAAAAGAACCCGTTGCTTGGGCAGGACCAATTGTAATGAATACTCAGAAGGAACTTGAAGAGGCCTTTAACGATTTAAATACAGGTAATTTTATAAGAGATGATTTAAAATTTGAAGATTAAGGAGGTAAAAGATGAAAATAGGATTATTAGTAGGTTCCCTAAGAAAGGATTCTTTTAACAAAAAGATAGCAGAACTAGCGAAAAAGGTAATAAATGAAGGTAACGAAGCAGAAATAATTGATATTTCTTACCTTCCTTTCTATAACCAAGATGATGATGGCGAAAATCCGAGGGAAGAGTATGTAAGGATCAGAGAAGAACTTAAAAAATATGACGGATATATCTTCTTTACCCCGGAATACAACAGATCTCTCGCCCCAACTCTTAAAAACGTCATAGACATAGGAAGCCGTGATCCAAATGGTAATCTCTGGGATGGAAAGGTAGCTGCGGTATTTTCTGCATCTATGGGTTCATCAGGTGGAATGAAGGGTAATTTTGCACTAAAAGAAAACTTTGTTTATGTAAATCTTATAACAATGAATCAACCGGAGGTCTATATCTCAGCCGCCCACACACTTTTTGATGAGGAAGGAAATCTCATTGAAAAAACTAAGACCTTCGTAGAAGATTCTACAAGGGCTTTTATAGACTTTGCTAAAAAGCATTCATAATATTATGGTTAGCTATTCTTTAATTCAACACAACAATATAGTATAATTACGTATCGTATTTTCAGACATAGGTTGATAACATAATGGTTGAATGAGGAGATAATTGGCTAAATATATTATCAGTATTATTGTGCTAATAGCTTTTTCAGGTATATTTTCTGCGACCGAGACGGCTTTTACATCGCTTAATACCGCAAAAATCAAAAAACTTGCAAACGAAGATGTTAAGAATGCGGAACTTGTTCTTTTGCTTGTTTCAAAATATGACAAACTGCTTTCAACGATTTTGATTGGAAACAATATAGCAAATATTGCTTGTACTGCTATTGCAACCATAATGTTTATAGAATTGTTAGGTCCTGTTGGAGGAACTGTTGCGACGGTTGTAATAACCTTACTTGTGCTTATTTTTGGTGAAATTACTCCTAAAAACTTTGCAAAAGAGAAGGATGAAGAGTTTTCACTTTTTATTGCACCTTTCATAAATTTCCTAATGTATCTATTTGCACCGCTTAACTTGCTCTTCTCATCGTGGAAGAGACTGATAAGCGGTATTTCTAATACAAGCGA
>CABTXQ010000053.1 GCA_902488835.1 uncultured Ileibacterium sp.
GACAGACAGACAGACAGACAGACAGACATTTTTTGTAATACCACTATAATTAAAATAATAGAGGAAAGAAAAGCCAATTATTGAGGTTTTATTCCTCTATTTTTTGTTTAAAAAATTTTATTACAAGGAGGCAATTAAAGAAATGAGCAAAAAGCTTAAAAAATCTGTAGGATTGATTATCGCATTTATAATGACGTTGACCATTATAGTAGGTAACCCCAATATTTATGCCGCATCTTCAGAAGAAAACAATAATCAAACCTTTGATAAAAACGAAAAAGTAGCATCTGAACTGGATAAAAATCTCGAGACAAGAGTCAGGTTGTCATTCCCCGGGAAACAGGAAGTTTTACCGTCAGACATCGTATTTGTTCTCGACAAATCAGGTGCATCTGCACAGGCCGATATTTATAATCAGGCAAAATCATTCCTTGAAGACATTAAAAACCAGGCTGAAGAAAAGGGTCTTAACATCAAGGTCGGGGTTGTTCTCTTTAATAGGATAGGAAATATCAAAAAAGATTTGACAGATGTTGTAGGAGGGTATGATGATATCATAACTGCAATGAATTCAAGTGTAAGCATGGGAACAAACATGCATGCGGGCCTTCTTGCAGCAAAAGACATTCTTGACAAAGATACCGAAGTTAAGGCTGAGAATAAACATATAATACTTATTAGCGACGGAGCCACATATCTTTATTCAAATGATGGAAATTATAAAAATGCATATACCAGATCATTCGGAGATCCAAAGAAACAGACGAATCCAACGACTGGACAACCATATGTTAATGGTGGAGATAAAAAGGGTGGTATATGGGAATATCAAAGTAGAGAATATAACACACCGAATGACTTTAAGAAATTCGATGATGGCAAAAATTTTACATTTTCCGAGGCAATGAAAGATTCAAATAAGCTTGGAAAATATTTGGATTATTATAGAGAACAAAATAATGATACCGAGAAGAACTGGTCTCAGTATGAATATGAGTACAACTTCGGATCAGCTTATTTTGGAAGTGGCAGAAAGACAACGCCGATAGATGTCAATGCACCAGCAAATATTGACATTGCTTTTATGAAGACGGACGATACATTCCAAGAAATGCTGGGAGAGGGATACGATATGAATGTATATTTCAAGAATGCCGCAGACTTTGATGGGACAAATTTCCTGAAATATATGACGAGAAATTCAAACGGAGGTGAGCTTAATACAGATTTTGACGAGCTAAAGAAATCGGTACTGGATAAAATTTCAAAAGGTTCTTATGTAGAGGATTACATAGGAAAAGACTTTGACTTTGTAAATGATATTAAAAAAATCACACTTAAAGTGGGAGATGAGAATCTAAAACCTATTAAAACCGGTGCGAACAGATATGGCTTTGGAAAACTTGATGATGGGACATATAGATTTACTCTCCAATATACAAAGGGAGATAATGAAAAATTAAATCTAAAAATAAATGAGACAATATATCCTAACAAACCGGTCGTACTTGAATATTCAGAGAAATTAGTGAATAAGCCTACGAAAACAGGCAAATACGAATATCCTGCCAATAAGGAAGCCATCCTTTATCCGGTAGATGGTAACGGTAAAAAAGGTGAAGCTATTCTATTCCCTGTTCCTGTTGTAAAGTACGAATACAAGGCGCCAATTAGTAGTCAGCCTAAGACGGGAGATAACGATAATATTTTGTTGATTATTTCTTTAATGGGTATAGCCGTCGCTACAACAGTAATGGCAGCTAAAAAGAGGAATTCATAGTAGCGCTCGGACTTTTAAAAATAATCCTTGCATGAACAAGATTCATTTGTTATAATCATGACGCTGTGTTAGCAGCTGGGCACTCACGCTGAGGATCGGACTGCGAAGCAGACAATTACAGAAAGAAGGTAAATCGCATGAAGGAAGGAATCCATCCGGAATATAAGGAATGTAAAGTAACTTGCGCATGTGGTAATACGTTCAATGTCCTCTCAGACAAGGCCGAGATGAGAGTTGATGTTTGCTCGGAATGCCATCCGTTCTTTACAGGAACACAGAAGTTCTCGAACCGTGGCGGAAGAGTTGAAAAATTCAAGAGCAAATACGGACTATAAGAGAAATTTATTTAAGGAGCCAAGAGGCTCCTATTTTTATGCAATAATATATTAATAATATGATATAATATCTAGTCAAGAAATACAGATAAAAAGGAAAATATAACATGTTTGAAAAATTAGATTTTACGATTGATAAATACGATGAGCTTGCAAAACAGGTTGCAGATCCTGATGTAATATCGAATCAACCGAAATGGCAGAAGCTGATGAAGGAGATGAGCGACCTTGAGCCGGTTGTAAAGGCATATAAGGAATACAAGCTTGCGAACACTGAGCTTTCTGACTCAAAGGAAATTCTTGAAATGGAATCAGATGAGGAAATGAGAGAACTTGCAAAGGAAGATATCAAAGAGCAGGAGGCAAAGATTGAGAGATTAAGTGATGAGCTTAAGGTGCTTATGATTCCGAAGGATCCTAATGACGAGAAGAACGTAATCGTTGAGATTAGAGCGGGAACCGGGGGAGATGAGGCAGCATTATTCGGCAATGACCTGCTTAGGATGTACCTTAAATATGCAGAAGACAGAAGGTGGAAAACAGAGATAATAGACTATAACGAGACCGGTGTTGGCGGAGTAAAAGAAGCCGTCGTCATGATCAAGGGTAAGGGAGCATATTCGAGACTTAAATATGAAAGCGGAACACACAGAGTTCAGAGAGTTCCTGAGACAGAATCCCAGGGAAGAGTTCATACATCTGCAGCAACTGTAGCTGTTCTTCCTGAGGTTGACGATGTCGAAGTCGATCTTGATCCGAACGATGTAAGGGTTGACGTTTATAGAGCGAGTGGTAATGGCGGGCAGTGTGTAAATACGACGGATTCCGCGGTAAGGCTTACACATGTACCTACAGGACTTGTTGTAACATGTCAAGATGAGAAGTCTCAGATAAAAAATAAAGATAAGGCATTCAAGGTCCTCAGATCAAGGCTATACGATTTGAAGCTAAAAGAGCAGCAGGACAAGATAAGCTCTGAAAGAAAGAGCCAGATAGGTTCAGGCGACAGGTCGGAAAAAATCAGGACATATAACTTCCCACAGAGCAGAATAACAGACCACAGGATAAATTTGAGCCTTTACAAACTTGAGCAGGTCCTTAACGGTGACCTTGATGAGATTATTGATGCACTGATTACACACGATCAGGCGGAGAAGATGAAGGAGTTCTAATAAATCTATCGGGTTATGGTGAAAAAAAACACTCTAAGACTAGAACTCAATAAGAAGAACTTTGAGCTTGCCGGAAGGATTATCAGAGAAGGCGGACTCGTTTCTTTCCCAACAGAAACCGTGTACGGACTGGGGGCAGATGCACTTAACGCTGATGCCGTATCATCTATATATAAGGCAAAGGGAAGGCCTGGAGATAATCCGCTAATTGTGCATATTTCAAGGTTAGAAGATATAGAAGAAATTGCATATATAGAAGAAGATAAAGGACTTCCGAGCGAAATAATATACAAATTAATGAATAGATTCTGGCCTGGTCCTATAACCTTTATTCTAAGAAAGAAAAAATCAATTCCGTATATAACCTCCGGCGGACTATCTACCGTTGGAATAAGAATGCCAGGAAGCCTTACTGCAAGGGAATTCATAAAAGCTGCCAAAAGGCCGATTGCTGCACCAAGCGCAAATATTTCTGGAAGACCGAGTCCTACAACCTGGCAGGATGTTATTGAAGATATGGACGGCAGGATTGATGCAGTGCTTATGGGTGAACCGTGCAAGGTTGGAATAGAGTCAACTGTAGTAGATGTTACTGGGGAGATTGCAACTATTGTAAGACCAGGATTCATAACACCAACTATGATAAGAGAAATAACACCGGTACGGTATGATGAATCTCTCGATATGAATCCAGATGAGAAGGACTTCAAGCCCATTGCTCCCGGAATGAAGTATAAACATTATGCACCTAAGGCAAAGGTAAGGATAGCAAGGACGAGATCCATTGCGGACAAACTCTATTCCGTAGCTAAGAAAGAAGGATACAACGCATTTATTATAGACTATAAAAATGACTCAAAAGCTGCAGCTGAGGATTTTTTCAAAAGGCTAAGAGAACTCGACCGAAAGGGAGCGGAAATAATTTTTATAGTGGCACTATGTGATACGGACTTTTCGTACAGTGTTATGAATAGGATGCTTAAATCAGCAGGATATGATATTGCAGAATAGGTATAAATTATTGCTTATAATATAGGAGGAAGACATGAAAGTTGCGATCGGTAGTGATCATGCAGGATATGAACTCAAGGAGAAGGTCAAGAATAAGCTTGTAAATGAAGGATATGAGGTCGTCGACTTAGGAACTGATTCAATTGAATCAGTCGACTACCCTATATTTGGAAAAGCTGTAGCTAATAAAGTGGCCTCTAAAGAATGCGAAAGAGGAATTGCTATATGTGGAACCGGAATAGGAATTTCCATAGCTTGCAACAAGGTTAAGGGTGTAAGAGCAGCACTTTGCGATTCGGAACACCTTGCAAAGATGTCTCGCGAGCATAACGATGCGAACATTCTATGCATGGGTGCACGCATTATAGACGAAGACCTTGCATTTAGAATCGTTGACACATGGTTTGCAACAGATTTTCTCGGAGGGAAACACCTCCGCAGGATTAAGATGCTTGAAGATTAATATTAAAGAGGAGGAATCTATGGGTAGAGTATATGTATTTGATCATCCGTTAATTCAACATAAGACGGCACTTATGAGAATGGAAGAAACGACTGTTAAAGATTTTAGAGAACTTGCAAAAGAGGTTGCAATGTTGATGGGGTTCGAAGCAACAAGGCATCTTGAACTAAAGGATGTAGATATTAACACACCTATGACTAAGACCACAGTTAAGATGCTTGATGGAGAGGATATTGCAATCGTTCCTATTCTAAGAGCGGGACTCGGGTTCGTGGATGGATTCCTTGCTCTCGTTCCTAATGCTAAGGTCGGACACGTCGGTTTATATAGAGATCCCGATACACATAAGCCTATAGAATATTATTGTAAGCTTCCCGTAGATATTGACAAGAGAGAGGTTTTTGTTGTGGATCCAATGCTTGCCACGGGAGGAAGTGCAATAGACGCGATAGAGTCTGTTAAAAAAAGAGGAGCAAAGAAGATTTCATTCTTATGTATTATTGCAGCACCTGAGGGAATTGATGCACTTCAAAAAGCTCATCCTGATGTTGATATCTACATAGCTGCAAAAGATGAGATGCTCAATGAAAATGCCTATATTCTGCCTGGACTTGGTGATGCCGGGGACAGGCTTTACGGAACAAAATAGATAAAATTCTGTAAGAATATAGGTGAAAGGAAGTTAATATGGATACTATTATAAAAATACCTGACAGCGTCAGCAAATTTGATAATGTGTATGATGTTTTTAAAGAAAGAGGAATGATAGACGGAGTCACGGATGAAGATGGTGTAAGAAATCTCCTCGGAAGAGAAAAAATCAAATTCTACATAGGATTTGATCCTACTGCCGACTGCCTGCATGTGGGGCATCTTATACAGATAATAGCAATGAGCTATATGCTAAAGTATGGTCACACCCCTGTTGCTTTGGTTGGTGGCGGAACGGGCATGATTGGAGATCCTTCCGGAAGAACTGATATGAGGAAAGTTATGACAGTAGAGGAAATAGATTATAACTGCAGGAATTTCAAGAAACTTTTTGATAAATATATGCCTTTTGATGATGAATGGAAATATACAGGAAATAATGGAGTCTATGTTCCTGGTAAACAAAACCGTGAACCGAAGAAAGGATTTGCGGTAAGTGTCAATAATGCTGAGTGGATAAGACCGCTTAATTATGTAGAGTTTTCATACGAGATAGGAAAGCTTTTCAATGTAAGACAGATGCTAAGATCAGATGCATTTAAGACGAGAATGGAAAGAGAGACGGGGCTTTCTTTCTATGAGTTTGGATACATGCTCCTTCAAGGTTATGACTTCATGGTCATGGCAAGAGATTTCGGATTGAAGATGGAAATGGGCGGAGCAGACCAATGGACGAATATAATTGCAGGCGTAGATCTTACGAGAAAAGCATGCGGAACTGACGTTTATGGAATGACCTTTGGACTTCTCACGACAAGTGACGGAAAGAAGATGGGAAAGACTGCAAAGGGAGCACTTTGGCTCGATAAAGACAGGGTGTCGCCTTATGAGTTCTTCCAGTACTGGAGGAATGTTGCGGATGCCGATGTGGATAAATGCCTAAGGCTTCTAACATTCCTTCCAATGGATGAGGTCAGAAGGCTTTCAGCTCTTGAGGGTGCAGAGATAAATAAGGCGAAAGAGATACTCGCTTTTGAGATTACAAAGACCGTTCATGGAGAAGCTGAAGCAAATAAAGCACTTGAAACATCTCGGGAAATATTCATGGCAGGTGCCGGAAGCTCAGAGAATATGCCTACAACAGAGCTTGATAAATCAAGATTTGATGGTGATGGGGAGGGACTTATCAACCTTCTTAAAGAACTGAAACTTATAAAAAGCACAAGTGAGGGATTCAGAACTATCGAACAGGGAGGAATCAAACTGAACCAAGATAAGGTCACCGATAGAAAGAGAGTCGTTACTTTATCGGATTTTGAAGACGGGGAATTGATTATTCAAAAGGGTAAGAA
>CABTXQ010000054.1 GCA_902488835.1 uncultured Ileibacterium sp.
GACCAGAAGTCAGAAAATGATACAGAATCAACTTCTGGTCAGAGCGACCAGAAGTCAGAAAATGATACAGAATCAACTTCTGGTCAGAGCGACCAGAAGTTAAATAATAAAACTTCTGCGGAAATTATCGCAGAGAAATATGGAATAGGAGAAAAAACTGTTCGTAGAAAAATTCGTCTTACATATCTAATTTATCCGCTTTACACATGCTATGAAGAAAAATTAATAACACAAGATATTGCTGAACAGTTATCATATCTAAGAAGCAATGAACAAGCATTAATGGAAGGACTTCTTCATGAAGGAATGGAAATAGATACAGATATCGCAAAGGCTATAAGAAGCGAAAGTGAGAAAAGAAAAATAGACGATAAAGATATGAAAACTATTGCAAACAGCAACGTAAAATATCAAGAACCTAAAGCAAGGATAAAAAGATATAGGGTAGATGATTCATTATTTCCTGATAATGTAAAGAAAGGACTAAGGGAAGAGTATTTAATAAAGGCTCTTACATATATTCTTGAAAATAGAATAGAGGTGTGAAATGAAAGAAAT
This sequence comes from uncultured Ileibacterium sp., assembly GCA_902488835.1. Classification (GTDB taxonomy): domain Bacteria; phylum Bacillota; class Clostridia; order Peptostreptococcales; family Anaerovoracaceae; genus Alterileibacterium. The sequence continues at coordinate 559 of CABTXQ010000054.1, forward strand.
GCTACAAATAATTACTATTGCATCTGCAATTTATATTGGAAGGTTAGTAGGGCTTTTATTAAATCAAGAATATAATAATAATTTTCTTATCAAACTTATATTGTTAATTGTTATAGTATCTAATTTATATTCTTTATTTATGTTAGCTTCGTTCAAGTAAAAAAATAAAGAAGAATAACAAGCTTTAAAGACGGGGATATAGTATGGAAAAGGTAAATAAAAAGGAGTTGGAGCAAGGCAATACTCAGCTAAAGGAATTAGTTAAGTTTTGCAAAAAATATGATAATCCGTTTACTGTAGATTTTGAAAGCAAAGAACTGAAAGAAGCATTAAGCGAATTTAAAGAAATGGTAACAGCTCTTCCAGATTTATATTTTAAGATGGATACAACATTCAGGTATCCAACAAGAGGTTTACCTGGAAATGTAGACTGTAAGACTTTCACATCATACTATGTGATGCGTATTCCAGAAATATATTTGCTATATAAAAATAAGGGTTATGGAACTTTCTTTCATGAGATGAGAGAGTTTCTTGAGGATGAGGTGCTAGGTGTGGAAATAGGAGATGATGCAAAAAATATTGCACTGTCCTTAGAGGTGAAAAATGCTATAATCGACTTGATAGAGAGAATTGAGAAGAAGGAAGCATTGTTATGATATTCAGCCGAAAAAGAAAAAGAGAAGTTGCAGATTATTCACCACTTAGAAATACTAAACGATATAAAGGGGATAGAGAGCAATATAAGTGTCTGTTATACAATGTTCAGAGTTGGTACTATCAAAATAATGATAATGAGTATTTGGATTTTGTTATTGACCTACTCAGAAAAGAAGTAAAGCACGCCAGTTACCTAGAGTTATATCGAGGGAGAGAGCGTTTTAGATATTTATTCCCATTTCATAGAATGGATTCAGAAATGATAGGGTATCAGTATAGTGATAATACAACAGTAGATTTAGATTTAGCAAAGACAGTTATCATTTCTGAACCATGGAAGCATGATAATTACAAAAGCTTATACTCGAAAATGAAAAAAGAAAAAGAATTCTATCCCGAAGAAAATCATAAGGCATTTTACTATGAATATCTGGATGTTGCTTGTATGTGGAATGGGTATCATAGCGGAGCTGTTGGAGGATATTTTGGTAAAGGAATACTACCGGCAGTAAAATACGATACAAGAAAAATTTTTGACTATGTGGATGTTAAAGACGATTTGACTGTCGTATATAATGCAAAGAATATTGTCAATAGGTGTCAGGAAGAAAAAGTAAATCTGCCAGAGAGGTATGATGAATGTGTTGAGGATAAATATAAGGGAACTGATTACAGGTTGCTACTCATATATAAATTATCTAATCTTAAATACCAAAATCAAAAAAATTAAAAGATAGTAGTTTGCGAAAATTTACATATGTTATACTTAAATTATAGAAACGTGTATCTTAAATTTCACAAATGTAAGAGGTAAAATAGATAAGCTAGTAAAATCAATGGATACAGCGTTTTATTAAGAAACAGGAGAATTTATGATAAGCATAGACTTAAAGGAAAAACAAAAGAAAATTGAGCTTGTTTTACCTGGTATAAAGGAGAAATTAAAGGATAATTTAATAGCCGAACCATTCTATAAAGATTTTAAGTATTCATTTTGTTGGAGTTCTAATGCGATTGAGGGAAACACCTTATCTCTTGATGAAACCATATCTTTACTTGAATATGATGAGGTGTCAGCAGGACATAGTTTTAGGGAATACGATGAGGCAAAGAGGCTGTATTCAGCTATTGAAAAATATCTTAGCTTTAAATATAAAGAAATTACAGAAGACTTTATAAAAGATATAGCTAAAGAAGCTACTGGAAGGGAAAAAGGATATAGAAAAGAAAATGTATATATAGGAACTCTTTCAGAAGCTATATATTATCCACCAAGCTTTGATAAGGTGGAAGAATTAATGGTAGAATATGTGCGCAATATAAAGCCATTTAGTAAACTGAGCTTAGGAGATAAGATAAAATATATTGCAAAGAAACATATTGAGTTTGAACGTATACATCCATTTACAGATGGGAATGGAAGAACAGGTAGGATTATATTAAATCAATCTCTCATAAATGAAGGACTGTTACCTATAGTTATAGAACCGAAATCAAAATATAGAAGTGCATTTAAGGAATATAACAACAATCAAGATACATCGCTTATGGAAAACATTATTTATAAAGGGCAGTTTGAATCAATAGAAAAGATAGAGCAAATTACAAAAAATAAAGAAATTTCACTCGGAAAATCAAAAGACATAGAAATTGAGGTTTGAAAGGAAAAAAATGGTAACAATAACAAGACGAGAAATAGATAGTAATAAGGCAACTACGCTAATAATTGATACAAAGAGAATACGAATGCTTGAAAATGTAAATTTTGTACTAAGCGGAGTAAAGCAAGCGTTTAATTTATTAGTAATATCGGGAGCGATGGTGTTCTTCTTACTTTTATATTATCTGCATAACGGTACGAAAAATATTAACTTAGGGGGAAACAGTAAGCAGTTAATTGAAGCCCTTAGTACACAGACGATAACCTTGTTAAGTTTTATATGGATTGCATATATTATCTTTTCCCTTGTAAAGGACTTATACAAAGAAATATTGGAAAGAGGAACACTGGGAAGCATGAACGAATACTCTTTAAACCTAGTAGGTGTACTAATTGGAATGCCAGTCATGGCTGTATCTGTGAAAACTGTAAATGCTGCCCCAGCAGTTATAGCAGTATTTAGCTCTGCTGCTATATCACTTGTAATTAATTTCGTAATCGAGTGTGAGGCTGAAAAGGAAGCTGAAAAAATATATCAGATTTAAATACCTTAATGAATACATGAAGAAAAATAACTTATAAGTATTGAAAGGAGAAGAAAAAATGAAGAAGATCCTGATAATATCAAGCATATTAATCCTCGCCCTTTCCTTAACAGCCTGCGGAGCAAAAGACAAGGCGATAAAAGAGATAAAGGGAGTAGACCTAAAAGCATATATGCAAGAAGACCAAAAAGACCTTAAAGAGGTCAAGGAAGCATATATCAAGGACATGGAGAAGGTTAAAAACGATAAGGAGGCTGAGAAGCTTCTAAAACAGTTCAAAACCGACCTTAAAACATTTGCAACCAAGGAAGATAAGATTAAGACATATAAGGAGCTTGTTCTTAAACAGGCAGGAGATAAGAAATCTGAAGCAGAGAAAGTGCTTAAAGACTATGAGAAGAAACTTAATGATGTTAAGTCAAATAAGGAGCTTGATAAGTTAACTAAAGAAATTAATGAAAAGCTAACGGAAAAGACAGGGTCAGCTATTTCAGTAACAACATCTGAGGTTGAAACATCTACACCAGCAGCAAAAGCCTACACAAGACAGGCATCATCAGGAAGTTCTGCAAACACTAGAAAATCAGGTGGAAGTAGCGGACATACTAAGCAGAGAGTATGGGTTGTAGATAAGGCAGCATGGACTGAAACGGTAACCAAGTACAGAACGGAAACACAACAGTATACGGTTTATAGATGTTCAGACGGAGCTGAGTTTCCTGACTATGCTTCTGCATATGCATACTACGAAGAACAAGGAGATAATGGAAATTATTTGAACTTTGGAGCAGTAACAAAAACAAGAACCGTTCAAGTTCCATATACTGAAACGATCAATCACCCTGAAGAAGGGCATTGGGAATATAGATAATTAATAATATCAATGGTTAAATCTAAGGACAGAGAAATCTGTCCTTTTTTAATGCTTGAAAGGAGAAATACGATGCTAATAATGATTCCGCTATTAATAAGCTTAATATCTTCATGTATAGCCCTATATATGATATGCGTGAAGCGACACTAGAAGTGTAGAAGGGAGAGTAGAAATGAGAGAGATAAGCAAAAACAAAAAAGCACTACAAATAATTTTAGAAAGCCATAAGCACTGGCTAAATAAAGATTGCGATGGATGGGAAAACATGAGAGCTGACCTAGAGGGTGTTAACCTGCAAGGGGTAAATCTACGAGGTGCAAATCTGCGAGGGGCAAACCTAAACTTTGCTAATCTGCATAATGTAAACCTAAAATTTGCTAATCTACAAGAGGCTGACATGCATGGGACAAACCTAATATGTGCAAACATGCAAGGGGCAAACCTAAACTTTGCTAATCTGCATAATGCTAACCTAACAGTGGCTAATCTGCGAAGGGCTAATTTGCAAAATGCAAACATGCAAGGGGCTGACCTAATATGTGCTAATCTACAAGAGGCTGACATGCAAGGGGCATACCTGCGAGGGGCATACCTACAAGGGGCAAACCTAATATTGGCAAACCTGCGAGGGGCATACCTGAAAGGGGTATTTAAATAAAAAAGCTAATAGACTAATAGAAAGGGGAGCCATGAAAGGAGTATGTAAAATATGCGGATGCACATGGAACACTCCATGCTATACGCATAAAGAAGGATATTGCTGGTGGATAGACGAGAAAGAAGAAATATGCAGTCATTGTTATTATGGATTTTCTGAACCAAATATAGAAGATCTTTTAATATTTAGTCCTAAGAAAATGAAAAACAAAAGGTGGTGATATACATGCTAGAGTATTTAGACAGCTCATAAATAGAACTTATGTTATCTTGCAAGACTAACAAACGGTAAGGAGAGGGACGCCTCTCTATTTTTATTTAAAGAAAGGAAATAAAAATGCGAAAGAGATATAAAAAGCTATTAGCTTGCTTAACAATGATGTTAAGTATGTCAATGACACTATCGCCTATTATGTCATTTGCGGAAACAGCTGATAATCCTAACGGTGAAGATAAGAATAATGTATCAGTAGAGCAAAATGATAAAAAGGCAGAAACAAAAACTGAAGCAAAAGCTGAAACAAAGAATGAAGATAAAGCTACTGACAAAGAGTCTAACAATAAATTAGAAGCACCTAAAAAGGATGTAAGTAAGGGAGCAAAGCTCACCCTTAAATCCGGAGAATATGGATATCTTGCTATTGTAAATAAAGATAAGAATGGTAAGGCTAATATTATCACCTCAGGTGAAAACGATACAGTTAAAGCTAATGTAGGAGATACACTTGAAATAGCAGTATATGGAAAGAATCCTAAAGTTTCGCTTAAAGGAGCAGAAACTGTAGAAAAGACAAAACTGCCTGAAAACGCAAGCCTATATAAAATAAAAGTAACTGAAGAAGTTGCTGAAATGTCAGTACGTTTTGATTCTAACGGTGCAAAGGTCGTTCAAATGCTTAGAATGGCAAGAAGTGCTGTTATATCAGGAACAATAACAAGTGTAACAGGACATGGATATGGCGAAGTATTACAAGCAGTTCTATCTGTTTCTGACGGTGATATGTTTGGAGTATGTTGTGAAAGACCTAATACAAATACCCCAAACAAAGGTAATGTAATGAGCCTAACAAAGGTAGATAACAATAGTCCTTTAGGAAGAGTGGCATACTATGGTTATCTAAATCGTGGAAATCATGATAGCTTATATGCAACATCAGCAGCAGCAACTTGCATAAGAGGTGCAAACCAAGGGAATAAATATGGACCTCTTTCTCAGAGAATAGAAAGAGAAGCAAGAGCAGGAACACTACCAGCAGGACCATCAAGCTTTGAGTGCTATGTAGGTACAGCAGGAAGTAAGCAGGCAATTCTCTTTTGGAGAGATAAGCCACAAGGTAAGGTAAAGCTTCTAAAGAGTGTAGCAGATAATAAAGCACTAACAGAAGAGTGCAAGAAGATGTACTCTCTAGCAGGAGCAGAGTACACAGTATATGAAGATGCTGCACTAACGAGAACTCAAGGTAAGCTAATAACCAAGGAAGATGGAAGCACTAATGAGCTTGAAGAAAACCCTGGAATTTATTATGTCAAAGAAACAAAAGCACCTAAGGGCTTTGCACTTGACCCAGTAGTTCATGAGGTGGAAATTAAGGCAGGAGAAACAGCAACTGTAGAATCCAAAGATAGTCCTTTGTTTGACCCTATTTCAATAGTTCTAAAGAAGGTTGCAGATGGAAA
>CABTXQ010000055.1 GCA_902488835.1 uncultured Ileibacterium sp.
GCCAAAGATACTTCTTCATCCGATGTGCAAAATCGACATATTCCGGTCGTGTTATATGGGAAGCATCTCCATCGTATGCCTTATCAATTCCTTTATAAAGCTTGAGATATATGCTTAAATCACATGCTGTCTCCGCACCGCATCCGCCAAGCCTCATCATGTATGATCTAAACCAATTCTGATTTCCGCCATATGAATATCCGATCCTAAAATATTCTAATTCCTTTTCCCTGTGTTTTTCCATAATTTCATCCATCTAAACTTAAAGCGATGCACTTGGCATCGCTTTGCTTACTATTTATCGATATCTTGTTAACTTCGATTAAGCTTGAAGTGCCTCATTAAGAGCCTTTATCAAATCATCCGTATCGATTCCGTGAACCATTGAAGCCTGCTCTATTGACTCTCCCTGTGAAGCCGGACATCCTATGCACATCATGCCGTGCTCGAAGAAAGTCCTAACGAGTTCAGGATTCGCATTGATAACTTCACTTATAATCATATCTTTTGTAATTTTCTTAGCCCCATCTGCCATATCATATCCTCCTATCTCAGAAATGTCGAATAATTCAACATCAAATCAATCTCCTTTGTTTTTAAATTTAACATTAGATATGAGCAAAATCAATAGATTTTCACGTTTTTCACCTAATCATTAACTCTCTACTCCCAATTGACACATTGTATTGTTTACAATCTATTGTAAGGTGTTATAATTAAATTGTACATTTTAACGAACTGAAAGGATTATTATGATTGATTTTAGAGAAGTCAGGCTCGAGGATAAGCCGCTTGTTGATTCTCTTATTTGTGCAAGTGGGTGCCATGGTGCCGACTATTCTTTTGCAAACCTTTTTATATGGCGTCATGCCTATAAACCTAAGATTACTTTTATAAACGACAGAATTATTATATATTTGCCAGAAGCGGGAGGATTGTACGCTTTTCCAAAGGGCGACGGTCCCCTTAAGGAAACAATTGAACTAATGCGTGAAGATGCTCACCAGCAGGGGCACAAATTTGAGATGCGTGGGCTCACACCTATGATTCTTGATGAATTAAAGGAAATTTATGGCGATTCGTTCTCCGTCCTGGAAGATCGAGACAACGCCGATTACATATATACTACAGAAAAGCTCTGCGAGCTTAGGGGTAGACGTCTCAGTTCAAAGAGGAACCATATCCGACATTTCGAAAGAAACGGAGACTGGCATTTTGAAAGAATTACATCGGAGAATCTTTCAGAAGCAAGAGATTTTGTGAACACTTTTTATGATGCAAAAGAAGATCCGGACCTCCAAGATGAATCTGTTGCAATAAATGAGATGTTCGACAATTTCGATACTCTTGGCTTCTATGCCGGAATGCTTCATCAGGGTAATAGACCTGTTGCCTTTTCTGCCGGCACAAGGCTTGATGAAATAACATTTGATACTCATTTTGAGAAAGCACTTCCTGATGTTGAAGCTGCATATACGATGATAAATCGTGAATTTGCAAGAATGATTAGAGATCTCATTCCTAATATTCAATATTTCAACAGGGAAGAAGATATGGGAATAGAAGGGCTTCGTCGTGCCAAGGAAAGTTATCATCCTGATGTGCTTTTGATGAAGTATACGGTAACAGAGATTTAGGGTTGTTAAAATGATTGATATTCATGAGCTTAGGTCATCTGAAAAAAATGCTTTTATTGATCTTTGGAGTGAAACCTTCGGTGACAGCATGGAAGATATAATCGAGTTTTGTGAGAACTTCGGAGACGATCTCAAATGCTTTGTTTTAGTCGACCCTGAAGTTGGAGATGATGTTCTTTCATCCCTTACACTTTTCAAGATGGGAAAGCTTTTCGTTCCAGGAGTAAAAGAAATTTTTGATGTATATATAAGTTATGCCATTTGCACCGATAAAAAGGCAAGGGGTCGAGGATATGGTGCTGCAATTACAAAATTTGCTTCTGGTTATGTTGGTAAAATGAATCTTAATTCCTCTTCAAATATGAGTCTTTCAGCCCTTTCTCCTGCAAGCGAGAGCCTGATTGACTTTTATAAGCCTCTCGGATATGATAATTTCTTTTTCTCTGAATACAAGAGTCTCGATGTTAATAGAGAATCAGCTGAAAAAATAAATTTATCTGTGATTTCGCCTGAAGAATATAACAAAAAAAGAGAGCAACTCTTGGAAGGCACTGTTCACATTACGCTTTCCGAGAAATCTCTCAAATATTTATCCGGATACAACAAATTTATTTCGTTCAATAATAATCTTGGAAATTTAAAAGGTATATCAACTTGTTCTGAACTGTCTAAGGATAGCGAGCTTAGAATATCTGAGCTTCTCTTAGAAAGAAACGGCGAAAATTTGGTCGTTAAATCCACAACTGAATATGAAAAAGCGGCAAATGCTATTTCTCTATCGCTTGGAGCAAGTCGCTTAGATTATAGATTCCCTTCAAATTCTCCTAATTCTATTGTTCAAGGAATGTTATATGATAACGGCACACTTCCTTTCGCTGACATAAACCCAAGTCATGATAGCATGCCATACCTCGGCTTTCCTTTTGATTAAATTCTCCAATCTATAGGCTTTATATTATTATCCTTAAGGAACTCATTTGCCTTTGTAAAATATCCTCCATTCCAGAACCCTCTATATGCTGAAAGCGGGCTTGGATGTGCTCCTTCAATTATCAGATGCTTTTTCGATGTAATTAAAGACTTCTTGTCCCTCGCATTCTTTCCCCAAAGGATGAATACCGTCGGCGATTCTTTCTTATTAAGACGTTCTATTATTGAATCCGTTAATCTTTCCCATCCATATCCTCTGTGCGATCCGGCTTGTTTTGCTCTGACCGTTAGTGTCGCATTGAGAAGCAACACCCCCTGTGATGCCCAGTTTGAAAGGCAGCCCTCAGTTGATTTCATTCTATTTATTGATTTATCTTTCCCTGAGAACCTTTTTCTATTATCTTCTGTAAATATCTTTATTCCAGTCTCAATCTCAAGTTCCTTAAAAATATTTACAAGAGAAGGAGGCCATCTTGTTCCTCTTTGTACGGAAAATGCCAGTCCGTGTGCCTGCCCTTCCTCATGATATGGGTCTTGTCCAAGTATGACTACCTTTGTGTCTTTGAATGAAGATGCCTTTAGTGCATTGAAAATATCGTACATATTGGGATATACTACCGTAGTTCTATACTCTTCTATAAGAAAATCTCTGAGCTTTTTGTAATAGTCCTTGCTGAATTCTTCTTTTAGCATTTCATCCCAGTCATTACCTAGATTTATCATTATGATATTCTCCGATACCTTTTCTTCTTTCAGTGTATTCAAAAGCTTTATTTATAGAGAATGCAATGATTATTCCATTCAATACTCCAAAAAAAACATCTATAGGATAGTGAACCCCAACATATAGCCTCGAAAGCGAAATAAATGAAGCAAGAATTATTACAGCGATTCCCAGAGGCTTCCTAAGCTTTTCAGGTAATCCTAGACAGATTGCAACCGCTGCCGCAAAAGAACTTCCGCTGTGACCTGATGGGAATGAATAATCTCTTTGGATTTCGATAAGCCTTTTTACCCCCGTAAAAACTTCATAGGGCCTTTCTCGTGCAATTAAGTTTTTTAGGATAATGTTGTTTATTAGCAAACTTCCAAGAAGTGCGAGTGCCGCAAAGACTCCCGCTTTTCTCGTCTTTTTGAAAATAAGTAGTATAACTGTAATAGCGATCCATACTGTTCCTCTGTCACCAAGGTGTGTAATAAATTTTATTATTGGGGTCAACCATTCATAAACAAAAGCATTTTGAAACCGAAGCAGTAAAGTGCCATCTAACGATATTATTGTATCCAACATATAGCTCCCTACTTGCTAAGTTTTTTTATTGCATCCTCGTATGACATAGAGAGTGCCTCTTCAGATTTGAATTTTAACCATATTGAACAATCTTTCTGTTCACCTTCTCTTCCACTGTAAATAAGGGTTTTTTTGAGTCCTGCAAAAGTGTCTTTGAATGCCTTTGCTCCTTCTGATACGGAGATCTCCTTACCATCTATATTATATTCATCCTTGTATGTCCCGTAATCTCCGATAATATGATTTTCTATTGTGGAGCTTAGTTTCATCTCTCTGCCATTAATATTGAATTTATATATCTTGTAACGCCAGTTCACATCCCCAATTGAGTTAAACATGTATAGAGAATTTTTTTCTTCTCCCTTAAATATCACGAAAGAAGTGCCTGCTGCAACCTGAACATCTTGAAATTTTCTTCCGCCTGATTCATCAGGAATTGAATAATTTATCTCCTTTGCCTCTCCATCTTCATATGTATATATAAAAAGTTCGGCAAAATAATTATTATCTCCCTTTTTCATAAATAAAAGTTCCGGTATCTCATCTCCGTTGATGTCGCATATAGCAATCTGTCTTCCAATTCCTCCATGGGTTTCTCCGTCCGATGAATAATCAAGGCTTGAACCATTTATCTCTTGTTGCCAATCATATTCTTTTATACTATCTTCATTCTCTTTAAGTATATCTACATATGCCGAATATGCATTTTTTAATTCGTTTTCATCTTTTTTTACCGTATTCTGTTGCTTTTTATCTGCACACGATGTGAGTGAAATCATCAATGCTGAAATAAATGTTATTAATATAAATTTTTTGCTTATATTTTTCATGTGATCTCTCCTTTTATTTATTTACATATTAGATGTTATCATATGTGATTTTTTAATACTAGCATGATATTTATTATAACAATGAAAAAGTGCTGACGAAAAAATCAGCACTTTTGAAAATCGTCCTTATTAATAACTGTTATTATCGAATTACTACTCTTGTTCCAACACTTACAAGACTATATAGTCTAGCTGCTGCCCATTTAGGAAGATTTACGCAACCGTGTGATCCACGATGGAAATATGTGTTCCCCCCAAACGTATTAACCGGTCTATTGCTGTCATGTATGCCATATTCATTTCTGATGAAAGGCATCCAGTAATCAACCCACACTCTGTAGTCAGCTCCAACTAGATATGTCCCCGGTGTTTTCCTTAATATAGAATAAGTTCCTTTTGGTGTCGACCATCCATGTGGATTTCCTGTTACAACATCACAATATAGCAACAATTCGCCATTTCTGAAGTATTTTAATACCTGTCTTCCAATCTCAATTATTACCACTGTGGAATAAGGCGTATTATTAAATGATCCCATATAATTATTATATTGAGAAATTGGTATCTCTCCAGTTTCGGGATCCGGTCTTATTCCTACTCCATTAATATTAAAAGCGGTCTTAACTACGGTTCCATCTGTATTTAAGTAATATGCCACATCTCCAAATGTGATAAATCTGTTATGGTAAAAGCTTCCTCCCGGACTTACAAAATACTTGGTGCCATTCACCTCTAGCCAACCCGGTGTCGTTACAATCAGATCATCGTTATTAGGATCTGCATAATAATTTTCACCACCGACATTTATAATGCCTGACTGTACAGAGCCATCGTCTCCCATGTAATATTTCTTTTCCCCGAAGGTTATAAATCTATTTCTATATATTTCACCATTTGCATTTGAGAAATAACGCTTGCCATTTTCTTCTATCCAACCTGCTTCATGGCCTATCAATCCGGTTTCATCTGCATAATATATGTTGCCATTGCTTGCTTTGAACATGCCAGTCATGGCTGCTCCGTCGGCTCCCATGTAATAACGGTCTTTGCCGAAAGTAATCATCATATTGCGATAAAGCTCGCTCGAATCATTATAAAAATAACGCTTACCGTTAATCTCTTTCCAGCCTACATTCCTTTTGATTAATCCCGTCTCATCCGCTTCAAATAATCTGCCATCTTTTGTTGTGAATGTGCCGGTCATGGCTGCTCCATCATCTCCCATATAATACCAATCTCTTCCGAAGGTTATTATTCTGTTACGATAAAGCTCGCCCGTATCACTATAGAAATAACGTTTACCGTCTCTTTCCTTCCAGCCTACATTCCTATCTATTAATCCCGTCTCATCCGCTTCAAATATTCTGCCATCTTTTGTTGTGAATGAACCAGTCATGGCTGCTCCGTCGGCTCCCATGTAATACCAATCTCTTCCGAAGGTTATTATCATGTCATGGTAAAGCTCACCATTTGCATTTGAGAAATAACGCTTGCCATTCTCTTCTATCCAGCCTGCTTCCTTCCTTATGAGTCCCGTCTCGTCTGCATAATATATATTGCCATTGCTCGCTTTTACTATTCCGGTCTGTGCAGATCCATCACTACCCATATAATACCAATCTTTTCCGAAAGTTATTATTCTGTTACGGTAAAGTTCGCCAGTATTACTGTAAAAATAACGTTTGCCGTCTCTTTCCTTCCAGCCTACATTCCTGTCAATCAATCCAGTCTCATCTGCTTCAAATACTCTACCGTCTTTTGTTGTGAATGTACCGGTCATAGCTGCTCCGTCAGCTCCCATGTAATACCAATCTCTTCCGAAGGTTATTATCATGTCATGGTAAAGCTCACCA
>CABTXQ010000056.1 GCA_902488835.1 uncultured Ileibacterium sp.
ACGACCGTTTACTTGACGCTACTTGCGGAAAGACTACATTTTTAAATGCACTCAGTGAAAATATATTGCCGGAAGAGAGGGTTATTGTAATTGAGGATTCTGCCGAGCTAAAGATAGAGCAAATTAAAAATATCGTACACATGGAATGCAGGGGAGCAAACTCTATCGGCAAGGGAGAGGTTAATATGGCAAGCCTTATAAAGACGAGCCTTAGGATGAGACCGGACAGAATAATCGTAGGAGAGGTAAGGGGTAAAGAAGTCGTGGATATGATACAGGCTATGAACACGGGACATTCAGGAAGCATGTCCACCGGGCACGGAAATTCTGTCAAAGGAATGCTAAATAGACTTGAAACAATGTATCTGATGGATGCGCAAATCCCTGTTAAGTCAATAAAGAGTCAAATTGCGAATGCAATCGAGATATACGTGCATCTTGCAAGAGATAAGGATGGGATAAGAAAGGTTATTGAAGTCGTTGAAATGATAGGAATCGATGGTGAAGAATACAGACTTAATTACCTTTTCAAACGTGATAGAAATGACAATCTTATAAGGACTGAAAACGGTTTAACTAACAATGAAAAACTAGTCAGGGGGTATATGTAGTGTACGAGTATGACAGATACATATTCTCGAAAAGACAGGAGATAATAATATATTCCGGAATTTTTGTGATTTCCATTGCGGTCTCATTTTTCTTTTACAGAAGCTTTGCCTTTGCGATAATAGTTCTGCCCTTTGTTAAGCGCATTAAGCAGTGGATTGGAGAGATGATGATTGATAGGAGAAGAAGGGAGCTTATTTCGGAGTTTAAGGACTTCTTATTTATGACTGCTACTTCACTCGGCTCAGGGAATCCGATGATGGAATCTATAAGCGATTCAATACCAAAGATAAAGGAGATACATGGAGAAGATGCTTTACTTGCGAAAGAGCTGGAAATAATGGAAAGACGAATGAAGCAAGGCAATGAAAATGAAGTTGATGTTTTTATGGAGTTTGCAATAAGAACCGGTCAGGAAGACATAATTGACTTTGTAAACATATATTCAATATGCCTCTCTACAGGTGCAAGCCTTATAACAGCACTTAATAGAGCAACGTCAGTAATAATCGACAAGATGACCATAGATAGGGAGATAAAGGAGATCGTTAGAACGAAAAGAAACGAGGGGATGGTTATATTCTTAATGCCATTTATAATAATAATTTTTCTAAACCTCTTTTCGCCGGAATATATTTCTCCGCTATATACGACGTGGGTTGGAAGACTTATTATGACATGTGTCGTAACGATGAATATAGTTATTTATTCGATAATAAGAAGAATTGTCAGGATAGAGATTTGATGAAAATAAAAGAAGCTTTTGATAATATCAATAATTCTCATGATTTAAGAAAGAAGATAGGAACGATCACAATATCCTTCGTGCTCTTGATATCAGCATCGCTAATAAAAGAAGCATTTAAAAAGCCTGAAGTCTACGTTAATAAAAATGGTGAAGTGGTTATGCTTGAAAGAAAATCGATGCATCAGATTGACGAATATCCGCTTCAAATTGAGATAGATAAAGGTGGGGAAATAATAAAAAGAGATGTAAATATTTCAACAAAGATCATCGAAAAGAAGAATAAAAATGCTTTTAAAAAGCGGAAGAAAAAAGAGGAAGATGCTATTTCAGAAGCGGAATTAGACAGGATTATTCTTGACATTGAGAATTCAAAAAACAGGAGAATTGATCTTCCCGGGAAACTTCCCTCAGGAGAAAAGATAAGGTGGTTTTATAGGAATAAGCCAAAGAGCAGTTTATATGGAATTTTTATAATGTACATTTTTGTAATTGCTATCTTAATTCTTGATGCAGTTAATAAGAGAAATGGTGAAAACAAAAAGTTAAGAAACGATATTATGCGAGGACTCCCTAGGTTTACAAATCAGATGATGCTTATGATGAATTCCGGAATTATTCTTAGCGATGCGCTTACGAGAACATGTAGCAGCTATGAAATTATACCTGAAGAAAATAGATCGTTCTTTGAAAAAGCGATAATCAGGGCTAATAAAACCAATAGTGATTCCAGATTAAGCACTGCAATGCTCATGAATGAATTTGCTTCAAAATACAGTGTAAAGGAGCTTATGAGAATATCCTCAATTCTTTCTGAAAATGAGAAAAGAGGAAGTGACATAATAAATAAATTATCTGAAGAAAGTCATTTTCTATGGGAGGAAAGAAAGATAATGGCAAAGGAAAAGGGGAAAATGATAGATACCAAGATGGCATGGCCTCTGGGATTGCTTCTCATATTGCTTATTGTCATTACAATGGCGCCTGCGTTAATAGCAATGTAATAAACATTAGTGAAAGGAGGTGATTAAATGTTTAAGGCTATGGCAAATAAGAGGGGAATGGAAATGGTACAGGTAGCTATACTCGTTGCTATTGCTGTTGCACTTGGAATTATCTTTAAGACAGAGATAACGTCATTTGTAAACAAAACTTTTTCAAGCTTAAATTCAAGCAATTTTTAATGAGGGGAGATAGAAAAGTGAAAATTCTAAAGAATAAGAGTGGATATGAAATGGTGGAAGCATCGATAACAATGCCGATAATTATATTGACAACAATACTGCTTTTGAGAGTTTTCACATTCTATCTTGAAATTTTGAACTCTGGTATTAAATTACATGAAAGAGCAATAGCTGCTTCCATAAATAGCAAAGAAGATGGGCTTAGAATTTATAGAAAAAATTCTGAAATAATAATGCTTAGGACAGGGATTTTGAAATTTGATCTGAAGAAAAAGATAGCAATTAAAACCTATATTTACAATGAAGATAAAATAATTAGAGCAGGTGAACTCCTTGAAAACAAATAAAAAAGGCTCCAGCACTATATTTATGACAATGATTATTGTCACATTCATGATGATGATACTGATATCAATAAATATTTCAAGGAGATTGGTTATTAAGAGTCAGACAGAATCATTCGGGAGGGTTTGGTCAAAGGCGATTCTTTCAGAATATGATATTCATCTGTTTGAAGATTATAACTTGCTTGCCTTTAAGGGGAATGACCAAGAGATATCTGAAAGGCTTTCTCGTTATTTCAAGTATTCATTTGAAGGGAGAATGAAGTCAAAACTAAAAGATGCAAAAGTATCTCTTTCCGGATATGAGATGAGAGATCCGAAAAACTTTAAAAGGTCTATCGAGAACAGTTTGAAGGCAGAAACACTTGATACGATTATAAATGGTAATAGCAGGGTAAATAGAGAAAATAATGGATCAGGAGAGGTTTCAGAATCAGATGAAAGCGGAAGAAAAATAGGGAATGTTCTGGTTCTTGATACCTTACCGTCAAGAGGTGTTACATCGGGACCGGATGTCAGTAACGCTATAGAGACATTAAAACAGAAGGACGTCTTTGATAAATTAAAAGATAAAGGCATTGGTACGGCAGGAGAACTTATGTTTATATATAAAAATCTTGACAGCCATTTGAAAACTGCAGAAAAAGGACAGACTTATTTCACAAATGAATGGGAATACATTGTTCATGGGAAACCTGATGATATGGCAAATTATACTTCATGCAGAAGAAAGATTTTTATGATAAGAAACGGTCTTAATCTGGCATCATTAAAAGGAGATCCAACTAAGATGTCGATAATATCTGCTGCAGCTGCTGCAATTACACCGGGACCTGCTGCCTTAGCAACTGAAATATTATTGATGGAACTATGGGCTGCAGCAGAGTCTGAATATGATGTTCAGACCTTGGTTCAAGGAGGAAAAGTTCCTGTTATGAAGACAGGAGAAACATGGAAGACAGACTTAAGCATTATTCTCAATGGAGATAAATTAAAAAATAGCCTGGATGAAGATGCACTAAAAAATCTAAATAAAAATAAAGCCGACATTATAAATATGGATGGTGCAAAAAGTGGAAGTGAGGATGGTTATGGCAATGGATATGAAGATTATCTTTTGTTGCTCATGTTTCTTGTGAATGAGAATACTAGAGTTCTTCGTACAATGGACCTTGTACAAATAAATATGAAGTACAGATATTATGAAGATTTTAATTTTGCTGAATATTACACAGGGCTTTCGTTTTCTTTAAGAATAAATAATTATGAATATCAAATCAAAGATAAATACAAATAAAAAAGGCAGTTATATTTTGGAGTCTGTAATTGTGATGCCTATATTTATTATTTCAATAGTGGTTATGACGTCAATAATTCTTCTTTATATATCAATAGAGGATTCAAGCTTTATTATGGCAAGAGAGATGAGATATGCTGCTATCAAGGGTCATTTTTTCGATACAGATTTTGAATTACCATTGATCATTAAAAAAGATATTAGATCTAACAACAAAATGATAAGTGATGTATTGATATCTGAATACGGATATAAGGTGGATAGGCTTACAAACGATGAGATGATTATTTTGTCTATGATAATAAATTTCGATGTAAAAAATCCTTTAAAACTTGCTTCAAAATCAAAATATGAGCTGGCACTCGCAACAAGAGCATATGTTGGAAAGGAAGGCGATATAGAACCGCTTGATGAAGAAGGATTTATGAGAAATGATGAAGAGGTATACATATTCCCTAAATCCGGGAAAAAATACCACAATATCAATTGCACTTATATGAAGGCGGCGGCATATCCTCAATCACTAAATAGGACAATTAGAAAAAAATATGGGTCATGCCCGATTTGCAATAGCAAGAAAGCAGAACTTGGAAGCCTTGTGTATGTTTTCCCAAGATATGGAGAGAATTATCACTTGCCTGGATGCGATGTTTTAGAAAGGCATTATATAATAATCAGCAGAAAAACCGCAGAGAAAAGAGGGTATGATCAATGTAGCAAATGTGGAGGATAGAAAATGAAAAAATCTGTTAAATATAGAATTCAAGGATATCACATGCCGGAATACATAATTGATGTTCTAACCGGTGGATATACCGATACATTTCTTCCAATGAGTATATTTAAAGAAAGGGATTCCTATATATTTTTGTATGACAAGGGTAATCTTCAGAAATTGAATGTAGATATAATGAACAGAATACAGAAAATAAATTTAATTAAAACTTTAATTGATATATATGAAAAAAATAATAATTTCCTTATACCTGGGAGAGCATACAAATTGGATACAAGTATGATTTATTATTTCAATGAAAAAGATGATTATAAAAAAATGCGAATTATGTATTATCCTGATCTCAAAGGAGTGTCATTTTATGAAAAATTGACAGATCTTGTAAAAGATATATTTCATGTAAAAGATGGACTAGAAGAAAATACAGCAAAAATAATGATTGATGCAATAGAGTCAAAAGATATGAACAGGCTAAGAAGATACATAGATAAGAAAATCATTCAATCTTGAGAAGAAATAATCCTTGTAGTATAATTATCTGGTAAGTTTGAATATAATATCAATATTTAATAAATATTTTATTTAAGTAAAGGAGAAGTATTGATGTCTACTAAGATCATAAAAGTTCTTGGGAGAGAAATTCTTGACTCAAGAGGTAATCCTACAGTTGAAGCAGAGATTGAATTAGAAGATGGTACTGTTGCATATGGAGATACACCAAGTGGCGCATCTACAGGCATCTATGAGGCACTAGAGCTTCGTGATAATGATAAAGATAGATACAATGGAAAGGGAGTTACAAAGGCGGTTTCTCACGTTAATAATGAAATAAGAGAAATAATTATAGGTAAAGATGCCGCAGATGTGTTTGAAGTTGAGAGATTGATGCTTGAAGCAGATGGTACCAAAGACAAGAGTAAATTCGGAGCGAATGCTATTCTTGCTGTATCTATAGCTTGTGCAAAAGCAGCCTCAAAATCACTTGGGATTCCACTTTTTAAATTTTTCGGGGGAATAAACGGTTGCATGCTTCCTGTCCCTATGATGAATATTTTAAATGGTGGAGAACATGCATCAAACACTGTCGATGTTCAGGAATTTATGATAATGCCTATTGGAGCATCGAGCTTTAAAGAGGGTCTTAGATGGTGTTCCGAAGTATATCATCAGCTTGGAAAGGATCTTAAGAAGGAAGGATATGCAGTTTCTGTTGGAGATGAGGGTGGATATGCACCTGATCTAAGAGACGAATTTGAAGTTCTTGATTACATGATGAGCTCTATAAAGAATGCCGGATATAAGCCGGGCGAAGATTTTGTATTTGCGATTGATGCAGCTGCAAGTGGATGGAAGACTGACAAGGTTGGAGAATATAAGATGCCTAAATCCGGTAGAACGTTCTCATCCGAGCAATTAGTAGATAATTGGGAGCAGTTTATTGATAAATATCCT
>CABTXQ010000057.1 GCA_902488835.1 uncultured Ileibacterium sp.
AGATAACAAATTTACAATAATTGATAAGGTAACCCATACAAATCTTACAGTAGGAAAAGAATATACCGTCAAAGGTAAGCTCATGGATAAGAAAACGGGCAATCCGTTTTTAGTTGATGGTAAGGAAGTTACTGCTGAGAAGACTTTTACTGCAAAAACAATAAATGGAAGCGTAACGATAGAGTTTATTCTTCCTTCAAAAGCATTAAAGGATCTTTCAGTAGTTGTTTTTGAAGATCTGTATAACGATGGAATTAAGATAGCAACTCATAGTGATATAAAGGATAAGAACCAGACTGTATCTGTAGGAGAATTAACAGTATATCCACCTGACGAAAACGGATATCCTTTAACAGGAGATAAAACATCGATTATATATGCGTTTGCAGGTGTTACCTTTATAGTTATAGCTATTGGTGGAATAGTTTATATGAAAAAAAGAAAGAATGATAAATCAAATAAATAAGGCATATAGTAATAAACTGGGACGGAGAAATCCGTCCTGGTTTTATGCGAGAGGGAAAAATATGAAAATTAAAAGAATGTCAATATTCTTACTTATAAGCATAATGCTATTTACAAATTTATCGTTTGCAAAGGAAAAAGTAGTAAAAACAAAAATTATATATACAAATAATAAGCATTATGAATATGAGGCTGATAAAGAATATAAGGAAAATGGTAAAAGTTATCGTATTGTCGATACTAAATATGAAATACTTAAAACTCCTGAAGAACTAAATAAGTCAGTTGAGATTAAAAATCTAAAAAATAAAAAAGCTCCTGAAACAAAGATCTTTAATATAAATGGAAATAAGATAAAGCTTTATCTTGATGCTAACAAAACTAAATATACAAAAACTCCTACGGAAGAAATATATGTGTATGAAGCAAGAGATCCATATTCTTTTACAGCAGATGAAAATAGAGAATTTGAAACATCTGAAGGTGAAACAGTAAAAGGAACTTTAAAAGAAACAATTAAAGGAAATATTTATAAATCATCAGTAAATATTCCTGGAACATTTTCGGGTGCTGCTGAATCAGAGTATTTCTATTTTGTAGGCACAGGAAACCTTTGGCCACTAAATACAAATGCACCTATATGGAAAGGTTATGAAACAGACATATTGACATATCTAGGTCTTAATCCTGAAAGTTACGGAATAACAGGCGGAAGATGGACTAGCAAAAGCAATTCTAATGGTGTAATAACAAGAACGGCAAACTTTACAGGAACAAAAAACGTCTGTGATTATTCTTGTGTTTATTCAATAGAGGGTGGATCAGACACATATACAGCAAATGCAACATATAGCGGATATATGATAAAGGTTATTACAACATATGAACCATATATGAGTTTGGCTAAAAAAATTCTTATTGGAGCTGGATTCGGAGTGTTTGCTATAGCGTTTGCAACTATTCTCGCTTGGATAGTGAAAAGAAAAAATAAAGAAGAGGAAGAAGAAAGATAGAGGCAGCAATTATGGAAGAAAAAATTACAGTAGATGAAATAAACGAGTACATGGAAATTACTGCTGAAGAACTTGATGAATTATTAGGGGAAGCTGAAGAACTTGCAAATATATCAATGAGTGAAATTAATTTCATTGATAAAGGTGGTGACGAAATATATGGCTAATAAGAGAGTTCTTGAATTCCGGAAGAATGTTACAGAGATGTTTATTGATGGATTAAAGAAAGATGGTCTAGCATGGAAACAAGGATGGGATAGCGAATCACTTTTACCATCAAACGCAAATACAGGAGCTTTATATAAAGGGATAAATCGATTAAATTTAATTCTTTCTGCTAAAAAACGTGGATATTCTGATACTAGATGGCTGACGTTTAAACAAATAAAAGATGAAGGCTATCATCTTGAAAAAGGTAGCAAGGGAGTAAATGTAGAATATTGGTTTCCATATGATATGAAAAATAAAGAAACGGTAACATGGCAAAAGTACAATGAATATCTAAAAGCAGGAAGAGAAGCTAATGAGTTTTCTCTTCTTTTTAAGTTATATACCGTATTCAATGGAGATAACATTAAAGGACTTCCTGAAAAGGAAGAATACTTAAATAAAGATGTGAATCCAGATAAGATTATCAAAGAAATATCGATGAATATGAATGTACCTATTATTCATGAAGTAGATGAATTTAGTGCATACTACAGTCCCAGTAAAGATGAAATTCATCTACCAATTCCAGAAAGATTTTTTAGTGAAGATGAATATAATGCAACAGCTTTACATGAACTTGCTCATTCTACAGGACATAAAGATAGACTTAATAGAAATATAGGGATGAAGGGTAGTAAAGAGTATGCTTACGAAGAGCTTGTTGCAGAAATAACGTCAGTATTTATGAGTGCTTACACAGGTATAAAGGTAGCAGATGTAGACATTGATAATCATAGTGCATATGTAAATTCCTGGATAAAAGAGCTTGAAGAATCTCCTGATATTCTTGCTAAGGCAAATAAAGAAGCAGAGCAAGCTTCTGATTACATGGAAAGCTATATAGGAATTTCAAAAGAATTATCTAAAGATGAAGTAATTGAAAAATTCAATGACAATTTTTATAAATTCGGTGTAATGCTAACGTCTGAAAATGAAGTAAAGGCTCTTAATCATGAAGGGAAGTGGATAACATGGTTTTCAAAAGATGGAAAGTGCATGGGTAATACAGATCAGTTAAACATATGGCTTTCAGACAGGGGTAATTCATATTATCCCGTAAATGAAAACTTTTTAATGCCTACATGCGAAGATGCAATGAACATGGTTAAAAGCATTGCAGAAATTTATACAATTTCAATTACAGCATCACAAATTGGTAAAGTAATAGATCTAGAAGACCTTTCTGAACTTAGCTTTAATAATGTATCAGAAAAGACATCAGAGATGTTTAAAAATAACGATATTAATCTCCATGAGAATAAAACATTAGATACACTTAAAGAAATTTTTAATGGTACTGATGAAAAAGGAAATAATGTAAAAAGATATTTAAATAGACAAGAAGAAATTGAAATATAGGGGGTAAAAAATGGGAACATTTGCATCACAATTAACAGCATTTGTACAGTCGGCAAGACCGGTAATTATTGCACTTGTTGCAGTTGCACTTTTAATCAACGGTGCAATGATGATATATCCATCGGAAAGAGGAAAAGAAAGGGCAAAGGAAGCTCTTCCATGGGTGGTAATTGGCTCTGCTATAGCATTAGGTGCTGTAGCTCTCGCATCATCTTTAACAAGCGGATTTTAGTAAGCACATGGTATAGTGCTAGAGAGAGGTATTCCCTCTCTCTATTTTTTTGTAAAGGAGTTCATTATGAAAAATGAAGAAATTAAAATGACATCAGAAGAATTAAAAAATTTTATAAGCAATATAAATGATGGAGTGGTAGTAAGTATAAATCTAAATGAGGAGAAAAAGCAAGATGCCTAAGAAGGATGATAAAGAGTTGAACGTAGTTAATGTAAGGCTTATTGATGCACCTTCCTTATATAGCGATGAAGTTTTAGATTCTCCGGAAGCAGTTTCAAAACTTATAGCTAAAGAATTTAAGACATATGATAGAGAGGTATGTGCAGTAATAAACTTAAACGTAAAACTTAAACCTATAAATATTAATATATGTAGCGTTGGTACTATTGATACTTCCATACTCAATCCAAGAGAAGTTTTTAAGTCGTCAATACTTTCTAATGCCGCTGCGTTTATGCTAGTACACAATCATCCTTCCGGAGAAACTACTCCGTCACGAGAAGATAAGGCTTTAACAAAAAGACTTATAGAATGTGGGGATTTATTAAATATAAAGATGATAGACCACCTTATTATTGGTAGCGGTACAGGAGATGTGTACAGTTTTAAAGAAGAGGGGCTTTTTGAAACATTATCTAGCAATATTAGTTTTGACATCAGAGAAAACAGGGTGATGGAAAATATTAACCATGAAGAAATTTATAGAATCAGAAAAGAAATATCAGATGTATTAGAAAATAAGGTAGGGATATATGAGTCTGTATTGATAAGAAGAGAAACACCATTGTTATTACAAAAGGCTGGACTTCAGAATAAGCCTATACTAATGTCGCAACATCATATACGAAATTGTCTACATGAAAAAGGTAGAAATCCGCATTGGCATGGACTCGATATAGAGTTTTTTGAAAAGCTTCCAGTATTTCTTGAATCTCCGGCTATGTTAATGGACAGTTTTTCAGATGATTATAGCATAATTGCAGTGTTTGATGTTTTGGACAAGGATAACTTACCAATTATGGCAAGCATTAACACTAATGGACGAGGCAACTATGATTTTAGAGCAATCAACTCAAATTATTTAACATCAATATATGGTAAAGAACGATTTGATAATTTTCTTAAGAGAACGATTGAAGCAGATTTTCTGTTATATGCAAATAAAGAAAAAACCCAAACATTGAGTTCGTGTTCCACGCTCCAATTGCGTGAAGCGATTCCTCAATCATTTAGGTTCAATACCATAATACATAAAAGCGGAAATATTGTCAATGATGATGAAATAGTGGAGGTAAAAACGATGAATAAAGATAAGGTATATCTAAATGTGCATAATAACTTTGCAAAAATAGGACTAGAAAGCAAGCTAGGAAACGGACAGACATTTAATGCTGTAACGATTCCAAAAGGTAGCGTAGTAGATGGTAAAGATATTGGTGGCGGTACAATTTATCCACTTGATATGTATATCTATAAAAATAAATTTAATGACAACCTAACTACAGTACAATTTCGTCAAAATCAGGAAGTGCAGGTAAACTTTAAAAATGGAGAGCATATAAAGGTAAAAGCAGAGGATTTGTGTGAAGCAGTAACCAAGGCAAATAAAGAATACCTGGATAAAAATAAGAATATTGAAAAAAGCAAAATAAGAGAAAAAAATAAAGATAGTGAAATGGATATATAAATGGAAAAGATAAAAAAGTATATGGGGCTTACATTTCGCCCTGAATTAATTACTGACAATGTGAATAAGACTATGGTGCTAAACAGATTCCTTGGTAATCCATTAATGGTAATTATTTACATATTAATTATTAATATAATAATAACATTTGCATTTAGCTTTGTACTTAATGTTTTAAGTAATATCCCTTTAATGATCAAAGATATTAACAATATAGATAAGTATATAAACTTTTCTCAAGCCATTCCGAGGATAGGTGTTTCAAAGGAACGGAAAATAATATATATTTTCTTTTTTATTGTTCTACTTATATTAGATATAAGAAAGGCATATTTACTTAGAATATCTTACTCTGAAAAGGATATAAACAAAGGTAATCAAGGAACGAGAAGATGGACTACATTAAAAGAGATAGATAAGCAGTATAAGGAAATCGACTTAATGCCAAGTACATATGAGCTTGTTGATATAAAAGATATTTCTGAAAGTGAATATGATAAGCTTCCAAAAGAGGGTGGCAGTTATGTTGATGGATATATATTTGATGAAGATGGAGTTGTAATTAAAGAAAAGATAAAAACACCAAACTGGTATAAGGGGAAAGGGGGTATTCCGGTTACTAGATGGAAAGATAAGATATATATTGACTCACAGCTTACAAACAATTTATTCATAGGAACAACCAGGTCAGGAAAAGGAGAGATGTTTGTTTTTTCGTTGATAGATATATTATCAAGAGCATATAAAAAAGCTGATAGACCATCGATGATAATTTTTGATCCAAAATTAGAACTATATAAATCTTCAAAGAATACACTTGAAAAAAGGGGTTATATAACAAGGCTTTTAAACCTTGATAATCCAAAACTTAGTGCAGGCTATGACCCAACTGCAATAATTACTGAATACTATGCTGAAGGTAAACTTGATGAAGCACAAATGCTTGCAAAGTCATTTTCATTTAACATTTTTAATTCAAGTAAAAACTTGCAAGAGCCTATTTGGAAAAACACCGCTACAGACTTATTTACAGCATTAATAATAGCAGTATGTAGTGATTGCATAAGCATGGACGAGGAATTAAACTCAAAAAGACGAGATAAGCTAAAGCGTATGAAGGAAAACTTTGATTATTTTGATGATAAAGATGAAGCAAGAAAAAGATTTTATCAAGTAAAGGATAGTCTAGGTAAAAAAGAGGATTTAATTACAAATAGCTCAGAGTTAGGACTTAATTATGCACCACCTGAATATGCTTTTAAGAATATTTATCCAAACAGAAAAAATATAAATTGCTTTTCAGTAATTAATTTTTTCCGTGAACTATGCGATGTAAACAGTGTAAAAATGGATTTAGATATGCTATTTGGCGGAAAAATGGCAGGAG
>CABTXQ010000058.1 GCA_902488835.1 uncultured Ileibacterium sp.
GTTTGATTATCCTTATGAAAAAATTGCTTTATATCCCACGCAAGAACTTTTCCTCTTGTATTCCACTCATTAAACCAGTGCTTTACTGTTTGCCGATTTTCATACTTAGGACACCAACTCTCAATATAAATCACATCATCTGAAAAAATATCATCTATTCCTAAGTCTTTTTGTGTAAGCCACATATCAAACCATAAACGAATGATTTTCTCTCTTTCATCCATGAATTTAAACACCTCCAAAATCAAATACTTACTTAATATTATACCATTTTTTCACTCAATTTTATAGGTCTAACTCGTTCCTCTTTACCTGTGTTAGTCCTCTGTTTTCTTGTAGTAATTTCTCTATACAGCTTCTAACACTTTCAGCTTGTTTAACTTCCTCTCGTATTTCTAATATTTGATTGTATAGGCTCTTTTTCTCTTTCTTCAAAGTGCTAGCCTCTGATTTCCACTTGGATATATTTAAGGTCTTACTTTCCCCTAAATGCTCTTTGAGATGTTTCCTTGCACTTTCAAATAGAATAAGCTTCGCCGTATGCTCATTATAAAAATCTTCCTGTTTTATTTTCTTTAACTTTGCATAGGCTTTGTAGATGTCCTTGTACTTCAAATATTTTTCTGACTGGTCGATGAGTTGTGTTTTTTCATCAATCTTTTTCTCGGTATCTTTTAAGGCTCTTGTGGTCTTATAATTTTTATCTCTTAGGGTAACTATATTTTCTTTAAGCTCAGATAATGAAGTGATATTTTTTTCTTTGAGTAATTGATAACTCTCAATATATTTCTCTAAATCTGTATTATTGTTATCTGCATTTTTACGGATAAGATTTTCAAAGATTGATTGCAAATTTCCTTTGGGTGGAAGGGTGAACTTTGTATTTTGATTTTCTGATTTTTCTTCTTTTCCAATTCTCCTTATCCAATTTAACAATGCTTTTATTCTTCTTGAAATTTCTCTTAAAATCATATTTTGATGTTTGATTTCTCGATTGATATTTCCTCTGTCGGTAGCTATGCCTTTCTTCTCCATTTGACTTGCTGATACGCCTAAATGAATGGTCGGTATTTGTTCTATCCCTGTCTTTGATAAGAACGATGGTCTACTTTTTCCTGTATGCTATTTTCTTCAAGATATTTGTTTGTAATATCTGCCCATGCTTTTCGCCACTGCTCTGCTTTGCCTTGTTCGTTCCAATCGGTTGTATTTATTTTCCTTGTTTTATAATTGCCGTTTTTAAGTTTTACTTTTTCTCCGTTTTCATCAAGGATATATTCCTTTTTTGATTTTGCTCCCCATGTTTTATATTTGTTTAATGGTCGCATGGTAAGTAAAATATGACAATGAGGGTTTCCCTCATTTTTATCGTGCAATGCAATGTCGGCACACATACCGACTTTTACAAAATTTTCTTTTACATACTCCCTAACAAGTTCTATATGTTTTTCTCGATTTAGTTCTTTGGGTAGTGCAATTTCTATTTCTCTTGCAAGCTGTGAGTTTTTAATTTTTTCGATTTTCTCTACGCTGTGCCATAATTTTCCTCTATCTGAAAATTCTTGTGGTGCGTTTTGTGGCAATAGGATTTCTGTATGTGCTATTCCGCCTTTTCTTGTAAAGTCGTGGAGTATGCCGTCGTATTCATTTTTTATCTTTTCACCACTTCGATAGGCGGAAGCTGCTACTGCACTTTTACCTTTGCCTCTTGAGATAATCTTTATACAAAGATGATATATCGCCATAAGATAAGACCTCCTTTCGTTTTTCTGATACTTTTATGTGGCGATGGATAAGACTTCCTAAAAGAAATCGGATAGTTTTTTATCCGATTTCTTTTGGGAAGTACACAAGGGGTAGGAAATTTATTTCCGTAGGGGAGTGTAGCTCCCCTGTATCAGCGTTAGCTGATATGCTCTCTGCAAGAGCCTTCGGAGAACGCACACACCCTTTAGGGTGTATAAGCGCGCCCTTGTCAACAAGGGACTATTTCTCTATCTCTGTTTCTTCCTCTTGTATTTCTGTAATTTTGTTTTCGCTTTGTTCTCGCTTCTCTATGATTTTTAAGATTTTTTGATTGATGGCTTCTTTGATAGTTGAAAATGAGATTAGTTGATAGAATTCATCTTTTGTAAAATCCTTGCCTACCAGTAATTTCTCTTTCAAAGGCTTCAATCACTCCTCCTTTTTCTATTTTTCTTTTAGTTTCAGCACTTCTTTTTAGTTTGTTTATCTTTTGATTGAGTAGCTTAGCTCGGTTTTGTGCCTTTTCAATTTTAGTATTTTCCTTTTCTAATTGTTCAATTGCCTTTTCTAATTCTTTCATTATTAAATTCCTCCGTTTCCATAAAAAAGATTGAGAAATATATCCTCAATCTTTTTAGGCGAATCTTTCAATTCATTCTATTAAAGTTCTTTGTGTTATTCCGAATATTTAATACCCTAATCCTCCACACTATCAAAGAGATATGAAAAGTCATCAGTATTGTAATCTCTAACTTCATAAACAATATCATTCACTTTGACTTTATTATCCATAAAAGATATCATGGTGATGGCTCCTCCTTTTTTTTCTATTTTAATCGAATACTGCCATCCTTTATCTTTTTCATCCGATATTTCTTTTATCGAATACGAATTAAGTTTACTTATCAACCCCTTATAATCTTCATTTCTCAATATGACATCTTGTTTCTGTTCGGTAGTTTGAGTTGACACTGTAATCTTTTCTATCCCATCTATATTTATGTTCATGGATTTTCCGTCTCTCGAATTATTCGAGCCACAGCCCACCATAAGAACAAGTGACACAATCATAGCAATTGTATAAACTATTTTTTTCATACCCACTACTCCATTAATTAGTAAAATGAATTGTTCCATCTAAATAGGTAGTGCTTGGTTCAATCCAAACATTATTATTTCCCCATCCATTATTTACAATCACATAATCACCATCAACTGGACTAGTAAAATATCCATGTCCAATAATCCAATGTTCACGAAATGTAGGATGGTTAGTCGTTCCGATAATAATCGGTCTACTATTATTTATTTGAGTCTTTACTCTTGAAAAGCTAAAGCCTTTTATGGCATTTGCACTATTATTAACATTTCTCGCATTAAAATAATTGTCTAAGCCATTATCTAAATTGCTATAACTTGTGCCGCCAGAACCCACATACTGTTGCATCAAAGCAATTAAAGCGTTTTGCCCTGTACTCCCACTTGGAACATAGTTTTTGCTGACATAGTCATAATAATATCTCATACAAATTGCACTAGCTATTGAACCACAATGTCCACCTGAAATATACCATGTTTTTAGAGAACCATTGATATACCTTTCTACGTTCACATGTCTCAATTGGTTTTGCAAAGTATTTTATAAGGTTCTAATTAATTCTTCCTTATCAGCAATCTCTTCTTTAGAATATACATTTTCGAACTGTTCTATCCTAAAACTTGAATTATCTTTTAAAGATACAAAATCTTCTCCCACCTTGCTATAATAACTTAGTATTCCATTATATATTGGATTTTTAACATTATCGTAAGGATTCGAGTTTTCAAAACTCAACTC
Source organism: uncultured Ileibacterium sp. (assembly GCA_902488835.1). Classification (GTDB taxonomy): domain Bacteria; phylum Bacillota; class Clostridia; order Peptostreptococcales; family Anaerovoracaceae; genus Alterileibacterium. The sequence continues at coordinate 3,584 of CABTXQ010000058.1, forward strand.
TGGTATAGTAAAATCTTTTATATTAACAATTATATAACCATTGCCAGGCATACTAAACGATACAGCTTCATATTCTCCATTCAAATTTTTTAATAAAATACATTCTTCTAATGTTGCAGGTTTTCCCACACTATTTAGAAACATTTCTGCACGTGTTTTAGCAAGATTTACGTTTTCACTTGGATAATTGCTATCATATTCTTCTGCAAATACTGTGACCGAGCTAAACATCATAACCACTGCCAATAATGCACTAAAGGTTAAACCGAATAACTTCTTAATAAATAGTTTCATATTTTCCTCCTTGTTTTTTTAGAACTATACACACTACCAAAAAATCAGGATCATACTCTGGCAATTATCTGTCTCCATTTTTATACCTTTGAGGATTATTATAATTACTCATAACATTCACCTCGCTATACCTATATGTAATCAATATCTTTTATTATACAATCACAATTATCACACCTATATTCGCCTGTGCCATCCAAATCGAAAATCTGATACATACAAACTCCTAAAGCATTAGCAATATCATTTGCAGTTTTTAGACTCGGCATTGTTTTTCCTGTTTCTATTTGATTTATACTTATTCTCGATATCCCAACTTTCTTCCCTAACCTATGTTGTGATAACCCTAATGGTTTTCTATATTCTTCAATTCTATTTCTCATTACTTTCCCTTCTCTTTTTGGTTAAGAGTAGTTTACCATATTTTTCTAAAAAAGTCATTATTTTTTGGATATTTTATCTATTTATTTTTATTTATTTGAATATTTCCTATGAAGTTAAAGTACACATCAACTTGCTGTTTTCTGTCTTTGCCTTTTCTTCCTCCTGTTGCTTCATGGACTACAACTTTTCTATATACTCATTTATCATTGGTACTGTAAGTTCCTCAATGTCGGTATATTTTTCTATCATTTTTAGGAATTTATCGGTGTCGACTTTTCTCTGATGATAGCTTTCTATTTCTTGTTCAAAATACTGTATTTGCTTTTCCAAGTCTTGTTGCTCTGTATCATAGATATTAAATAATCTGTCAAAGTGTTTTACAGGGATTTTTCCAAGTGCGTGATCTTCATATAGCTTTGTAATAAGGGTTGTTAGTTCTGTATTTCTTGATGACAGTTTTTCTAATTTCGTTTTATCATCTTGGTACTTTTCTTCTCTTTTTTCATCAGATAACTTGTTCATCACTTTTAGAAATTCTTGCTTTTCTTCTTTGGCAAAATCTGTGATTTCTTTAATTGATTTTAGGAGAATTTCATTTACTGTTTTTACTTTGATGTAGTGCATACTGCAAGAACCTTTTCTGTGTCTGTAATGTTGGCATGCAAAAGAGTAATCACTATCATATTTCTTTTCTTTATGTTCTGCCGGCTCTCGATAGCTTAGCTTTCCTCCACAATCTGCACAGATTAAAAGCCCTGTAAATGGGTGTGAGGTTGTTCCATACTTTGGACTTCTTCTCACTGTTTTTCTTAACCTCTGAGCGTTATTCCATGTTTCTTCGTCAATGATTGCTTCATGGGTGTTTTTGAAGATAATGAGTTCATCTTCTTTTGCCTTTCTCCGTTTCTTGGTTTTGTAATCAAGGCATATTGTTTTACCAAGTACAGTGTGTCCCATATATTCTCTTTTTTCTAAGATATAACCTACTGTGGTCGGTGTCCAAAAAAACGGATCTTCTATTCCTCTTTTCTTTGAGCTATGGTTATTTTCGGGGTAATGTATTTCTGCATAGGCTGATGGAATAAGGACTTTATCTTTGGTTAGTATATCTGCTATCTGTGTTACTCCATATCCCTCTATTACAAGCCTGTAAATGCGTTTTACGACCTTTGCACTCTCTTTATCGACAAGTAACTCCTGTTTGTTCTTAGGGTTTCTGTAATAGCCGTATGGTACGCTTGGTGATACTCTTTTACCCTCTTCCATTCTTGCTCTGAA
>CABTXQ010000059.1 GCA_902488835.1 uncultured Ileibacterium sp.
CATCCGTATCAAGAAATTCCCTAGATATATCTACAATCTTCTTGCCTCTCCACCTCATGACAAGCCTGTTATCAGATGTTACCCTTGCAACTACAGTTGCTTCTATATTTTCTTCATTTGCAAGCTCTTTGAATCTTTGATAGTTCTTTCTAGCTATGACAACAGCCATCCTTTCCTGAGACTCGCTTATAGCAAGTTCGGTTCCATCAAGCCCCTCATATTTCTTAGGCACCTTATCCAGATCGATATCAAGTCCTTCTGCAAGCTCTCCAATTGCAACCGAAACTCCCCCTGCACCAAAGTCGTTACAACGCTTTATCATTCTCGATGCTTCGCTATTTCTGAATAATCTTTGAAGCTTCCTCTCCTCAGGGGCATTTCCCTTCTGGACCTCAGCTCCTGCAGTAGTAAGTGAAGATTCGTTATGGGATTTTGAGGAACCTGTTGCCCCTCCGCATCCATCCCTACCGGTTTTGCCTCCTAAAAGAAGTATAACATCTCCTTCGGCAGGTTTTTCCCTAACAACGTCCTCTTTAGGTGTTGATCCGACAACAGCACCCAGCTCCATGTGCTTAGCGACAAAGCCCGGATGGTATATTTCATCAACAAGACCTGTTGAAACTCCTATTTGGTTTCCGTAAGAAGAATACCCCTGTGCCGCCTTTGTAACGATTGTCCTCTGTGGAAGCTTACCTTTCATAGTTTCAGATATAGGTTTTAGGGGATCGGCTGCCCCTGTAATTCTCATTGCATTATATACATAAGCCCTGCCTGAAAGCGGATCCCTTATTGCTCCACCTATGCATGTTGCAGCTCCACCAAAGGGTTCTATCTCCGTAGGGTGGTTATGTGTCTCATTTTTGAACAAAAGCAGATAGTCTTCCTCTTTTCCGTCAACCCTTGCCTTTATCTTTACCGTACATGCATTTATCTCTTCAGATGAATCGAGATTCTCGAGCTTTCCTTTTTTTATCAAGTGTTTTGCCGTAATTGTCCCAAGGTCCATTAGAGTAATCGGTTTTTTCCTACCGATTTCTTCCCTTACTTTTAAATATTCATCATATGTCTTTCTTATAGTTTCATCTTCAAATTCTATATCCTTAAGAACAGTGTTGAATGTCGTATGCCTGCAGTGGTCAGACCAATATGTGTCAAGTACACGTATTTCGGTAACTGTCGGATTTCTCTTCTCTTTATTAAAATATTCTCTAATTGTCTTTATATCCGAAAGGTCCATTGCGAGCCCATAATCTTCAATAAAAGTAGAAAGCCCTTCATCTGAAAGCTCTTTGAATCCCTCAATAATCTTGACATCATCTGGGATCTCGTATTCTGTAGTCAGCTTATCAGGCAGTTCAAGAGAGACCTCCTCCGATTCAATTGGATTTATAAGCTCTTTTCTAATAAGATCGTAATCCTCCTTATTAAGCTTACCTTCAACTATATAAATTGCGGCATATTTAACGGTAGGCCTTTCCTCCTGTGACACTATTTGAATGCACTGTGCAGCTGAATCCGCTCTTTGATCAAACTGGCCCGGAAGTGCAGAGACTGCAACAACAAAGGTATCATCTCCTATTTGATCGTAAATATTTCTAAATACTATATCAACCTGTGGTTCTGAGAATATTGTATTAACGCATTTTTCGAAGAGAGCTTCATCTATTCCCTCTACATCATATCTGTTAAGAATACGAACCTTTTCTATGTTTTTTAATCCCAAATTATCTCTAAGATGCCTGTAAAGCTCTTTCGATTCCACTGAGACAGATTCTTTTTTCTCAACATAAACTCTGTAAACCATATGATTAACTCCTTTCTAAATTAAGGCTTTGAGTGCCTTTAATCCTATGTCCTTCCTGTAATATGCCTTATTAAAATCTATTTTTTCTATACCCTGGTATGCAGAGTCAATTGCTCCCTTAAGTGTATCGCTTATTGCAGTAAGGCCTAGAACTCTTCCTCCATTTGTAAAAAGCTTATCTCCTTTCCTGCTTGCTCCTGCTATGTAAAGGGTAGAAGCTTTAGGTAGTTTTCCTACATTTATTTGATAGCCTTTATCATATTTTCCCGGATATCCTCCTGATGCCATAACAACGCAGCACGAAGACTTATCCGAAAATTCAACCATATCCTCACTTAGCTTCTCATCCCTTACCGCCATCATTATATTGAGAAGATCACTTTTTAGAAGTGGAAGCACAACTTGGGTCTCAGGATCTCCGAACCTGCAATTATATTCTATTACCTTAGGTCCATCATCTGTTATCATAAGTCCGAAGTAAAGACATCCCTTAAAAGTTCTGCCTTCCTCGTTCATTGCATTTACTGTTGGGATAAAAATTTCTTTCATGCACCTCTCACTTACATCTTCAGTGTAGAAAGGATTTGGTGCAACACACCCCATTCCACCTGTATTAAGGCCCTCGTCTCCGTCAAGAGCTCTCTTGTGATCCATTGAAGATATCATCGGTATTATCGTCTTTCCGTCCGTAAATGAAAGAACGCTTACCTCTGGGCCTTCGAGGAATTCTTCAATGACAATTTCATCGCCGCTTTTCCCGAACTTCTTATCTTCCATAATGTCTTTAACGGCATTTATCGCTTCTTCTCTCTTCATCGCAATGATAACGCCTTTTCCCTTTGCAAGTCCACTAGCCTTTATAACAATCGGAATCTTACACTCTTTAACATAATCTAAAGCGTCATTAACATCGTTGAAAACCTCATAGTCCGCTGTAGGTATACCATATTTTTTCATAAGATTCTTTGAAAAAACCTTACTGCTTTCAATCTCAGCAGCTTTCTTGTCAGGCCCAAAACATTTTATTCCTGCCTCTTCAAGAATATCAACAGCCCCCATGGCGAGTGGATCATCGGGAGCGACAACTGCAAAGTCAATTCCCTCATCAAGAGCAAAATCCCTTGCCTTGTAAATATCCTCAGCACCTATGTTTACACATATAGCATCTGCTTCAATTCCACCATTTCCAGGTAGTGCATATATCTTTTCAACATTTTTATTTTCAGATATCTTTTTAATTATTGCGTGTTCACGACCTCCGCCGCCGATAACCATTATCTTCATTTTTAGCTCCTATTAGTGATGGAAAAGTCTTATCCCTGTGAATACCATAGTCATGCCGTACTTATTTACAACCCTTAGAACATCATCATCTCTTATCGAACCACCCGGTTCAACAACATAGCTTACTCCGCTCTTGTATGCTCTTTCAACGCTATCTCCGAATGGGAAGAAAGCATCAGAAGCAATTACACCGCCGCTAAGTGAGCTAAGATATTCACTCTTATATTCCGAAGTAAGAGGTTCAGGCTTCGATGTAAAATAATTTTCCCATACACCATCTTCACATACATCCATTTCGCATTCATTGATATATGCATCTATTGCATTATCCCTCTCAGCCCGCTTTATCCCTTCTTTCCAAGGAAGCATTAGGACCTTCTCACTTTGGCGTAAGTGCCAAGTATCAGCCTTACCACATGCAAGCCTTGTGCAGTGTACCCTCGATTGCTGACCTGCACCAATTCCGGTACACTGTCCATCAAGAGCAAGGAGGACTGAGTTAGACTGCGTATATTTGAGTGTTATCATGGCAAGAAGCATGTCATCTATTATATTATCAGGAAGTTCTTTTTTATCACTTACAATATTTGTCAAATCATCCCTTCTTATCTCAAGACTGTTATGACTTTGTTCAAGTGTAACTCCAAATATTTGGCGTCTTTCTTGCTCTTCCGGTTCGTAGTTCTCATCAATCTTAAGAACCACATAATTACCGCCTTTTTTCTTTGAAAGTATGTCAATTGCTTTATCAGAATATGAAGGAGCAATAATTCCGTCAGAAACTTCTCTTGCTAGTATCTTTGCGGTTATCTCATCGCATTCATCAGAAAGTGCAACAAAGTCTCCAAAAGAGCAGAGTCTGTCAGTTCCTCTCGCCCTTGCATAGGCACATGCTTGAGGGGAGCTATCAAGATCCTCTATATCATCAACGAAATAAGCTTTTTTCATCTTGTCAGGTAGAATTTTACCAAGTGCTGAAGATGTCGGACTTACGTGTTTGAATGAAGTTGCAGCAGGGATTCCCGTTGCTTTTTTTAACTCCTTTACAAGCTGCCATGCATTAAGTGCATCCATAAGATTGATATATCCCGGTCTACCATTTATCACAGTAAAAGGTAAATCTCTTCCATCATTCATATATACCTTGGCAATTTTCTGATTAGGATTGCATCCGTATTTGAGTTTCAGCTCCTTCATGAATATATCCTCCCTCTTATCTTTCCATACCGTTGATAACCCTGTCTTTGAATACCTTGCTCTCTAAACAGATATATCTAACATATAATGCTATTCTGTTATCTTCATCGAGGTGCTCCCATATGGTATTTGTAAATATATCGATATCGTCAGGTATTGCTACTCTATCAGGCTCACCTACATATGTAGGAAGTGGATTTCCGTCATTCTGATATGTGTGTATAAAATGTCCAAGTCCGGAAAGAGGCATGTATGAAAATGTGTATCTTGCACACGCAGTACCCTTCTCATCTTCGCTCTTAAGGATGCTCATCTTGTAATCAAAATCGTTTTCCCCAAGATTGACAATAGCACTGATTCTAGGAGTCAAGTTCGGTGCATCCGGCTCAAACTCCCTGCTTTCTAGCGATTCTTCAAAGCTTTTACCTGTCTTTATTCCGTTCCAAATGGTTTCGGTATGGTCACCATTTGTTACTATTATCTTATTATCTAGGTTCTTAACTGCAGGGTATATTATTAGACTCGGATCCTCAATCTTATCCTCATCAAAAGGCTTCGTATATACTTCTGCATCCTGAATATGAAAAATTCTGTTCCTGCTGTTATCGCTTCTGCCCATTATGAAATATACTATTACCGCATTGTTGGTATTCTCTGTCTTTCCAACTATTATCCCTCTACCTGCATAAGAATTTCCTGCCAAAAGTTCCTCAATTGAATTGATTTTATAAGGATTCATTTTTTCCCTCCATAATCTTATCACACACCATAGATACCGCCTTTGGTAAAAGGGTCCATTCCGCTTCTCTCATAACTCTCTTTTGTAAAATCTCAGGTGTGTCTTTCTCTTTAATTTCTACTGCTTTTTGAAGTATAATCTTTCCGCCGTCAGGAATCTCATTTACAAAATGTACAGTTGCACCAGTAACTTTCACACCGTAATCCAAAGCCATCTCATGAACATGAATTCCGTATGCACCCTTGCCACAGAATGAAGGTATCAGCGAGGGATGGATATTAATAATTCTATTTGGGTATTTTTTTACAAAATCCTCGGATAAAATTTTCATAAATCCTGCCAGAACGATCAGATCAATTTTTCGCTCTCTTAATTCCTTCGTAAGTGATTTTTCAAAATTGTCTACTCTGTCATTTTTCTCTGATGGAATAAAAATATTTTCTATTC
>CABTXQ010000060.1 GCA_902488835.1 uncultured Ileibacterium sp.
AAAGAAAAAGCGATAGAAGATGCTCTAAAATGGTTTGGCATGATATAACTAATCTCAAATATTTTAACTCAATATCATTGACTATAAATAGGAAATATAAGCTTCAAAACATATGGTAAATCTAATTTTAATAAGCAAGAACATGGCAAAGGTACAGAGAGATAAATATCGGCAGTCTACGGACTGCCTTTATTTTTTATATGTATATAGGTTGTATAATGACGTAATAGGGGAAAGGCGTTTTAAATATATTTCATATATTTTTTGACCACTCTACTGTATCTTCCATCCGATAACTTTTCTCCCTAGACATATCCATAATATGGGCCCTATGAGCAAGTCTATCAACGATAGCCCCAGTAAGCATAGAATCTTTAAAAACCTACTCCCATCTTTCAAAGTTCAAATTCATTGTTAAAATTATTGATTCCTTATCAATTCTAGATGATAAGAGTTTAAGGAATCTCACATCCTATCTTATCAAATGAAACATAATCAGGCTTTGAGGTGAATTTACGTAAAGAGCAATGCTAAAGCTTAAAAAATACCTATCTAACAAAGGTGAATTTTTATTTTTATCATATTATGTAGATGGATGTAAATGAATATTATTTTTAAGTATATGTTATTTTTAATTGCTTCATTTCATATTGACTGGATCGGTCAATTTTGATATACTCTAAATGACTAGTTGGGTCATCGGTTTATAAAGAAAGGTGGTTTTGATCATTTATTCAAAATTTAATAACTTAAAACCAGAAAAACAAAAGCAAATTATTAACGCAGCTATAAAAGAATTTGTTCGAAATGGTTTTGAAAAAGCATCTACTAACGAAATTGTAAAAAGAGCTAATATTTCAAAAGGCTCGCTGTTTAACTATTTTAACAGTAAAAAGGATCTTTACTTGTACTTGATTGAGTATAGTAGTAAAGCAATCGTGAATCTAAATGAAGAAATTGATTTGTCTGAAACTGATTTATTTAAAAGAATCGAAAGAGTTGCTTTACAAAAGTTCTATGTTCAACAAAAGTACCCACAGGCATTTGAATTCTTGGCATCAACTAAACAAGAGGAGTCTGTAGAAGTAAAGGATATCATTAAACAAAGGCTCAATCCAATCTATAATCAAGCCATAAATAAATTATATAAAGACATTGATTACTCTAAATTCAGGGAAGGAGTTGATATTGAAAAAGCAATTGAGATTTTGAATTGGACGATGTTTGGTGTAGGAGAGAAAGGACTAAAGGAATTGTTTACCTTTGATGATATTGGTAGATTTGGAGAGAAATATCTAGAAGAGTGGAACGTTTATGCCGAATTACTGAAATACAGCTTTTATAAATAAAACTAAATTAAAGGTGTATTGAAATGAAAATATAATAGCTTTAGATTTTTATCTAAAAAATTTTAAAGGAGTGTGTCTATATTATGACCGATATAGTAAAAGTACAAGGATTACAAAAAAAGTTTGGTAAATTTCAAGCATTGCGTGACGTTTCGTTCACGATAAAATCGGGGGAAGTGGTTGGGTTTATTGGTCCTAATGGTGCTGGGAAATCTACAACTATTCGTGCCCTATTAGGAATTATAAAACGTGATGCTGGTATTGCCGAGATATTCGGTAAGGATGTTTGGAAGGATAGCCTTGAAATTCATAAGCGAATTTCTTATGTCCCTGGAGATGTTGCCCTTTGGGAATCTTTAACGGGAGGAGAAATTATCGATCTCTTCATTAAATTACATGGTAGTGGAGATAAAGAAAAGCGCGATTATTTAATTAAACGTTTTGAATTAGACCCTAAGAAAAAAGCCAAAGGATATTCAAAAGGAAATCGTCAAAAAGTTGGATTGATTGCAGCATTATCTGTTGATTCTGATTTATATATTTTTGATGAACCAACATCTGGCCTTGATCCTCTAATGGAACAAGTTTTCCAAGAAGAAGTTAAAAAAATTAAAGCATCTGGTAAAGCTATTTTATTGTCCTCCCATATTTTAAGTGAGGTAGAACGATTAACAGATAAGGTTGTAATTATACGCCAAGGTGAAATTGTTGAAACTGGAACCCTTGATGAATTACGACATTTAACTAGGTCTACTGTCACTTTAGTGACAAGTGGAGACGTATCAAAAATGGCTTTTGTAGATGGAGTACATGATTTTGTTCAAAATGATAGCCAAGCAACATTCTCTGTCGATAATCAATATCTCAATAGTATTTTAATTGAAGCTAGCAAATTAGGTGTCACAAGGTTTGAATCTATACCGCCAACACTTGAAGATTTGTTTATGCGTCATTATGAAAGCTAAACCGTGGGAAGGTGGAAAAATTATTATGAAAGAAAAATTTGCTCGTTGGAACATATTGTTTTTACAGTATTTAAAACGAGATTGGAAAAAAATTATTATATGGGTATTGGGACTTGGCATGTTTTCGGCTGGATTTGTTCCAGCTTTCAAAGAAATAGCAAAAGGGCAAGGTTTAGTCGGCATGTTCGAAACTTTGCAAAACCCTGCAATGATATCTATGGTAGGGCCGACCCCAGTTGAAACAGGAGCTGATTATACCTTAGGAGCAATGTATGCACATGAAATGTTGTTGTTTTGTGGTTTGTTTGCGATGATAATGTCTATTTTACACGTGATAGGTCATACTCGTAAAGAAGAAGATCTTGGCCTTACTGAGCTACTGCGTTCCTTTCAAATAGGTCGTCAGGCAAATTCTCTTGCAGCAATAGCAGAGATAGTCTTTATCAATGGTATACTAGCACTTTTTATTGCAGTAGTAATGATAAGTTTCGGTGCCGATACGATTTCTATTTTTGGTTCCGTGTTATACGGGGCATCAATTGGAATGGCAGGGATTATTGGTGCTGGGATTGCTCTAATAATGGCACAAATTATGCCCACGTCATCGGCTGCAACAGGATCATCATTAGGAATTGTAGGCTTACTATACATTGTTCGTGCTGGAACAGATGTCTCCAATGTTGACTTATCTATGATGAATCCTTTGGGCTGGACATATTTAACTTTTCCTTTTACAGATAATAATTGGTTTCCACTTATTTTTGCTTTAATTTTCAGTATAATAGTGGTGTTCATAGCTTTTTCACTTGAAGGTGGCCGCGATATGGGGGCTGGATATTTACCGCAAAGAGAAGGGCGTGAAAGTGCAAAGCAGTCTTTGCTGTCCGTCCGAGGATTATTTATAAATATTAATAAAGGTGTCATTATTAGTTGGTTAATCGCATATGTTGTTATGGGTGCTGCCTATGGTTCGATTTATGGAGATATGCAGACATTCCTAGAAAGTAATGAAATGATGAAACAAATGTTTTCTCATACAGGATTTTCTATTGAAGAATCATTCACAGGCACAGTTATGATGGTTTTGATTGGTTTAGTTTCCATTCTACCAATTGCGATTGTAAATAAACTCTTTTCTGAAGAAAGACGATTACACTTAAGTCAGATTTATGCAACAAAAGTAACCCGCAGTCAATTATATTGGACTAGTATAGGGTTATCGATATTAAGCGGATTATTAGGAGTTTTATTAGCAGCAGGTAGTCTTGGAGGTACTGCTATCTCTGCGATGGGGAATAGCGGAGAGATGGATATAGTTGACTTTTTTGCTGCTGGCTTTAACCTTTTCCCTACTGTTTTATTCTTTATAGGTCTGGCAGCGTTAGCTCTTGGATGGGCACCGAAACTAGGTAAAATAGTGTATATTTATCTTACATTCTCTTTTTTATTAAATTATTTTAGCGGCTTAATAGACCTCCCGGAATGGTTTTTAAATACTGCTATACAAAGTTGGATGCCTCAAATGCCAATGGATGATTTTGAAGCATCAGTTTTTCTTACAGTTACTATAATTAGCATTGCTTTAATAGTAATAGGTTTCTTGGGGTATAGTAGAAGGGATATGAATGAAGGAGCTTAAATTGATTGAATAGTAAATAGTGTAATCTAATGATTTAAATTCTTGTGTTGTAGGTTTTAACATTAGTCGATGAAAGCAATTAAATTTTATTATTACAGTTTCATATATTTGATAAGGATAGAAGTATTCTAAACTAGAATTATATTTCGATTCTTTTGGCGACCATTAGAAAGCTAGTCGTTATGTTCCCACGAACGTACAAATTAGTCGATATGTTCCCATATACAACAGTTTCGCTAAAAATCATAAATACATCAATTCTATCAACTCGTCCCACGTTGAAGCAGCAATTCTGATGACGTATTGTGGTTTGGACAAGGAATAATAGGAGTCAACCACAACATGTAGTGGTTTGAGTACGAAAATTGGGTCAAAAACAGGCT
>CABTXQ010000061.1 GCA_902488835.1 uncultured Ileibacterium sp.
GGGGTCTTAGGGTTCTCCCTAACAAGCTAAAAATGTTACTCGAAATTAAATCTTCGATTTGATTTCTGAAGTCATTTTCCGTAAGTGTACACACACTTACTGTGCTTGCTATTAAAGTTAATGTTTCATTCCATTTATCAAGCTTTTTCATAATCTTAACTATCACAGAAATACTCCATGCTTCTTTTATGTAAGTTCTATAAAAGTTAAAAATTGTCGCTACCACTACCTCACTACCTTGTAATACGGGTAGCAAAGTAGCGGTAGCGGACTTTTTCAAAACTCTTAGAATGGTATATCTTCAACATTAACCTCCACAAAATCTATATTAATATTTCGTTTATAAAACTTCTTGCTAACTCGAACCACTCCGTCAATTCTTACCTTCTTACTTTTTACAGATGGTTCAAGTTTCCATTCATCTGCCATTTCGTTTGCCATTAATTCCGAAAATACTTTTTCATTAGTTTCAGGGTATCTACTTGTAAATTCAGCAGAGCATAGCAAATCTGGAGTGTCTGATTTTGTAGATTTCCATTCCATAAAGTCCAAGAAATTTTGTACATGCCTGTTCTCACTCTTATGGGTTTGAATAACAAAATCCAAATCTGAACGCAACTTCTTAGGTAAATAAAAATCGTGAAGTTTGTTTTCATAAAGATACACAGCTTCTGCAATAGCACCTTCAAAACCATGTTGAACAATATTACGATGTTCTTCTCTTGTGATAGTTTCCGTACAGGAAATTTTTCTACAACGTATATGATTGGTAATTCAATATTCTCGCTATTCACTTTCACAGGTAGATACCGTCTTTCTCCGGAAAAGTCTCCTAAAAAAGTCGCAACATTGGTAGTAGCGATTAAGATACAAGTTCTCTTTACATCAGCAGAAAAGCGTTCGTATGGAAGCCTTACGGTACTTGTTCTAGCAGATATAAACAGCTTCGGTTCATCAGCACTTTTCGTATTTCTTAGAGCTACAAATTCTTCCAATTCCACTACAACTTTTCCAACAAGATTACTGACTGCATCCTTACCTTTGATATTATTTAATTAGCAATACCATTCGGGAAATAATGCCAGTTTCTCTATAAAACTGGTTTTGCCTACACCTTGAATTCCCGTAAGAACCATAAGCTCGTCAAATTTGCATCCGGGATTAAAAACTCTTTTTACCATGCCTACTAACATATGTCCCATAATCCAAGCATTTAACTTTGTATCTTCTGCTCCGAGATATTTGGGAAGCAATTTTGAAATATGCCTATCACCATCATAAGTAAGTGACTTCATATACATAGCCGGAAGATTTACCGCACTTTTATGAGCAATAAAGATTATGGCATCATCCATTCTGTTTTTAGAATACTTAATCCCAAATTCTCTTTCGATTTCCACGCCTAAAAGATTTGTTAAATGGTCATTCCATTTTCTGATTTCATTCTCTTTCTGTTTTTCTTCCTTAAGTCTTCCAAAAAGCCTGACTGTCATGCTGCATGTATCAAAGAAAATAGTTCCGGCTAAAATCTCCTCCTCTTTGCAAAACAATGGATTTACAAGCACAGTGATAATATTAGTAGTATTACCTTTTAATTGTCCCTTATCGGTATACTCGAGTTCTCTATTCAGGTAATCTGACAATTCATCATCATTAAATTTTAGCCAGTCATTCATTGTTATCACCTGCTCTTTTTCTGTGATAGTTATAGTCCCAGTATTTTTGATTTCCATACTGAATAGCTTTTTTAATACTATCTTCCAAGCATCTGATATAAGCCGCTTCATTTTTTCTTTTATTTCTGTCATCGCTCCGATTTAAGGCAGACATTAAAAATATCTCTTTCATCAAAGCTTCATCACCATGTGTATAGCTATTTAATAATAGCAACAGCAAAAAATCATCTTTGCTGGCATCTCCGCTTGATATTATCCCTTCAAATAAACCTTTAGCTTTTCTATTATGCTTACACATCGTTTCTATGATTTTAGGTATATCAGGCAGTGTATCATTATCTGATTGAGATGCTCTTATTTGCTCTCTAATGCTCTTTTTAGGTGCAAGACACTCATAGTATTTATCAACCTCTCTTGGCTTATCTATGATGTTATTTGATGTTCCATCAATGCTATTTCCAGTCATAGCGATACATCTGTTGTTTTGATACATTTCCACTTTCTCAATTTGGTTTTTGAAATTGTCAGCAATTTCCCCTTTTGCAAAAATATGAAGTCCTTTGCCAGATTGAGAAATTCCAATATAAGTGTCATGAAAATCTCTGAAAAACCTTTCTCTCACATCACAAGATACATTATCCAAGTCAATACAAAGAAATGGATCATCCATGCTTAGTACAAAAGACAATCCATCTGAGCCACTACCCTCTATATTATTAACAGCTGTTTCAAAATCTGCCCATTGTTCTTTATTATTCCAGTCATAAGATTTGAAAGTAATTGTACTCACAGGAAGCTTTAGTATTTTTCCCTTGCCTTTCAAATCTATTTTTCTGATTCTCTTAAACCATAACCATTGTTTATACTGTCTTAATTCCATCGGAATATTTTGTTTATAATGTTCCGCTTTTATCATGTTGTCCTCCAATCTATAGTTGCTGACAAAAGTACAACCTGATAAAATAATCTTGTCAGGGATGAAATACCAAGTTGTACTTCTATCTTGCCTTTGGTCTTTTGGCTAAAGGCTTTTTTCTTGTTTGATTTCTTCAGCCAAGAAATCCGGCATAGCTACTTTTCGAATGCTCTTCTTCGTTTTTGGTGGAGTGATAATATTCTTTCCATTAATCCTTTGTAGAGATTCATCAATTTTTATGGTTCCTGTCTTAAAATCAAATTTCTCTTTAGTCAAGGCAAGAAATTCTCCCATCCGAAGTCCGCACTAATATAGAATTTCAAAAGCATAATATGAATGGGGTTTATCCTTAACTGCTTTAATAAAAGTTTCATACTCTTCCTATGTCCAAAATAGCATTTCATCCGCTTCTTTTTCTCCCATAGTTCCAACATCTCTTGCAACATTAGTTTTCAAGTTGTAGTATCTGCAAGCATGATTCAAAATACTGCTAAGTTGAGCATGGATCGTGCGAAGGTATGTCGGCGAATAGGTTTGACCTCTATCATCTTTAATTTTCATCAATTCATTCTGCCACTGGAAAATTGCTACATTGCTGATGTCACTCATAAGCAAATCACCCAAATATGGCATTATTTTTGTTGTAACGATAGCTTCTTTCATCCGCCAAGTATTTTCTCTTATACGAGGTTTTTTGTCCCTTTTATAAAGTTCAAAGAACTCTCGGAAAGCCATTTCAATTGTTCCGGCTTGCTGTGATAGAAACTCTTTTTCCCAATTCAATGCTTCCTTCTTTGTTGAAAATCCTCTTTTTTTCTTATATAGCTTTTCCCCTTTCCAATTCAGATAACTGAACTTGCAATACCAAGTGCCGTTTTTATTTTCATCTCTATATGCACCCACCTTTACACCTCTTTTCCAACTTCATTTCCATAACAATACTTTTCCATGAAATACTGTCGATTCACTTTACCTCTTTGTACTCGATATCCGAGCTTTTTAAGTTCTTGATTCATTTCGTTTATCAACTGATATGCAGTCGTTCTGCTGACTTCCAAAAAATCTTGAACTTCTTTTGCTGTCATGAATATCATTTGCATTTTTAGCCCTCCTTTTCAATTCATAGTTTTTGCAAGGTTCTGCATCCATGTCTTGAGATAGGACGAGCGTCAATCTAAATATCTTGCGTTCTAACAGTTCGTATTTGAACTGTATGTCTGTATTATAATAGTTCGTTTATGTTCTGTTAAGCCTTATTATAAAATATTTTCTTCTATGATTCCTGATATTAAAGCGTTATTTAAAATATCAAACAGAACGTTTATGTTTTGTTTGGTGGTTATTTATGATAAAATGAAATAGAAAATTTTTAAGAGAGGAGTCTTAAAATGATTTCCGGTAAGAAATTAAAACAAATTCGTTTGTTTCGAAAACTAACACAAAAAGAA
>CABTXQ010000062.1 GCA_902488835.1 uncultured Ileibacterium sp.
CCTTCTTCTTCCGAATTCTTTGTAACAGGCGGAAGCATTACCGCCTTGTACCCGAGATTGTTTAATATCGGTTCAAGATATTGAAAATGAATTGGCGACATTTGAGGTATTAGTAACGTATATCCTTCGGCCTTCATTTTTTTTGTAAATTTAATTCTCTTGTAAGGCTTATTTATGCCTAGTGCCTTTATATCAGTCTTTTTTCTTTCATCAAGAGCGGCCTTAAGAGATCTTAGTCTAATTTTTACGGCACCTAAGTTTGATCCTTCATCAATTTTCAGTACCGTGTAAAGCTTGTTATTCATTGATAAAAGCTCTTCAACCTCATCCGTAGTAACTGCATCAACACCGCAGCCAAATGAATTTAGTTGAACTACATCAACATCATTTCTCTCACCTGCAAAGATCGCAGCTTTGTATAATCTAGAGTGATATACCCACTGGTCAAGTACCCTTAGAGGTCTTTCCCCTATCACTTTATCGCTTACTCCATCTTCAGTAAGAACTACCATATCGAGCTGTGTTATGATATCATTGATGCCGTGATTTACATCAGGATCCAAGTGATAAGGTCTACCCGAAAGGATAATCCCCTTTTTATTATTATCCTGCATATACTTAAGAGCCTTATCAGTTTCTTTAATAAGATCTTGCTTGAAGTTTCTATATGCAGTTCTTCCCTCCAAAATCGCTTCTGATATATCCCTTCTTGTTATCTTCGTTTTAAAAAGAGAATAATCTTTTCTTTGATTTTCAAATCCAAAAACTCTATTTTTATTTTCTATATTATCTATATCAATAGTTCTTTGTCCGTTAAAAAACTTATAGAATTCATCAGCTAGCCTTGAATCATTATCATATGGAATAAATGGATGATAAAACTCCACATCATTCTCATAGAAATAATCAGCCATATTCTTGTCTATTACTTCAGGATAAGTTGCTACTATTGGGCAGTTAAAGTGATTAGGGGCTGATGGATCTTCGTTTAACTCATAATTGATGCAAGGATAAAATATTCTTTTGACGTTATGTTGAACTAGCCATTTAATGTGTCCATGAACAAGCTTTGCAGGATAACAAGCTGTATCTGATGAAATAGAATCCATTCCCAGCTCATATATCTTCTTTGAACTGCTAGGACTTAGAATGATTTTAAATCCGAGTCTGCTAAAGAAAGCATGCCAAAATGGATAATCTTCATATATATTGAGTACTCTTGGGATTCCTATCACTCCTCTATATGCTGCGTCATCCTCAAGAACAGGTGGTCTATTAAACAATAGTTTGAATTTTTCCTTATACAAGTCAGGATTATCGTTTTGCTTTGTAGTTTCTCCAGCTCCTCTTTCACATCTGTTTCCCGTAACGTATCTTGAACCGTCACTAAATTCAGTTATTGTAAGAAGACAGTTGTTTCCACATTTACCACATCTATTATTTGATGTCGTTGTCTTAAAATCTCCAAGCTTTTCTTTTCCAAGAATTGATGAAACAGTATTTTCTTCATATTGGTCATGTGCTATAATAGCAGCCCCATATGCACCCATAAGGCCTGAAACATCAGGTCTTATAACATTTTTACCCAATATTAATTCGATAGACCTAAGTACCGCTTCATTTAGGAAAGTTCCTCCTTGAACTACAATTTTATCACCGGTTTCATCAGGATTTCTTAGTTTTATTACCTTATATAAAGCGTTTTTTATTACAGATAAAGAAAGGCCCGCAGATATATCTCCAATGGATGCACCTTCTTTTTGAGCCTGTTTAACTTTAGAATTCATAAATACAGTGCATCTAGTACCAAGATCTACCGGAGAATTTGATAAAAGTGCGGTTTTTGCAAATTCAGGAGTACTCATGCCTACACTTTTTGCATATGTTTCAATAAATGAACCACAGCCTGATGAACATGCCTCATTAAGCATTATAGATGATACAGCACCATCTTTAATCTTCATGCATTTCATGTCCTGACCACCTATGTCAAGAATAAAGCTTACTCCTGGAAGAAACTCCGAAGCAGCCTTATAATGAGCCATGGTTTCTATCTCTCCTTCATCTAACTTGAAAGCAGATTTAATAAGTCCTTCACCATATCCTGTAACAATAGATCGACCTATATATGCATCACTTGGAAGCTTTTGATATATTTCATCAAGTATATTTTTTACAACAACTAATGGTTCTCCCTCATTGTTTTGATAATGTTCATAAAGAAGTTCCTTATCACAATTTATTAGTACAGCTTTAGTAGTCGTAGAACCTGCATCTACTCCTAGGAAAAGCGGTCCTCTTGCAAGATTAATATCGTTACGTTTAACCTTATTTTTTTCATGCCTTTCTCTAAAAGCATTAAGTTCCGATGAGTTTTCAAAAAGAGGAGCAATATGCTTTGTCCCTGATAAATCTGACAAATTGCATAAATCAATCTTTTTGATAAGTTCTGAAATTTTAATAAAGGGTTCTTTATCAGCTAATAACGAAGCTCCTATTGCGACAAAATATTTGGAATTCTCTGGAAAAATTACATCATCAGTAGATAAATTCAAGGTTTTAATAAA
Source organism: uncultured Ileibacterium sp. (assembly GCA_902488835.1). Taxonomy (GTDB): domain Bacteria; phylum Bacillota; class Clostridia; order Peptostreptococcales; family Anaerovoracaceae; genus Alterileibacterium. The sequence goes on from CABTXQ010000062.1 coordinate 2,568, forward strand.
TCTTTTCCTGAGTTCGCTTAAATATGTCAATGGTCCGCCCAAAAATGCAACCTTACCTCTTATTGGATGACCACATGCCAGTCCGGAGATCAACTGATTTACAACAGCTTGAAAGATTGAAGCAGCGATATCTCCATTCTTGGCACCGTCATTTATAAGAGGTTGGATATCTGTTTTTGCAAAAACTCCGCATCTTGAAGCTATTGGATAAATAATGCTATAATTCTTGGCGGCTTCATTCAATCCTGCTGCATCTGTGTTAAGTAGAATAGCCATTTGATCAATGAATGCACCAGTACCCCCGGCACATGTCCCGTTCATTCGCTGTTCAACTGATGCTCCATAATATGTAATTTTCGCATCCTCTCCGCCGAGTTCAATGGCAACATCCGTCTCCGGAATAATCTCACTAACAGCTTTTGAACAAGTAATTACTTCTTGCTCAAACTTAAGTTCTAATAAACTTGCAAGAGAAAGTCCGCCAGATCCTGTAATCAGTGCTTGTACTGAAATATCCCCTTTTTCAGCCAATAACCCAGCAAGAAGTTCCCTTACTTTCTGAAAGACATCAGAATTATGCCTTTCATATTTTGAATAAACTACTTTGTTAAAATCATCTAAAAGTATAAGTTTAACGGTAGTCGATCCAACATCTATCCCAAGTCTCATATATAACCCCTCAAATATAATGAAAAGAATAATAATATAACAAAAAAAGGGCAAACCTGTAAGCCGGGTTCTGTATTGGACGATCATCCATCTAGGTCATACATTGCTGAATGACTCAAGCGACCTACCTATGGGCGGTGACGGGCAGCCACACATATTGCCCTTTTTGGTCTTGCTCCGAATGGGGTTTACACGGCCGTCATGTCTCCATGACGCCGGTGAGCTCTTACCTCACCATTTCAACCTTACCACGGCCTAACCGTTTCGGCGGAATGTTTCTGTTGCACTTTCCCTACAGTTACCTGCGCCTGACGTTATCAGGCATTCTTGCCCTATGGAGCCCGGACTTTCCTCGTACTTGATGCACGCGATCGTCTGGTTTACCCACTTGTGATTATATCATAATATTATATTATATTATCAAAGAATTAAGATATTCAATATCTCCTTTAAGTTTATTTATCAACTTATTTTCTTCAATTTTACTTTTCTTTAAATTGGTTATCTCCTGAAGAATGCTGTTAATTTTCCAATCGACCTTTTCTTTTAACAGCTCATGATCACAGGTTCTGAATGTTTCAGGAAACTCCCACCTTATGTCATCAGAATCAGGAATAAATTTGTTATTTGCTTTATCTATTTGATTAAGGGGGGTAGCCACTATA
>CABTXQ010000063.1 GCA_902488835.1 uncultured Ileibacterium sp.
GTATTAACAAGATTGCAGAAAAACCAGTAAAAATTGCAATTGCAAAAGACAGAGCATTTTGCTTTGCATATAAAGATAATTTAGATGTTTTGGAAAAACTTGGTGCAGAAATAGAATTTTTCTCTCCGATGAATGATAAAAAATTGCCTGAAAATATTAACGGAATTATCATTGGCGGCGGATATCCTGAAAACTATCTTGATCGTATAATGAATAATGAGAGTATGAAGGAATCAATTCGAAATGCTAATTTGGCTGGAATTCCAATCTATGCTGAAAGTGGCGGTTATACATATCTTGCTGAGACTATTACATACTTTGGACAGACATATAAGGGCGTAGGAATTGTACCTGGAAATATTACAATGTCAGATTCGCTTGTTAGATTTGGATACAAAACACTTACAGCTAATGTCGATAATATTTTATGCAAGGCTGGAGAACAGACAAAATGCCACGAACATCACTATATGACTACAGATAATTTTGGTTCTGCTTTTGAAGCAAAGAAGGAAAGTGGATTAACATATGAAGCTATTCACGCAACTAAGAATATAGTTGCCGGATTCCCTTGCATTCACTGGCTTAGCAACATTTCATTTGCAGAGAACTTCATAAAGGCTTGCGAAGAAAGAAAGCCTTTTAATGAATAGAACCATTAGGATGCTAATGATTCATAACATGTTAATGTAATATAATCTTACTTTTATGATATTGAATTTCGTAATAACATATAAGATTGTCATAATTTTATTATTGTCCTCTTTGCTTGATTTTATGTTCGGGGATCCTATAAAGATCCCTCATCCAATTATTTATATTGGAAAACTTATTTCGAGATTAGAAAAATCATTATCACCTGATTCTACAGAGAGGGACATTCCGAAGGGAGTTTTGATATTTATTTTGACGGTATTTATAAGCTTTGCCGTTCCCTTCGCGGTTTTGTTCTTCTTGTACAGAATTAATTTTTGGATAGGATTGATACTTGAGATTTTTTGGTCTTTTCAAATTTTGGCAGCAAGAACACTAAATACAGAGGCGCTTAAAGTTAAAAAACATCTTGAAAGTGGCGATCTTATTGAAGCCAGAAGAGCTCTTTCTATGATAGTTGGAAGAGACACTACACAGCTTTCAGAGGAAGATATAATTAAAGCTGTAGTCGAAACCGTTAGTGAAAATACTACAGATGGCATCGTATCTCCACTTATTGCAATTGCAATCGGAGGAGCTCCTTTAGGCTTTGCATATAAGGCAGTTAATACGCTGGATTCAATGATCGGATATAAGAGCGAAAAATATTTTTACTTCGGTAAGGCTTCCGCAATTCTAGATGATGTTTTTAATTATTTACCGGCAAGACTTACCGGAATTTCAATGTGCTTCGCGTCGGCTTTGGTTCCGGGGCTTTCTATGAGGGGGGCTTGGCGTGTGATGATGAGGGATCATGCGAAGCACGCATCTCCGAACGGGGGCTGGACGGAGGGTGCGACTGCGGGTGCTCTGGGGGTTAGGCTCGGAGGAGATGCGACCTATTTCGGGGTCCTTTTCAAAAAAGCCGCTTTAGGTGATCCGAAAAGAGATATTAGAATCTCTGATATTGAGGATACAACTAAACTCATGTGGGCGAGTTCAATTATTATCTTGATACTAATTGTTATGATAAGAGCATTTTGTTTTTTATGACGGAGGAATATGATAAAATATACACATGGTGGCGACATATATAAATATGATGACAAAATATTAGATTTTTCCGCTAATATCAATCCCTTAGGTATGCCTGAAAGTGCAAAGAATGCGATAATAGATGGAATTAATAAATACCAGACTTACCCCGATCATTCATCGAGAAAACTAAGGAATTCCTTGTCGGAATTTTATGGTTTTGACTCAAACAAAATAGTTTGCGGAAATGGGGCCGCTGACTTAATTTTTAGGATATGCCTTGCTCTTAGGCCGCAGAAGGTATTGGTTACGAGTCCAACATTTTCGGAATACGAGGAAGCTGTTCTAATATCAGGTGGCAAGGTACATAATCATCTTTTAAGAGAATCTGAAAATTATGATGTGACCTTAGAAATTCTTGAATCGATAGACGAAGATACAGACATGGTATTTTTGTGTAGTCCCAATAATCCAACGGGTCGAGCTATTGATTTAAACATCATAGAGGCCGTTTTGAATAAATTGCAAGGAAATAAGGGCATACTGGTGCTTGATCAATGTTTTGTGCACTTTATGGTAGAAGAAGAGAAGTATTTTGCCATTAACTTGCTAAAAAAATATGACAATTTAATTATATTAGGAGCCTTTACTAAGATTTTCGCTATGGCAGGGTTGAGGCTTGGATATGCCTTATTCGGTTCGGAAGATAATGCGTCAAAGATTGAGGACACCCTCCAACCTTGGGCTGTTTCAACGGTGGCTTCAGAAGCCGGATGTGCGGCTTTAAACAAAGATTTTATTAAAGAAACGAAGGATTATGTCAAATATCAGAGAGAATTTTTGTTTCAGCATCTATCGGATTTAGGTATTAAGGTTTTCAAATCTCAGGCTAATTATATGCTCATTAAGGTAGACGAGAAGTTTGATGATGGAGACCTTGCTGATGTGGCCATTAAGCATAGAATTTTAATCAGAAAATGCAGCAATTTTAAAGGCCTTTCCCCGTCTTTTTTCAGAATAGCCGTTAGAACTGAAGCTGAAAATACAACTCTTATAGATGTTTTGAGTCATATCTTTTGTGAAACGATCAATCGTTGAAAATTATATAGTTCAGCAAGTGTTAATGAGAGGATTTTTAACATATGTCAAAGAAATTAATGGTGCTTGGAACCTGTTCAAATGCAGGTAAAAGTTTGATAGCGGCAGGAATCTGTAGAATACTCAAAAATAGAGGCTATAAGGTTGCACCATACAAGTCTCAAAATATGGCTTTGAATTCATTTATAACAGAGGACGGTCTTGAGATGGGTAGAGCGCAGGTTGTTCAGGCCGAAGCTGCTGGCGTTAAACCCGATGTGCGCATGAATCCTATTTTGTTGAAACCAAACAGCGATACGGGTAGTCAAATTATTCTTCACGGAGAGGTGTATGGCAACTATACGGCGGCACTTTATTATGAGGAAAAAGAATTCTTTGAGAGGGAAGCGGTTAAGGCACTGGAGGAGCTGGAAAGGGATTTCGATTATATCATTATGGAGGGAGCAGGCAGCGCTTCTGAAATTAATTTAAAGAGCAAGGATATTGTCAACATGGGGCTTGCAAAAAAGGTGGATGCTCCTGTTATCATCGTGGGAGATATCGATAGGGGTGGTGTTTTCGGCGCACTTGCAGGCACAATGCTTTTGTTTGATGATGAAGAGAGAGAACTGGTAAAAGGCGTTATTATAAATAAGTTCAGAGGCAACATCGATATTTTGAAACCCGGACTTGAAATGATAGAGGATATTATTAAAAGACCTGTACTTGGTGTTGTCCCATATATGGAAGTGGATATAGATGACGAGGACAGCCTTAGTATGAAAGAAAAGGGCAGCAAAGTCAGCGGCTTTATTGATATTGTAGTTATAAGAACACCTCGTA
>CABTXQ010000064.1 GCA_902488835.1 uncultured Ileibacterium sp.
ACAATTTAAAATTAAATGACAAGATCGGACTAAACTTGTTAGATAACAATAATATGGCACAAGACAGGGAAGAAAAATATGAAATTATAGGAATTTTTACTGGTAAAAAGCAGGAAAAATATACAGGGCTATCATCTGATTTCAGCGAAAATTCAATATTTACCGATTATAAATCTATTGAAAACGCTTTATTTGGCGGTAAAGCAGGTCTTACAAACAAGATAAATGTGTATACGGATAATCCCGAAAATATAAAAACAGCTTTTAATAAGATTAAAAATATAAATATAGACTGGTCAAAATATAATCTTGAAAAAGACACGGGAGTTTTTGAAGAAATAATAGACTCACTGAGTGGCATAAAGCACTTAATAAAGATTATCGCATACTCGATTGCTATAGGAGGGCTGGTAGTAATTTCACTAATATTGATACTTTGGCTAAGAGAGAGAATATATGAAATAGGCATTTTGCTTTCGATTGGTATAAGCAAGGCGAAGATAATATCACAATTCATTATCGAGCTAATCATAATATCCATACCTGCTTTTTTAAGTTCTTTAATACTTGGCAATCTCATACAGAGACAGCTTACAGGTAGGTTAATCGGAAGCGGAAGCGGTGGAGATTTAAATATAGATATATTTAAAAATCAAAGTCTTTTAGATAGCATCACTACTTTTTTACAAAGCTACGGAATTTTAATAGGCATAATCATCATTTCTGTAGCACTGGCATCTTCAATGATTTTAATAAAGAAACCCAAGGATATATTGTCAAAAATTAGTTAGGAGGAAAAATGGACATATTGGAAATTAAGAACGCATCTTATTATTATGGAGATTCGAAGGACAAGATATTGTCATCTGTAAATCAGAAATTTGAACTCGGCAAATTCTACGCAATAATTGGAAAATCAGGGGCAGGAAAGTCTACCTTGTTGTCTTTACTTGCTGGCCTTGATAAACCTAAAACTGGAGAAATTGTATTTAAGGGAGAAAATATAGAAGATAAGGGTTATAACAACCATAGAAAGAACAATATATCTCTCGTTTTTCAAAATTACAACCTAATAGATTATCTCTCACCTCTTGAAAACATAAGACTTGTAAATACCAAGGCAGATGAATCAATCCTTCTTGAGCTTGGGCTTGACAAGACACAGACTAAGAGAAATGTAATGAAATTGTCGGGTGGAGAGCAACAGAGAGTTGCAATAGCAAGGGCACTTGTGTCAGAGGCACCTATAATTTTGGCAGATGAACCTACGGGAAATCTCGATAGCGTAACCGCGGGTGAAATAATAAAATTATTAAAAAAATTAGCAAAGGAAAGAGATAAGTGCGTAATCGTTGTAACCCACAGCAGTGAGGTTGCAAGTGCTTCTGACATTGTCCTAGAGCTAAGTGGCAAGAAATTAAAAAAGGTTAATAAGATCAGCTAGGAGGTCTATAATGATAAAAAATGCTTTTGCATATGTAACAAGAAAAAGACTAAAATCATTGATTCTGATATTGGTCATCATGGTAATGTCAGCTCTATGCCTCATAAGCTTGTCAATTAAGGATAGCACCGATAAGGCATCCAAGAAAACATTCAGCAATATAACAAATAGCTTTTCTATTGAAATTAATAGGCAGGTAAATCCCGGAACTCCTAGGGGAGGCGGAAATGTAAAAGGTCAGGATATAAAGAAAATATCTGAATCAAAAGATATTGAGAGTTATGTTAAGAGGATAAACAGCGTTGCAGACTTGGTTGGCCTTGACATAATTGAAACTGATGAAACGCTTGCTAACCAGTCGGAGGAGAGAGCTAAGAATTTCAAGAGCACTGTTATGCTAACAGGTGTAAATGATTCATCAAAGGAAACAAAATTTGTGTCAGGAGCGTACAAACTAACTTCCGGCGAGCATTTGAACAATGATGATAAAAACAAAGTTCTAATTCATAAGGATTTAGCTAAAAAGAACAATTTAAAGATAGGTGATAAGATAAAATTAAAATCTAACCTATTTGACGCTGATAATGAAAAAGGTGCAGATGAAACCGTAGAAGCTGAGATAAAAGGTTTTTTTGACGGACATAATAATGGCAGGGTAAGTGCTGCACAGGAATTATATGAGAACACCCTGATTACAGACCTAGGTACAGCGGCAAAGGTCTATGGAAATACTGAAGATACTGCAGTGTATCAAGATGCTACATTTTTTGTGAAAGGCGATAAGAACCTAGATAAGGTTATGAAAAACCTAGGGAAGCTTGACATTAACTGGAGAGAATATAATTTAATTAAGAGCTCATCGAATTATCCGGCACTAGAGCAGTCAATTTCAGGAATTTACGGAATTGCAAATAGGTTGTTTGCAGGATCTATAATATTCGCTGGAATTGTAGTTTCGCTCTTGCTCTTCCTCTGGATAAATGCTAGAAGAAAGGAAATAGGAGTGCTACTTTCAATCGGAAAATCCAAGTTTGAAATTTTCGGGCAATTTGTAATTGAGCTATTATTTGTATCAATCCCTGCATTTGTCCTCGCATTCTTCCTTGCGGATTACACAGGGAAAATCCTAGGGAATAAGATATTGAACAAGGTTACAGGCGATATTGCAAAACAGATTGCAAGGCAGTCTGCTTCAAGTCAGCTCGGAGGAGGAGCAGAGGTTGATGGTTTCAATAAAACTTTAACAGGGCTTGACATCAATGTACTTCCAAAATCAATGGTATATGTAGCCCTATTTATGGGAATTGTCTTAATTATTTCGCTCGTTATTTCATCATCAGGTATTTTGAAAAAGAATCCAAAAGAGCTTTTGATTGATAATAAGTAAGAAAATTGTCGGTGCAAGTAGCACCGATTTTTTATATAATATAGACAGTGAAATTAGATGAGGCAGATATATGAAAATACTTGTTGTTGAAGATGATAATATGATTAGAGAGGGTATTTCAGAATACCTTAGAGAGCATGAGTACCAAGTCTTTGAAGCAAAAGATGGGAAAGAGGCCTTGTTAAAATTTTCTAATGAAATAAACCTTGTCATATTAGATATTCAAATCCCATTTATAAATGGTCTGGAAGTTCTAAATGAGATAAGAAAGACGAGCAAATTGCCAATACTCATACTTACAGCATTTAGCGATGAAGAATATAAGATTGACGCATTTACAAATTTGGCAGACG
>CABTXQ010000065.1 GCA_902488835.1 uncultured Ileibacterium sp.
AAATTTTTTTATTATTTTTTTCAGATATAATATCTATATAATTTTTAAATTTATTATTAAAAAATATATAAAACTCACTCTCTTTAAACTTCAATATTAGTAATCCTTTCAATCATAGCGAATGCAACTACAGTCAAAACCAAGGCAAATGTCATTATCATACGTCCAGAAAGCCCTGAATATAGCGGCGATATATAGTCTGGAGAAAAAATATTTAAAAATATCAACAAAACAACGGGCATAGTTCCAATAACTCTTCCTTCTATTTTTTTCTGATATGTGATAGCTTCTATTTCTCTATCAATCGTTATCTTCTCTGCAATCATGCTCGCCCCCTTAGAGAGGACACCCGCGAAATCTCCTCCTGTATCTCTACAAGATTTGTACATTTCCACAAAGTCGATCACATCTTCAATGGGCTTGCGTTTCTTTAAATTTTCAAGCACCTTTATCTCGTCATATCCTGTTAACTTGAGTTGTAATAAAATTGTGTTGATTTCAACCATTATTTGGCTATCCTTGCTATAAATTTTGCTAAGGCTTACGTTTACCTCTTGCAAGGCTTCTACAAGATGCCTACCAGTTGAAAATGATCCGCTCAAAGCATATAAAAAATCCTTAAATTCATTTTTAAATTTTTTCTTTGCTTTTTTCTCGTTAAGATTTATTATTGCCTTATTTAAAAACCAATACGTCAGAGGCGTTAAAACAATAAATATAAAACTTTTATACAGAAGATAACTGATTGCTATAGTTATAATCGTTGCGTAAAATATCCTCAAAATAGTTTTGGTATTAATATGTTTAAACTCCATTGTCCTTTTCTTTTTCAGCCTTTCTCATCTTTATATTCTGAATAATCTTATTGCCCGTTGATTTCAACTTTAGATTTTCATCAAGCTCGTATAGGTAATTTAGTTTATACTCACCATCTTCATAGCCTACTAGTTCTGCAACAGATTCCACAGCTCGAGTACCGTCACGTCTTCTATTAAGATGCACCATTATGTCTATTGCCTCTGAAATTTGCATTCTTATCGCATCAAGCGGTATATCTATTGCCATCAGATACATAGATTCCAATCTTCTTAACATTCCCTTGACAGAATTTCCATGTCCTGTCGACATTGATCCTGAGTGACCAGAATTCATAGCTTGTATCATTTGAAAAACCTCCTCTCCTCTGACTTCACCTACGATAATTCTATCCGGTCTTAATCTTAGGCTTGTCTTAATAAGGCTGGACATATCAACTGCACCCCGCCCGACACTATTAGCATTCCTACATTCCATATAAACTATATTTTCAACCTGATTCATATTGAGCTCAGATGAATCTTCTATTACAACAATCCTTTCATCGCATGGGATATAATCTGAAAGTGCGTTTAGAAAGGTTGTCTTTCCTGAAGAAGTACCTCCGCTGACAAATATGTTATATCCTGCCTTAACCCAACTCTGTAGTTCACTGGCACATTCAGAAGTTAAAGAACCAAATGCAATCATTGTATCCATATCAATTTTTTCTTTTTTAAATTTTCTGATACTTAGTGCGGGTCCTCCGATTGCAACATTACTATATATCCCGCAAACTCGTGACCCATCGGAAAGGCGTGCATCGACAATGGGATTTAGTTCATTAAATTCTCTATGGACTCTTCCAGCTATAAATCTAATTATATCCTTAAGCTCTTCATCACTTGAAAATGCGTCATCTACCCTTTCAACCCTGCCTTCTCTTTCAATGAAAATATGATCTATTCCGTTAACCATAACTTCATTTACATTGGTATCTGCTACAAGCGGCTGTAAAATACCAAGAGGATATTTCAGTCTCAATAACACTTTCTCTCGGATTTTCTTCATTTCCTGAATGGAAAGATTTGGACATAGTTCAAACAGAGTTTTTTCTATACATTCGTTAAGTTCTTCCTCCTCGATATCTCGTGAAGAAGACTCAATCATCAACCAATTTTTAACATTGCGTACAATCTCCTCGGTTTTATCAATTGACAAGTGATTTGCTCCTTTCCTCGTTGTTAATTAGATTATCAAGCAAAAATTCAAGATCATTATTAAACTGTACAGTATATTTGAAATCTCCATCACTTACACAGGAAACCTTATCTATGTCACTGGCATAAAATGCGAGCTCGCTTTCCGTATTGGCATCAAATATTAAGTCTATTATCTTATCCTCGTTGAAATTTAGGGAATCGATATTGCCAGGAAACTTTCTGTTTCCTCTTATAATTACATCACATGTTTTCAATGTTTCTATGTTCTCGAGGTCAAGATTGTCGCCTATGTCATAAAAAATATAGTCATACATTTCTGAGGATTCTATCCAATCCAATAGTCTTAGGATCCCATTTTGATTCGTGTTACCAAGTAACTTATCAGTACCATATGCAAAAACATATTCCATATTATTTATTCTATCTATTTGGTGTGATCTTTCCCTAAATTCGCAATCGTCCATATAAAAAAGGAGTTTTGCAAGTTTCTTCATATCATCCTTATCTACATAAGCTGAGGTGTGCCCAAAATATGTTTTTTTCAAAAGTGAAAAAGGCTTATTACATATATACAAACACTTATTCTTATACTTGTTGTATAGCTTATCCAACATAAGAATTGAAATAAGAGAAATCTCATATGAGCTATCTACTGAATATAATCCAATTTTCAAAGTTTTCTTGCTCCGGTTAACGCTGGCCTCAACTACTGTTTTGCTATTATCTTCAGTGTTTTTAATATCCTTAAATTTAAATTTTTCTTTATCCCTGTCCTTACTATTCACCTGATTTTCTATAATACGGTCGAAAAACATACATACACCAACCTTTCATTTAAATTATTTCAGATGCTCCTGCCATTCTGCACATTCAGCATATTCCATATTTTCCCATCTGTTTTCTAAAGTATAGCCTCTTCCCCATATCTCGTCAACTAAATTCTGTAAATATTTGTAAGTTTTTTCTATCTCCGAATTTTAATAATTTGACTGCTCTATAGAAACCCTAATGAACGAATATAATAAAAATTCTTCATATACTTGAATATAGTTTTTCTTGTGATATAATTGATTTATAAATTAAATAAAGTCTTCAGGGCAGGGTTAAATTCCCGACCGGCGGTAAAGTCCGCGAGC
>CABTXQ010000066.1 GCA_902488835.1 uncultured Ileibacterium sp.
CACATAGCACATATAAGCGTAATGGGGATAATCTTTATCTTGAAATGCCTATAACGTTTGACCAGGCTGCACTTGGAACAAAGCTTACAGTTCCGGGATTTGGAGAGACATATACATACACACTACCTGCAGGATCACAGAGCGGACAGAATTTCAGGTTAAAGGGCAAGGGAGTTGTAAATCCGAGAACCGGAAGACGTGGGGATCTCTACGTTACGATAAGAATTGAGGTTCCAACGAAGCTAAGCCCTAAGGAAAAGAAAGCAATAAGAGAGATGTCTGATAAAATTAAAGAGACATCATATGTAAAGAAGAGCAGATTTGATAAGCTGAAATTCTAAATTGTACACAAAAGAGGTAGAAAACATGTTCAAGAATAATATTGAGAAGGCTTTGGTGATATTGATAATATTTTCAGTTCTCTCAAGTATTGGACTACAGTTTCTACAGAAAAACAGCGGGCAGATTAAACAGGCTGACGAGATAAAGGATATTTATAATCTACATGATGGTTATATTTATTTCGGTCGGCCATCTTGTCCTGCATGTAAACGTTTTAAGCCTATACTGAATCTAATCTCTAAAGAAAGAAATCTTAAATTTAATTATTTTAATTCAGATTATTTTAGGAACGAGAAAAATGTGCCTGAGAACAGTTTGATGATGATTTTTCAAAAGTACAATGTTGACAGCATTCCACATTTAGCATATATAGAGAATGGTGAAATCCAAAAAATACTTACATCAGATACATTAGGAGATAAAGATAAATCAAAGGTGTATCGTAATGTTAACAAGATGCTCGATAATATCGAGGGTAATCACAGTATAGGCTTATATTACTTATCATGCCTTTTGCTATTACTCGGCGTATTCGTATTTCAAATTGTATCCTATAAAGGCGATAAATTGACAAATAAGCTAAATTATTTAATGATGTTACCTTTTGTAGGGAGTTTATACCTATTCATATTCCGCTATATGCAATTCAGTAAAAGTGGTTTAGATTTTGCAAAAGATAGCAAGGTATCTTTTGTGGTGTCACTAGCTACCATAATTGTGATTGCCGGTTCTTTTTTGATAAACAGAAATAAGATAAATAATAATTAAGTTAGTATCTTTATATCCAGTTCTTTATTTTGAAACTTCTTACTATCGTATCCTTATATTTACCCTTGCCGGTTATTACGACATACCCGGTTCCTTCGTGAGAATTTTTTATATACGATATACTGTAATCCTTATTTTCACGAAGCCTTTTCATACCGAATTTTACATATACTGAAGGTTCAACAGGTTTGTTCAGATGCATAAATTTACGATTTTCTTTGTTAAAAAAGATCTTCGCATCTGAAAGAGACCTTTTTTTAGAATTGTCGGAATAATGAGTCTTAGTGCACTTTGAAGGATCTAAATAAAGGAAATCCATGTCTGTATTACCTTTAATACCGGGTATCTTTGCTTTGTCAGTTGACTGCCACACTAAGTATGGATATTCAAAATCAGTATTTTTTGCATAGTGTGCAATCCAGATATTTGTCCTTTCACTGTTTATTTCAATATCGAGAATTCTTGTTAGAAAATTATAATTACCATAGAGCATGGAGTCATAACCTGCATCTTCTATGGTTCTACAGAAAGAATCAACTATTTTCGATGTCTTGCCGTCAAGTTTTCCTGCATTAAGGGCTTTCTCTAACCTGCCTCCATCTGCTAATTCATAATCCATTACTAGGGGTAATTGAATATCTTTTTTATCCACGGTTTCGACTAGAAATTCAGCTTCCTTCTTTGCTTCTTTCGATGATGTAGCTTGAGAAAACATGTATGCACCAACCATAAGCCCGGCATTTTTAGCTTCTTTGACATTCTTATCAAACATGATATCCTTATGAAATTTACCTGTATTATAATCCGTATATCCTGCTCTTAGAATTACGAAATCAACACCTGATCTTTTGACCTTATTCCAATCAATTTCTTTACCTTGAATTGCACTGACGTCAATTCCGCTTATAACCAAATGGTCTTTAAAAGAAGAACTATGAATGAATTTGTTTAAATCAACTTTTGTAAGTTCACTAGAAGATTTAATTAAATATATGAAAACGGCAATTATTAAAACTAATATGATAACTGCACCAGTAATAAACTTTTTTTGAAATGGTGAGAGTTTCTGATATTTTGCCTTTTTTGACTTGCTCATTTAATGACCCCCAATAGAATTGAATATAGTGTGTTGAAGTAGATTATATCATTATAGCAATCAAAATAATTAATTATTTCACAGAATTAGCAACAAACTATTATTCTTTATGTTATAATGACAAATAGAAAGAGAACGAAGAGTCAGTCGTACGACTAGTTTAATATTTCTGAAAGGAGATTTTTTCGAAATGGTTAATGAAAAGTATTATGGCTATGGTACTGCTCCATCTGTAATCAGAGATTTGTTCGCTTACGGATTGGAAGCTGCAAAAAAAGTAGGTAAGGAAAACGTATACGATTATTCTCTCGGTAATCCAAGTATTCCTGCACCTGCAAAGGTTAATGAAAAGATTAAAGAATATGCTGATGGAGATTCAATTGCTCTTCACGGATATTCTGTAGCTGCAGGACATGAAGTTGTTCGTCAGCAGCTTGCTGATAATCTGAATGAGAGATTCGATGTAAATGCTAAGGCTTCTGAGCTATTTATGACATGTGGATGTGCACCTGCTCTTATCTCTACAGCTAAGGCTATTGCAACATCAGAAGATTCTGAATTTATAGTAATTGCTCCATACTTCCCTGAGTACAATGTATTTTTCGGAGCAGCTGGCAAAGTAAAGGTTGTTCCACCTGATACAGAGCACTTCCAGATTAACATGCCTGAGCTTGAGAAGATGGTAAACGAGAAGACAGTTGCAGTAGTAATCAATACTCCTAACAACCCATCTGGTGTTGTATACACAAGAGAGACACTACAGAAGATTGGTGACTTCCTGAAGAAGAAGGGTGATGAGTTCGGACATCCTATTTATATTATAGCTGACGAGCCATATAGAGAGCTCGTATATGGAGATGTAGAAGTTCCATTCATCCCAACGATTTATGACAACACTATCGTATGCTACAGCTGGTCA
>CABTXQ010000067.1 GCA_902488835.1 uncultured Ileibacterium sp.
AAGTAAACGAAGGGGCCAAAGTCACTGAATTCCCTGCCAAAGATCTGGTGAAAAATATCGCACCTAAATCTCCTGGGATTGCGGTAGATACGGATACCGGCAAAGTCACCATTACTCCACCGGCTTATAAAGCTCCCGGTGATGATACTGACTTAATATCCTATACCGTCAGTTACAATGATGACAAAGGAAAGAAACATTCCGTCACTGCGACAAGAGATTTGAAAACAAATAAATGGAGCGGAACTGGTGTTGATAAAGAAACCGGCGTTATAACTTTGAGTGTTGAAAAAATCCAACTCGCGGGAACTATTACTGCAATCTCAAAGGATAATGGTGGTCTTGAGGGAGATACTGATAAGCTTGATTCAGATCCGGCAAGTAAGAAGCTTGAAACTGCCAATGTAAGTTACGTCAGTAACGGCGGAACCGGCAATATGGATAGTAAGAAGCTCAATAAGGGCTCAAAGTACAAGATTTTAGCAAATAAATTTACAGCCCCTGCGAACGAAAAGTTCAAGACATGGCAGATTGGCGAGGTCGAGTACTCTGCAGGCGATGAAATCACCGTTAAGGAAGATACTGTTGTAAAAGCGATCTGGCAGGATATCGAAGTAAAAGTTTCTTATGATGCCAACGGTGGAAGTGGAACGATGACAGGGAAAAACATGAAGAAAGGTAGCACATACAAACTGCTGGCAAATGGTTTTACTGCACCAGATAATCAGAAATTCAAGGCTTGGGAAATAAATGGTAAGGAAGTAGCACCAGGCACGGAAATCAAGGTTGACAAAGACACTGTTGTGAAAGCAATCTGGCAGGACATCGAAGTCAAAGTTTCGTATGATGCCAATGGTGGTAGCGGAAAGATGGCAGAAAAAACCATTAAGAAAGGCAGCAAATACAAGCTGCTAGCAAATGGCTTTACAGCGCCAAAGAACAAGAAATTCAAGGCTTGGCAGGTTGACGGTAAAGAGGTAGCTGCTGGTACAGAGATTACCGTTGACAAAGACATCGTTATTAAAGCAATCTGGCAGGATAAGCCATCAAATGCTTCGGAAAATCCTGCAAACAACAAAGACAATCCTAATGGCCCTAAGACAGGTGACAGCGATATGATTTATCTATATTCTATAGTTCTAATTATGGCATCAGGAACAATATTTGCTATAGGCAGAAAAAGAAGTAAAGAAAAGTAAGAACGATATTTTAGGGTAAAGATAAAAGCGGTTCAAGATTTCTTATATCTTGAACCGCTTTTTAGTGTTTAATAAGACTTGAAATATTAAAAAAAGTATTCTATGATATATCATATAGGAGTGAAAATGGCTAAATTTGAAGATTTTATGAATCTGGATATAAGGGTAGGGACAATAGTTCAAGCTGAAGAATTTGAGAAGGCAAGAAGACCTGCCTACAAACTTCTTATAGATTTTGGTAAAGAAATTGGAATCAAGAAGTCATCTGCTCAGATAACAGAGTTATATGGATGTGAGGATTTGATCGGTAAGCAGATTCTTGCTGTTATTAATTTTCCTCCGAAGCAGATTGCAGATATCATTTCGGAAGTTCTTGTACTAGGAATTTATAGTGAACGAGGAGTTGTTCTGATTGTACCGGATGATAATGTTAATAACGGAGACAAGTTAGGATAATACATATGATTAAACTGATATCGTGGAATGTTAACGGATTTAGGGCCGTGCTAAAGAAGGGATTTGAAGAGATTTTTTATGAGCTTGATGCTGACTTCTTCTGTTTGCAGGAGATTAAGATGCAAGAGGGACAAGCTGATTTTCATCCGGAAGGATATTTCGAATTCTATAATTACGCAGAGAGAAAAGGTTACTCAGGCACTGCAATTTTTGCAAAAAAAGAACCACTGAAAGCAAGTTACGGAATCGATGGAAAACATGATGATGAGGGAAGGGTAATCACTCTGGAATATGAAGATTTTTACCTTGTAAATGCTTATGTCCCAAATGCTCAGCCAAATCTCAAACGGTTAGATTATCGTATGGAATATGAGGACGATTTGAGAGATTATTTGATATCACTTGATAGAGTTAAGCCGGTTATTTACTGCGGAGACTTAAATGTTGCACATAAGGAGATAGACCTTAAGAATCCTAAGTCAAATCGAGGTAACCCTGGATTTTCTGATGAAGAACGTGGCAAGTTTGATGATCTTCTAGATTCAGGATTTACGGATACATTCAGATTCCTTTATCCAGACCTCGAAGGGATTTATTCTTGGTGGTCTTACAGGTTCAATGCAAGAGCGAACAATGCAGGTTGGAGGATAGACTATTTTGTAATATCAGATAGATTAAGTGATAATATAGAAGAAGCATCAATTTTAACTGACATATATGGAAGCGATCATTGCCCGGTATGTCTCGTATTGAAAAGTTAAAGATAATAAAGGAGAAAAAAATGAAGAAGATTACAGCATTTGAATACAACGGTTGTCCATACTGTGCACAGGCTAAGAAGGCTATAGAGGAGCTAATTAAGGAGAATCCGGAGTATGGTAAAATTGAAATTGAATGGATTGAAGAACACAAACATCCGGAGATAATTGCTAATTATGATTATCAGTCAACTCCTGCTATGTTCATTGATAAAGAAAAAATTTATGAATCTCATCTTTATGAATCGTTTGATGAGTGCAAGACAGGCATAAAGGAAGTGTTTGATAGGGCAATTAGCTAGAGATAAATATGTATAGACTTAGCACACTTTGCTATATTCAAAATGGTGAAAGCTATCTCATGCTTCACAGAATTAAGAAGAAAAACGATATTAACAAAGGCAAGTGGATAGGTGTCGGAGGACATTTTGAATATGGAGAAAGTCCTGATGAATGTTTACTTAGAGAAGTATTTGAAGAAACAGG
>CABTXQ010000068.1 GCA_902488835.1 uncultured Ileibacterium sp.
ATAGGAGGTAAATTTATGAAGAGGAATCTACGGATTGCAGCCTTAATAAATGAGCTTATTTCAAATCCCGGAACATTGTATACTATGAATTATTTTTGCGATAAGTTTGGTATCAAAAAACCTAGTCTTAGTGAGGATTTACAAGCAGCAAACGAAGTTTTATCTATGTATGGAAACGGTTATATTAGAACTTCTCCAGGTGTAGGAGGAGGTATCAAATTCATCGCAGGTATTTCAGCAGAAGAATGTATTGCAGTTCAGAACGATTTTGCAGAAAGGCTTAGAGACCCAAAGAGAATCCTTGGTGGAGGCTTCCTATATACAAATGATATAATGTATGATTGTAATTTAATGCATAAACTAGCTCTGATATTTTCTAAAGAGTTTGCAAGCGTTGAAGCTGATTATATAGTAACCGTTGAAACAAAAGGCATCCCTCTTGCTTCTTCTCTCGCATATGTTATGAACCTTCCACTTATTGTAATAAGAAGAGAGGCAAAATACGCTGAAGATGCAACGGTAAGCATAAATTACTTTTCTGGATCATATGAACGTATACAGCGCATGTCCATTTCTAAACGATCTGTTATCCCCGGTAAGAATGCTATAGTAATAGATGATTTTATGCGCGGTGGCGGAAGTCTTAAGGGCGTGACTGAAATCCTTCAAGAGTTTGACATCAAGGTAAATGCAGTAGGAGTTGCAACAGCTCAAAGAGAACCTGTCAAGAAAAAAATCCCCTTCTACCTTCCTCTCACTATTATTGAAAATATAGACGAAAAAAATAAAGAAATTATAATAACTATTAACGATTCATTGACACAGTTCTAAAATAAAAAAAGGAGATCCCCCTCATTAATAAAGATCTCCTTTTTATTATCTGAATACTTAGTAGTGTACGACTATAGGTGTTCCTGCAGATATATTATTGTAAATAGTACTTGCAGCAGCAGTTGGAGCGTTTACACAGCCATGAGAACCCCCGTTAACATAAATGCTTCCACCGTATGCCGATCTCCATCCATCAGCATCATGAATCCCTATACCGCCGTTAAAAGGCATCCAGTAGTTGACGGGTGATGAATATTTTGAACCATCGGAATTAGTACCTTTAAGTGTTGCAGGTGAGCTCTTATAAGATAAAGCGAATAATCCGGGAGGTGTTCTATATCCAGGCCCGCCCGTTACAATAGGCCAAGATCCAGATATCTCACCTCCAATTACAAGTGTTATTGTTTGATTGGTTAAATCTATCTCCACCCTATTATTAATATTAAGTTCGTTTTCTGATGAAGCCTCTATCTTTGCCTTTGTCTTTAATTTTGCTGCTCTATATATCGATTCAGCAGTTTTCTTCTCATCAGCCTTAGAAATAAAATCATAGTTTATTACAGTTCGTTCACCCTTTGTTGTATTGATTTTTATCTCATCTTTTTGGCTATCAAATGTGTCAATTACGATCTTTGCAACTTCATCTGCTCCCTCTCTGCTATATAAAGGACCATCCTTTGAATATTTTATTACCTTTGCAAGATCTTTTGCTTCAACATGAATGTCTATTCCCCTTGGAGTTTCGACGTCAAGGCCTTGCATTATATTCTTTTTTACGAAAGCAAGCTCGTCTTCCAAATCTCCTGATTTGATTTTAGGCTTTGCGTAATGGTCTGAACTTTTGAATTCAAAGGTTAATTTGCTTGGCTTATCCTCATGTTGGCTTGCAATCTCGGATGAAACTTTCTGATAATCAACGTTTATTCCCTGGTGTTCAGGCACTATCTCACCCTTATCAAGGTCAATATATGCATCTTTTGTTTGATCAACTTTGCTGTTATCAACATCTATATTTAGTAAGTTCGGTACAGTCTGTTCAACGCCTGAAGTAACCTTAAGTGGCACGTTTACGCTTTCAAATTTTGATCTCTTGTAAATATAGTATGGACTTATCGCGGACTTTCTAAGAGCTTTCTTAACCGCTTTCTTTTTATTAAATTTATATAGTGTGTCTGCCCTTCCTAGGTTATTTCCATCCTTAATAAGAGTAATTGTATTTAATTCCTTTTCAAGCTTATCTCCAGCCTTTTCAACATCTAGATTTTCGACTTTTACCCCATTTAGAACAGTGCCTTTAGGAAAAACCTTTGTATTAATTAACCTATATGTTATTAGACCACCTATAATAAAAAGTATAATAATGAAGGCAACAATAAATTTCATCAAGCCTTTTCGCTTTTCATTATTAGTATTATCTTCCTCTGTATTATCTTCCTTTGTATTGTCTTTCTCTAGTTCTTGATTTTCCTCATCCAGATTTTTCTTGTCTTCAAATTCCGATTTATCCAAAGGAGTTTCTTCAATATCAATATCCATATAGAAGGCATAATCCGAATCATCGGTATAATCTCCTATAAGTACCATTGTGTCTCCCCTCTTAAAACCGGAAAGCTCTGTGTTATCGTTCACTATCTCTTCATCATTAACTTTGTCTTTTTCGTTATGCATTCTCTTCATTCTCCAAACAAATGAAAATAATAAGTCTTACGTATTATTATAGTACAATTAACACAAATTTTATCAAAATCTGGAATAAAAATTTTAATTATAATGGTTAAAAAATAGCTGAATCAATAATGAATCAGCTATCTATATCATCTGGAGGCGACACCCGGATTTGAACCGGGGATAAAGGTTTTGCAGACCTCTGCCTTACCACTTGGCTATGTCGCCATTGGCTAGGGTAGCAGGATTCGAACCTGCGCATGACGGAATCAGAATCCGGTGCCTTACCGCTTGGCTATACCCCATTATTATATTGTTGGGGTGGGTAGTGGGATTCGAACCCACGTATACAGGAGCCACAACCCTG
>CABTXQ010000069.1 GCA_902488835.1 uncultured Ileibacterium sp.
TGCAAATGCAAGACCTTTCAATACTCATCATAACACGCTTAACTTTGATCTTAAGCTTAGAATTTCTCTTGAACTTGAACTCAAGAGACTTATCGTCGGAGGATTTGACAGAGTATATGAGATGGGAAAGGTTTTCCGTAACGAGGGAATGGATAGAAATCATAGCCCAGAATTTACATCTATGGAAGCATATATGGCTTACGGAAACCTCGAGAGCATGATGGAGCTCATGGAACAGGTTGTATATAAATGTGCGATGGAAGTAAACGGTACACCATTAATCAAATATGGTGAGAAAACGTTTGATGTGACACCTCCATGGAATAAGATTGATATGACCGAGTCGGTAATCAAGGTAACGGGGATTCCTTTTGATAAAATTGATACTGATGAAGAGGCTATCAAGGCGGCTAAAGATTATGGAATGAGCTTCTTGGACCTACATGAAGAAGAGATGACTAGAGGAAAGCTTATCGCTCATATGTTTGAAGAATATTGTGAGGATATTCCGGGATTTCTTGATGGCCCATGCTTTGTGTGTGGTCATCCGGTTGAAGTTTCACCACTTGCAAAGAAAGATCCGAAAGATCCGAGAATTACAAGAAGATTTGAGGCATATATCAACGGATGGGAACTTTCAAATGCCTTTTCTGAGCTAAATGATCCTATAGATCAATACGAAAGATTTGAAGCTCAACAGAGAGAACTTAACCTTGGAATAGATGATGAAGCACATCCGATGGATAAAGACTTTGTTAATGCACTCGAGGTCGGTATGCCTCCAACGGGAGGTATCGGCATTGGCGTTGACAGACTGGTAATGCTTCTAACAAATCAACAGACTATAAGGGATGTACAGTTGTTCCCAACAATGAAGCCTGAAAAATCTGACAAAGAAAAAGAAATTAAAGAAATTGACCTTTCTAAAGTTAAGATTGAGCCGCTGTTTGAGGACTTTGTTGATTTTGATACATTCAGTAAATCTGATTTCAGAGTTGTAAAGGTAAAGAGCTGTGTAGAAGTTCCAAAGAGCAAGAAACTGCTGAAGTTTACACTTGATGATGGATCAGGAAAACCTAGGACGATACTATCCGGAATTAAGGACAATTATTCGGCAGATGAGCTGGTCGGCAAGACATTACTTGCTATAACTAACCTACCTCCAAGGAAGATGATGGGAGAAAATTCAGAAGGAATGATACTTTCTGCAATATCAGAGTATGAAGGAAAGGAATTATTGAATCTCATAATGCTGGATGATAATATCCCGGCAGGGGCAAAGATTTATTAAAAAGAATTAAAGATAAATCGTATTATTATGAGAAAAGGGCAATCCCAAAATAGGGATTGCTAATTTTTTAGAATAAAGATAATAATACCTATTGACATATATGTACTATGTGGTACGATGTATATAGAAAAGGATTTAGCCTAAATTAATATGATTGGAAATAAAAATGAATGAAGAGTGGATTTTACAAATCAAAAGGGGAACATTGGAATATGCAATCATGTTGCTTTTGAGAAAAAATGACCGATATGGTTATGAAGTTATTCAAATGCTTGAGGAGTTTCCAATGTTAAAAACAAAGGAGAGCACGGTATATCCTCTTCTGAGACGACTCATGAAGAGTGGATATCTTGAGTCCTATTGGCAAAACATCGAAGAGGGTACGCCCCCGAGGAAGTATTATAAGATAACTGAGGCTGGAATTTTATATTTAAATAAACTTGATACAGACTGGGAAAAATTGATAAATAACATTTCCGAAATTAAGAGGAGCTAGAAATTATGGATAAGAAAATAGAAAAATATTTATCCGAGGTTGATCATTATCTAAAGTATATGCCGGTTTCAGAGAAAACAGATATATTGACCGAATTAAAGAGTTCGTTTTATGAGAGATTAAAAATGGGTCAGAGTGTAGAAATGATTATAGAAGAAATGGAATCACCAAAGGTCCTTGCTATGAGCTATATCGGAGATTCCATAGTTAAAAATAAAAGTTTTACATTCAAAAGATTCTTGTCACTATTTGGCTTTTACTCTGTTGCATCGCTGGCTTGGGTATCAATAATACCTACCATGGCAATTCTCGCAGTTTCATTTTTCTTTTCAGCGGGCGTAAGTATAATTGCCGGTATCATGGGGGCATTAAAGGGAATCATTCATATATCGGCAATTGAGAATATGAAATTTGTGTTTTTTGCATATGAGTTAAAGGGACTTCCGGCGTTAATTACAGGATTGTTAATGGCTATAGTTTTTGCGTTCCTTGGC
This sequence comes from uncultured Ileibacterium sp., assembly GCA_902488835.1. GTDB lineage: Bacteria > Bacillota > Clostridia > Peptostreptococcales > Anaerovoracaceae > Alterileibacterium. Next base: position 2,282 of record CABTXQ010000069.1, read on the forward strand.
ATTATTTGCTGGAAAGGCACAGTCTACATCATTCATATTCTCAAATCCAAGAAATGGGAACTAAAGCATAATTAAATACAAATTATTCATCAAAATTTTCAGAAGTCGCAAGATCAAATATATCGGTAACGGAAGAATCAGGTTCTGGCGTAATGAGTGTTACCAATATTGAAACAATGAATCCGAATATGAAGCCAGGAATAAGTTCATATATTCCACTGCTCTTGAAAAATATAAGCCACAAAATATCAGCAGTAGCACCGGCAATAACTCCACTGCAAGCAGCAAGGTAATTAAATCTTCTCCAGAAAAGAGAGCAGAGTATAACAGGACCAAAGGCTGAACCGAATATACCCCATGCGTTTTCAACCATGTTCATTATTGCCTGTGCCCCACGACCCTGTGATGAAGCTATCATATATGCGACTACAGATATAGCTATAACCGCAATTCTACCGATCCAAAGGACTTCCTTAGGCCCGGCGTCCTTTCTTATGAGAGGCTTATATATGTCAGATGCGAATGAACTTGAAGCGACAAGAAGCTGCGAA
>CABTXQ010000070.1 GCA_902488835.1 uncultured Ileibacterium sp.
GATGAAAACGGTTTTGTAAGCAACTATTGGTATGATGCCGATGGTGAGCGCACGGTGAAGACCTCAGGCGAGAACGAAGCCATCTATGTGAACTCCGAGTTCTCTGGTGGTAACACTGGTACGGCAAGGTTCAGTCTCTATGTCAGCCCATATCTCGTTGCAGGGCAAGGTGGCAAGTACACCAAGCATATCTATGTTGGCTCGCAGCGTATTGTCAGCAAGCTTGGCGACCTTGCAAGTTATGGTGCAGACCCAAGACGAATACCGTATGCAGGCAATGAGGCTGATGGCTTGACCATCAACTACAAAGACAAGTATGCAAAGCAGCTGCAATCCATTAAAGACAATTACAAGGCGTTTGACCAACCTTATAACGGTAAGGACAATGATGACTACGTAAATGGTCAAGGCTTCTGCTGCAACGATGGCACGCCGGAGGCGGCACAGGCTCGTGCAATGGCACGCACAAGAGCTGTAAACGGTAACTTTAAGCCCAACGACGACTACGAGAAGATGCAGTTCTACTATCATCCCGATCACTTGGGTAGCAGTAGCTACATCACCAACCTTGATGGCGAGGTATCGCAGCACATCGAGTATGTGCAGTTTGGTGAGGTGTTAATAGAGGAGCGCAACAATACGTGGAACACGCCGTACCTCTTCAACGCTAAAGAGTTTGATGAGGAAACAGGTATGTACTACTATGGTGCAAGATATATGGATCCCCAAAATTCTATGTGGCTGGGGGTTGATCCGCTAACGGAGAAATATCCGAATTTAACAGGATATTGCTACACAAATAATAATCCTGTCAAGTATATTGATCCAACTGGTACAGATTGGTATAGAAATGATGAAACTGCTGCTATTTTCTGGCAGGAAGGGAATGCTAACTCTATAACATACGATGGTCAGGAGTATAGAAATATAGGTGAAACATATAGTATATATCAATCTGGAATGAGATACGATTATCAGCAGGATAAGATTATAAAAGTATCCGATGCAAGTGGTAGGTTTAATGTAGAAGGTGGGCAATATATACCTAAGAGTTTTATAACAGATGATGGAACTAAAGTTAGTGTAACTTTTAAGTATAAGAGTCCAACTGGGGGTTATGGTGATTATGCATTGTCAAAAGATGCTGTTAGTTTATTAATTAAAGGGATAAACGATGCTAATATTTCTGGCGCAGGAATTACTTCTATTGATGTTTCTACAACTACAACTGGGAAACATTCCCCTTCAAGCAATCATTATGCATCAAATGGAGGAAGAGCTATAGACATTGACATGGTAAATGGAATCTCAGTTAAAAATCCTAAATCACATGAAAAAGTTGATGCTTTTCAACGTGCAATTAGAGAGAATCCTATCTTAAGAGAGAATTTTGGACCTAATATACAAGAAAAAGAGGGGAAAACTAAGAGGATCTCTGGGCATAATAATCATATTCATATTGCAACTCAAAAGCGATGAAAAAATATAGGGCATGTTTTTTAAGCATAATTATATTGTATTGCTATATAGGATTACCTATTTATTCACAGAATAAGGATACTTTGTGCATTCACGGAGATTTTGTTTGTACAATAGGTAAATATTTGGTTTATTGTCAAAATAGCGATGATACGGAAGCGATTGAAAGGAAACTGCAAAGACTGGATTTAAGGAATTACCGCAACCACAGTTATTGTATCGATTCAACCATGACCTCGAATTGCTTAAAGATCTCGGACTCTGCACTGATATATGCAAAAGGTAGGAATATTATACTTTGGCATGTTCCTCAAAATGCAAAATATATTTATTGGCATTCAAAGCAGAATTTACCCATTGTGAACCTAGCTCAAAGTCGGAATAGGGATTATTTAATGGTGAGTCGAATAGATTACGAAGCAGAAGAGATGCTATTAACAATTATGGGAAAGAAAATGAATATTCTTTTTGAAAAGAAAATTAAGCTAAATGGTATGGAGATAGAGGGGGCGATTCCTATATCGTATGCCATTGAATCTTGTTTTGTTATTCTTGTCCAGGACAAATTATATCTCATCAACTGTGAAAGATTAAAGATTAACTTAATCACGAATCATTGTGATGTTTTTACCACCAGTACTCACTCAATTATCTATTACAAATTTATTTCAGATGATAAAACTAGAGGATATGAGTTGATACCATCCCGAAACGAAATACAAGAAATAGACAGGAGTCTTGAACAATCCTTATATGATTGTCCTCTGACTTGGTTGTTTACTTCAAGAGTTAACGACGAAAATATTCCCATATATTACGTATGCGGAAAAGCGTATCGATTAAAAAAACATAATTGGCAAGAAATTCCTAAAATAATTATCTATCAAGATAAAGCAATTAGTATTACCGTCCCAATTATTAATGGTACTTTTCAATATAACTGGTTCAGTTTTTCTTTTCTTAATGATAGTGATTGGTAATGCTTCAGATTGGGAGTTGTGAAAATAGGGCCTTGATTATCAGGACTATCTGATAAATTAAAAATGCGAAGGCAGGAATTAGCGCTTTGCCTTCGCATTATTTTCGCAATTATAGCATAAGCAAATGAAGCAACAGGATAGTTTTGGAACTTTATGCTCCAGATTGGGAGTTAAGTTTTTATGTCCCTATTGTCAATCTGAGTCAATCGTCAAAAGTGGGAAGAATTGCAATGGCAAACAACGCTACCAATGCAAATATTGCCACAAGCGCTTTATCAC
>CABTXQ010000071.1 GCA_902488835.1 uncultured Ileibacterium sp.
CATTATCTTTAACTACAAAAGCATCACATGCACCATAATTATTAACAGAATTAATAATTAGATCCTTAAGATTCTCCATTTAAAGCTCCTCATCACAAATTGATTATCCACTATATTTGAATATATTTTAGCTATATGATAAAATTTTTTGTTGTAATATGCAAGTTTTATACTGTTTTTATTTATTAAAGGATAAGATAATGAAGAATAATTTAGAACTAATTTATGAGCGTGCAAAAGATGCCGCAAACTATGTAAAAAATCAAATAAATTCCGATGAATTACCAAACACAGGAATTATCCTTGGAAGTGGACTTTCAGGTTTTGAAAAGATCTTGAAACAAAAGTTAGAAATCAAATACTCTGACATCCCCGGATTCATGAGTTCAACAGCACCAGGACATGCCGGCAAGCTCATCTTAGGTAATCACGAGGGGAAAAATCTTATTATAATGTCAGGACGCTTTCATTATTATGAAGGATATTCGATGCAAGAAATTACAATTCCTGTAAAAATGATGACATTACTTGGTATCAAAAGGCTTATAATTACCAATGCCTGTGGCGGTGTTAATAAGAATTTTAAAGCTGGTGATCTGATGCTTATTGAAGACCATATAAATCTTTCAGGGAATAATCCACTTATCGGTCCGAACTATGATTCGATCGGACCCAGGTTTCCTGATATGACTAATATGTATTCTCCTATATTAATAGACAAGGTTTCGAAGGAAGCAGCAAAACAAAATATGCATCTTCAAAGGGGTGTATATGCGTTCATGACAGGTCCAAGTTATGAAACTCCTGCAGAGGTCAGGATGATAAGAACTCTCGGCGGTGATGCCTGTGGAATGTCTTCAGTTCCAGAAGCAATTGTTGCAAAACATGCTGGTATTGAGATTATAGGGATATCGTGTATAACAAATATGGCGGCAGGTATAATTGATAAACCTCTTGATGGAGATGACGTTATAGAAGCCGGGAAGAAAAGTATGAAAGAATTTTCTAAAGTTGTACTCATGGCAATAAATGCGTAAATTTATTTAATAAAATTGTGTTGCGATCTAAAGAAACATGCTATAATTGCGTAATAAAATGACATTAATTATTGGAGGTGTGTTTATTATGAAAAAGGATGGTAAATTTTTAACATCCATCAGTGTGGGTGTTGCCACGGTATGGTTTTCAACACACTGTGGAGCAGGTTTTGCTTCCGGAACTCAAGAGCTTCAATATTTTGCGAACCATGGATGGTTCGGTGTATTCCTTCCAATCTTAACTTTTATTATCATTGCAGTTACATACTATGTTGCACTTGAAACTGCGAGACAGACTGACAGATGGAGTTATGATGCATGGTCAAAGGAAGCATATGGCGGATTATCTAAGGTTCTTACTCCAGCCCTTGACATAAGTGTAATTATAACAACTATTGCTGCTACTGCTGCTACGATTGCAACAGGTGGCCTTCTAGGTAAGCAATACCTTGGTCTTCCTGTATTTGTCGGTTCTTTATTAATGTTTGTTATTATTACACTACTTGTAATATTCGGTGAAAATGTAGTCAGAAAGAATGCAATGGCCATGACTGCAGTTATTTTAATCATTGTTTCGATTGTACTAGTTGCAGGTCTTATCAAATTTGCACCGCAGATTTCGAAACTCATGTCCGAAAGATATGTTAATCCGAATGCTACCAAATGGAGCATATCAGGCGGAGACAAGACCGTTCCCGGCAATTTTGGAAACGCTCTTATGTGGGCACTTACATATGCGGGGTTCCAGGTTGCAGCAATCGGAGGAATCACCTCCTCATTCAAAGGTGGGCTCTATAAGAAAGAAGCAAAGGGTGCTATGATTCTTGGTGCAATAATGAACATTATAATGCTAGTTGGAATTTGCCTCCTCATATTCTCAGGTATGCCGGATATATACACTGATCAGGCTGCAAGAACTCTTCCAACTATTTATATAGTTAATCAGCTGCATATAAAATCATTGGCAGTTCTATATCCTATACTTTTGTTCTTGGCTCTGATAACCACAGCTGTAGGTTTTGTGTTCGGAATGGTGCAGAGAATAGATCCTTATGTTATGAAGGATACAAAAAAGCCTTTGCTTAAAAAGAGTATTATAAGTGTACTCGTACTTGGAGTTTGTTATGCAGTATCAAAGCTCGGACTGATGGTTATAGTAACTACAGCTTACAGATATCTTGGCATAGTCAATTGGTTCATTATTATCCTCCCTCTATGGATAATAGGATTTAAAAAGATTAAGGAAAGAGATAATCAAAGCTTAAAGTAATAAACCGCATGTAAATTGCAATTCTAAAAGCCTGGCGTATTTGCCAGGCTTTTCTCTTATATATTTAAGAACCAATGCTAGTTAATATCAACTGATTTTCCATCAAGAACGGCTTCTATTAGATTGTCATCTTTATCATATATGAGTTTTAGTGAGAAAAACTCATCTTTCTCATCAAGAAGCCTAAGAAAAATCTTATCTCCATCCCAAAGCTTAAGATTATAAAGATCTTTCTTAGGGATCCATTCAAGGTCTCCCTCGTCACATTCTACCATATCTCCCTCATATGAATCTGCCGTATAAAGGTGCATGTATTCAACTGTATCTTCATCGTACACAAAGGTAATTATTCCTCTTGGTCTATATGAGGTGAGCTTAAATCCTGTTTCTTCAAATACTTC
>CABTXQ010000072.1 GCA_902488835.1 uncultured Ileibacterium sp.
CCACCTGAAGCCGCCATATCTTCCATATAAGCATATACCGGGTTCTTGGTAGTCTTTTTGTACTCAATTAATTTATTATACAATTCATCGGAATAATAAACGCTTCCACCCGGAGTATTTATTCTAAGAAATATTCCCTTGTTCATAGGATTGTCCATCAGATCATCAATAGTATTAATGATCCAATAATGATCATATGAAGTAGATGATGAATCACTCATCTCTCCGTCAATGTCAAGCACTGCAATATGCTTTGATAGGTGATTGTGTTGATTGTTGCTTGATTTTGAGCCCAGCATAAATCTTGACAATCTCGTTGTTATAAGAAAAATGAGAATTGCAAAAATTATAGTAATTACAATAGTTCTATTCCTTCTTTTTTTATATTCTCTACTATTAACAGACATATATACACGCTCCGTTTTATGAAACTACCATTCAAATTATAACATTTTTTATAAGTAAAATTATATATATCATAACTAATTAATATCAATTTTGACAGTATCAATATTATTCAATGCATCATCTATTAATTCTTGAACGTTAATTAGGGACTCAGAATTCTCAATGAATTTTAATTTTGGCTTTGTAACTGGATGTTTTGGTAAAAAAACAGTACAGCAATCCTCATATGGCTCAATGGAAATATCATATGTTCCTATTTCCTTAGCCATATCCATGATATCAATTTTATCCATAGCTATTAAAGGTCGCATAACAGGAATTTTGACTGATGAGTCTGTTACAACCAAGGCTTCAGCTGTCTGACTCGCAACCTGTCCAAGACTTTCTCCTGTAATAAGCATCATATCTCTATTTTTCTCTGCAACCCGTTCTGCAATTCTCATCATAAACCTTCTTACAATAATAGTCGTTTCATCCGGTGGACAGTATTTTACAATCTCCTCCTGAATTGGAAGTAGGTTAACGATATTCATATTTATAGTTCCCATATATTGTGCGAGAACCTTAACGAGCCTTTTAACTTTATCAAGTGCCCTTTGGCTGGTATACGGATATGAGTGAAAGTGTATTGCATCAATTGTCATACCCCTCTTAGCCATCATAAAAGCAGCAACCGGACTGTCAATTCCCCCTGACATCAGTATAAGTCCTCTTCCATTCGTACCAAGAGGTAACCCACCAAAACCTTTAACCTTATCGCTATATATGTATGTTCCTTCTCTTCTTACATCTACATGTATTTCAAGGTCAGGATTATGTATGTCTACCCTTAAAGACTTAAAACGACTTAGTATACCTCCTCCAACAATACGTGCTATATCCGGAGATTTGATTGGATATTTTTTATCCGCTCTTTTTGCCTTTACCTTAAATGAACTTATGTTCTCATCTTTCAAAATATAGTCAATATATATTCCAGCAGTTTCAATTATCTCATCAATTTCCCTTCCGGTCTTTAGAGCTTCACTTACTGATGCTACGCCAAAAACCTTGCTTGCTGTTCTAATCACATCATAGCTCTCATATTTGCTTGGAATCTCAGCTATCATTAGTCCATCTATCCATTTTACAAATGAGTCTTCATACTTTGTAAATGCTTTTTTTAATTTCTCTAGTAAAACTCTTTCAAAATATGGTTTATTCATTCCCTTTAATGAAACTTCACCACATCTAATTATATATACTTTTTTTTCCATCTTATTTTAAGTTCTCCAACCTATCTAAATGATCCTACTCTTCGAAACTTATTAACAGCAGACTTAAGTCTGTCTATAACTATATCCATATCTTCAATTCTATTATTTTCTGAGAAACTTAGTCTAATAGTCCCCTCTATTTCCCTATGATTCTTATTCATAGCCTTAAGCACATGGCTTTCTTTTGAATTATGTGATGAACATGCTGAACCTGTTGAAACAAATATTTTATCCTGTTCCAATGTGTGTAAAATAACCTCTCCTCTTGTACCTAATATTGAAATTGACAGAATATTGGGTAGTCTTAATCCAGAATCATCAAGAGAGTAACCCATATTTTCTACACCGTTAATGCTCACATCTTTAATCTCATCATTTATTCCTTGTATCAGATAATTATTTAGAGCAATCATATCTTCTTGATTTTTAGAAAGTCTATCGTAAGCCATCTTTGTTGCGAGCCCAAGTCCTGCGATTCCTGCTACATTCTCCGTGCCAGATCTATATCCATTCTCTTGACCACCACCTGTTATAAACGGGTTAAGCCTCAAATTGTTTTTCATATACAAGGCACCTACGCCCTTTGGTCCGTGAATTTTATGAGAACTGATAGAAACGAGGTCAAAGATTGAATCGCTCATCTTTATCTTTCCAAAAGCTTGTACTGCATCAGAATGAAAAATAATATTCGTTTTGTTATTTTCATTAAATCTTTTTATTATATTTGAAATTTCTTTAACCGGTTCAATAGTACCAACCTCGTTATTTACAGTCATGATCGTAACTATTGCTACGTTCTCATCGAGTTTATCAGATAGGTCTTCTGTTGATATTAATCCCTTATCATCATTATCAACCATAATAACTTCATAACCAAGGTCCAAAAGCCTTTTACATGTATTTAATACTGCAGGATGTTCAATTCGAGATGTAATAATCTTTACAGGTTTTTTCTTCATCTTACTGCACGATGAGATAATTGCCATATTATCACTTTCAGTCCCGCCGGATGTGAAAATTATCTCTCCATCTCC
>CABTXQ010000073.1 GCA_902488835.1 uncultured Ileibacterium sp.
CACATGTTATGATTAACGGAAATATAATTCTTAAGAATTTCATGTTTATCTCTTTCTAATATTTCAATCTGTTATCTTTTACATGACTTTAAATACTCTTTTTGTTTCGTTGTAATGCGCCTACTCTCTCGGGCTTTCTATATTGTCTTATTGTGAGTCCATGTATCTAAGCGATGATCTCCAATGTATTTTATTGTCGCACCCCATCTTTCGGCAAAGCGACAAGTATGTGTCTTTTTTTGATGCGGACCATTCTTTGATTTTTTCAAAAGCGGCGCTTTATTTTTCTTAAATATCTTAGGAAAAATGATATCAAAAACATCCCAATTATCTACGTATTGTGAGCAATTCTAATTTGTTAACTAAGTTTCAATCCAAGCGAAAGTATAATTCCATTTATTTTATCTCCCATACAATGCTCACAGTATCCTCTACATCGATATCGTCAGCCTCTATATCGATGTCATATGCCTCAATTGGTGCAGCAAGTCTCATTCCATCCATAGGTTTAGAGTATATCTCAAGTTCTCCCCAGGAGTAATCAATTGTCTTAATTTCTCCGAGAGAAACCCCTGCAGCTTTCGCAAGAACTTCAGCTTCCTATTGAACCTGGTGCAATTGCATTGCATCTGATTCCTTTATCTTGTAACATAAATCCTATATGTTTAGTCATACCGATTAATGCATGTTTTGAAGCTACATAAGCTAATCCACCTCGGCCGCCATATAATCCTCCTACAGATGAAGTATTAATTATATTACCATGTTTTTGTTTTTCCATATATTTTAATACTTCTCTTGTAAGTCTCATTGGGCCAGTAAGATTAACATCTAATACTTTATTCCAAACTTCATCAGTCATATTATCGGCTGAAAGATAATTATCCAATATACCGGCATTATTTATTAATATATCAATTCTTCCAAACAACTCAATTGTCTTATTAACGACATTTTCAATATCCTCTTTTTTAGAAACATCTCCTACTATAGGATGAACTTCTCCAGAAAATGCTGATGCTTTTTCAGCGATTTTTTCAAGTTTATCTCCTGATCTGGCAACAATAACTAATTTAGCTCCTTCTTCAGCAAATCTTAATGCTGTTGCTTCACCGATACCTGAACTTGCACCTGTTAAAATTACTACTTTTTCACTTAATCTCATATATATATATCCTCCAATCATTAATATTAATTATCATCATTGATTATTTACCCATACTGTTGATATATTCTATCAAAATATCTATAGTGTTACTACGACATTTTCAAAATTTTAAAATGCTATAATAACTGCCAATTAAATTAAAGGAGGGAAGAGATGATAAAAAATTTAAAAAGAGTTTTTCCAATAACAATTCCAATTTTGATTTCATTCTTATTTATTGGGCTAAGTTTTGGAATATATACATCCTCCCTTGGATATGATTTTTGGATGCCACCACTGACATCGGTGGTAATATTTTCCGGCTCAATTCAGTTTGTTGTTGCGGAAGCCATGCACTCAGCAATGGACCTTTTGTCTTTTATCTTAATAGTTGCCATGATGAATATAAGACATTTTTTCTACGCTCTCACATGCCTAGGAAAATTTAAAAATCTAAGTAGAAAGGAAAGAACTTATGCCTACTACGCTCTTTGCGACGAAGCCTATTCGATGATAATGGGGGCAAAAGTGCCAAGAGATATGAAAAAGGAAGACTTTTATCTTTCTATTTTAATTTTATTGCAATCATATTGGTTCATCGGAACAGTACTTGGAGGCATCCTCGGTAATTTTATAAATTTTGAAATCAAAGGAATTGATTTTATCTTGACAGCACTATTTCTTGTAATTTTTTTGAGCCAATGGAAACAAAATAGAGACCACTTCCCGGCAATCATTGGGCTCTTAGCATCTGTAGTAGCCATGCAAATATTTGGAAAGAACTTCATCCTTCCAGCGATGGTTATTATTCTATTCGTCCTTTATGTAAATTATAGGAGGGAAAAACATGACTGAAATGACCTATGTTTTAATAGCAGGAGCAGTGACAATGCTTGCAAGGTTCCTTCCTGGAATTATTTTTAGAAATAGAAAACTCCCAGGATTTATAGCCTACTTAGGAGAGAAACTTCCATACTCACTTATGGGACTTCTAGTAGTATTTTGCATAAGGGGAGTCGACTTTACAAGCTCAGCAGAAGTCTTGCCACTAGCACTTGCATTTGCAGGAATAATATTATCATTTAAATTTTTGAAAAACTTTTTGCTCTCAATCTTTATTGGAACAGGAATATACATGGTACTTATTCATTTTATTTAGAGTGATTAAGAATAGAGAATAAAAAAACTGGGTATAATAATGTATATTGTTTAATTATTTTTAATTCCATCCATACTTTTGATATATTCTATCAAAATATCTATAATGTCGCTACAACATTTTCCCTTGTCATCAAGACGACAGTCTCATAAAGTCTGCTCTTTTAGTAACAGTTGTTCCTGTAGTTGCTTCATCTGCGTATATACCAGCTAAAGTCCAGTTTTTATTATTTTTTATTAGATTTGTATAATAATCAACTTGCGATTTATATGATTCAAGTTGCTCTTTACTATCTGTACTTCCTCGACAATATGCTGCAACACGTTTTAAATCTAAATGCAGTGCATTTC
>CABTXQ010000074.1 GCA_902488835.1 uncultured Ileibacterium sp.
CCCTATTTGTTGTAAAGAATTAAAAAGAAGAAATATGCTGAAAACACATAAAAGTATTACACCAAGACCTGCATTCAATACTGCCATATATGAATTTAGAAACAGTCCCATTTCTTTTTTATATAGGGCAAAAAATACTGATTTTCTATTATTCGAATTTTTGTTGTCAGAATATCTTGTTGTTGTTTTAGCAAGAGTATTAAGCAACCCATACTTCAATGAAACCACTTTGGCAAATATATAAAAAAATACTATTGAAAGAACAATAAATAATCCTACTCCAATGTAAATTGGAAAATTATAGTATTCCATAAATAGCTTAGATAACGGGTACAATCCGGTAATTTGCTTAGAAAGCATAATCCCAATACTATTTTCATTACCTGATTTCATAGCTGACACTGCAATATATCCAATTATCCCTATCATTGCAAATGAAAAAATTAAAGCAATAACATTTTTTCTCTTAAAGAAAGATGAAGCAACAACAATAATGATTCCCATACATGCTGCTATACACATAGGTATCAACGGAACAAAAATTATGGAAGTAAAATACAATATAATCTGTAATGCATTTAAACTTCCGTTTAACACCCAAACAATTCCCCCCGGAAGCATAAACATCAATCCTATTAAAAAATTCAATAAATACATAAACATAAACTTGCTGCTTATAATATCCGAACTTTTTACAGGCAATGACAAAAGATTTTCCATATCACGACTGCCAAATAAAATCCCATTCGAATAAAATATTGTCAAAAATAACATTGCAAAGCTTGATACCGATACCATATATGCCGGTATCAACTCCTGCTGTCCCAGTTGTACCAATGTTTTGGCTGTTATGATATTATAAACAAAGAAAAATATAGCAAGAGTTATTATTCCAAAACTTGCAATAACAATTGAACTTTGTTTTTTATTTCCCGGCTCTTTCATTTCGTTGATCGGAAAGAAATTTATCAATTGTGCTCTAATTAGTATCCAAATTTTGCTCATTATCCTGCACCTCCATGAAAAAAGTTTCCAAAGATTTATTGCCTTTGACTTCTTCTGTATTTCCGCTCGCAATTAACTTTCCATTTTTTATAATTGAAATTTTATTACATAATTTTTCTGCAACATCCAATACATGTGTTGAAAAGAAAATAGCTCCTCCATCTGATACGCATTCGTGCATTATTTTCTTTAGTAGAAAAGTTGCTTTCGGATCAAGTCCAACAAAAGGTTCATCTAAAATTAGTAACTTTGGAGAATGCACCAGTGCAGAAATAATCGCCGTTCTTTGCTTCATGCCATGTGAATACGAAGATATCATTCCCGAAAGATGTTTCGTCATTTCAAATAAATCGCCGTATCTCTGAATTCTTTCTCTGCGTATTTCAGTAGAAACTTCAAATAAATCAGCAATAAAATTGATGTACTGAAATCCTGTCAGATGTTCATATAAATCCGGATTATCCGGAATGTATGCCATTATTTTCTTACAAATAACAGGCTCTTCTTTAATAGAATGCCCGTCAATCGTTATACTTCCATTCTCAAAATCATGAATTCCAACTACCGCTTTTATCGTTGTAGTTTTTCCGGCTCCATTTGCACCAATGAATCCATAAATATCTCCAGACTGTACTGAAATGGATAAGTTTTCAACAGCCTTTTTGTTCCCATAGAATTTACTAAAATTCTTTATCTCTAACATAATTTCCACCTCCATTGACAATTTGTCAGTTATTCCTTGAAATAAAACCGATAACTTGTGTATCAGTAGCTATCGGCAAATTATTCTCCTTGCAAACATTCTATTCTTTTTTAATTACTAAAGAGCTTTTTCGTATTTAAGCTTTGTTCAAGCATTATCTTAAATGCATTTAAGTAGTTATCAACAGGTTCTTCCTTTAAATATCTTATACTTATGTTATTTGAAACAAAAACATAAGCTGTCATAAGCAACTCTGCTGTTTCTAATGGATATTTTACAGAAAAAACTCTTTCCATTATTCCTTGATTTATAATCTTTTCAAAATATATTGTCAGTTTTTCAACAAGCTTATGGGATAACTTATCTATCATATATTGATTTTCTTTAAGGTCAATTGTTTTTTGTAGCACTGTACCCTCTGCTGAAATATTTTCTGAAGATATAATTGTGACATCTATAAAAGATCTGATTTTTTCTATGGCAGTTTTATCTTCATCATAAGCAATAATATAAATATCTTTCAGTAGTCTATCTGAATATTGTTCTACAAGACAATATAAGATATCCTCTTTATTCTTAAAGTGATAATATAACAACCCTCTTGATATATTTACTTTATCAACTATATCCTGAGTTGTTGTATTAGTATATCCTTTCTCCATAAAGAGTATCATTGCAGCATCCATAATCTCTGCACGTCGTATTTCAGGTTCTTTTACATCTCTCATTTTATACCTCCTATTATTTATATAATACATCTAAACTGACAAATTGTCAATTGATTTTAATCTTGTTATTTTATGCTTTTTCATAGTCTTTTCTTAAACTCTTTAGCTTCTCCTGTTTTTTCTGTTCTCTCCTTTCCTTATACCTTTCCTCATACTCCTGTTGTTTTCCATTTGCTTTACGCTTTAGATAATTTTGATGAAGTCTGTC
>CABTXQ010000075.1 GCA_902488835.1 uncultured Ileibacterium sp.
AAGGAAATACGCTTTATGAACATCTGAATAAATTAGAAAGTTTAAGTGAAGATAAAGCTATGGGTTATGAACTGGAGATATAAAATGGATGGTGGAATTAATAAAAAAAGCTATATAGGAAACTATAAAAAGATAAATAAATCCGGGAATAGGCTGCTTCATGGATTTTTGATATTTTTTCTATTAGGATATGGAATCTTTTTTTCTTCAAAACTATGGCTTAAAGCACCTTATGAAGGAGTTCCAATTACACCAATTGGAAAAACAGTTACAGAAGAAGATAGATCTGTAACTGTTAACAGTTGGAAGTATTGTAGAAATGAGAAAAAAATGGAGATATTGGTAAATGTCGAAAATCTTTCTCTTGATGGTGTTGAAACATATAACTGGAAAGTGAAAACTATATCAAGGGATCTTGAAACTAAGGTTATCATGGAAAGTAAAGATTTAACTGTATTAGAAGTTAAAAATGTTCCAAGGCGATGGACTGAAGCAGCTTTAGTTATGGAGTTAAAAAAGTCTGATAGGAATAAAGGCGGACAATTTAAAATGCTCAAGCTATACACAAACGAAAAGAATGTAAAAAAGGTAAGTTCAATAAAAAGAAAAACATTAAAAGAGTATAAAACTGAGCAAATAAACGAAAAAATCAATGGATATAAAGTCCAATTATCTGAAATGAAAAAATCTAAAAGGGAAATTGAAAGATCTATTAATAATGCAGATAAGAAGATAAATGACTTAACTCTTGAGATGAAAAATCAAACAGCTAATGAACAGATGAAAACAGGAGAAGAAATTATAAATGTACAGGCAGAAAAGGAAAGGCTAACGGATTCTCTAAATAGTAAGAAAGAAGAAATAGCTGAACTTAAAGAAAAAATTAAAATACAAGAAGGACTTATAAAGTCAAAATAGTAAAACATTCTCCTTTGTTCTCTGTGCTGATATTTTATGCAATTATTAGGCTTATCAAGCAGCAAGCGGTTGTAAAAAGCATTGCTTTTTCTCCACCGGAAAGCATCCCTACTTGATTTGCCTTTTTTAATTGCTTTTTTTACAGCTAACAGAGAACGAAAATTTTATGTTCACTCGTAAGTAAAGGGGATTGATATGAAAGACTTAGAAAAAATTAAACAGAATATAAAGATTGAAGAATATGCCAGATTTCTAGGTTATCACACAGAAAAGATAGGCAGATACTACACACTTAAAGAACATGATAGCGTAAGAATAGACCCGGGGAAAAATATATTCATACGAAATTCTATAGGTGTTGGTGGCTCAATAATTGATTTTGTTATGCATTTTGAAAGCCTTGATTTTAAAAGTGCAGTAAGAAAGCTATCAAAAGAAGTGCCAATAGATAAATCATATAAAAAAGAAAGCATTAAAAAAATAGAGAAAAAAGATGAAGAAGAAGTTATATTAACGCTTCCCAAAAGAGATAAAACTATGAAAAATATCTATGCTTATCTAGTTAATACAAGAGGGATAGAGCAAAGAATTGTAAATGATATGGTTCATAGAAAAGCTCTTTATCAAGATATTCATAAAAACTGCGTGTTCGTATCAAGGAATAATAAGGAAGAATTAAAATTTATATGTTTAAGAGGCACTAATACATATAGAAAGTTTATTGCAGATGCTATAGGCTGTGATTATTCATATGGATTATTTCTAGGTAATAATGCCGATAAGCTTGTAATTACCGAGTGTGCAATCGATAGCATGAGCATAATGAGTTTACTATATTTAAATGAAAAAGATTATTTAGATTATGATTATTTATCTTTATCAGGATGCGGTAAAGCTGAAGGAGTTGTAATAAATAAGATATTAGAACATTCATATAAAGATATCTTTATTTGCCTTGATAACGATGAGGCTGGTTTAAAAACATCGTCTGAAATATATGAAAACGTAAAATTAAAAATTAATAACATTAAAATCCATACCATTATTCCTAAATATGGGAAAGACTTTAATGATGAACTTATTGAATTAAGAAAAGAGGGAAAAAATGAGTAAAAGTCTTATCTTTGTAGGTACAAAATCATCAGGGAATTTTGCTTTAGAAGAAGCAATATCAAAAGGATGGGATATTGCTTTTGTTGAAACTAATCCTAACTATATAAAAAAACAGATTGCAGACATTTCAATAGAAGCTGATAAAGGTTGCGATGCGATAATTTATGATACAAGAGAATATCTTGAAGATGCTGAAGTTATTGCTGAAGTAATATCAAGCATTAAAAGAGCAAATGGAGCAAAACCGATATTAGTTGTGCCAACAGCTAACAAGGAAAATTCATTAATAGAAGCATGCCTTGACAAGGATATTAAACATTTTATAAATGCAGGTACCGGAACACCAACCGACTGGAAGCGAGAGCTAGTTCTTAATGTTACAGGACATTATGATAATGAGGAAAATGAGCCTGAATTTACCAAAAGAGCAAGAGAGTATATAAGTAATAAAAAGATTGTCAATAAACAATATAAAGCAATCGGTGTAGTTGGATCTATTCATAGAATAGGAACAACAACACAAGCATTACAAATTATAAGATATCTTAAATTTATGGGATATAAGGCTTGTTTAGTGGAAATGAATGAAAATAAATACATAAATAAA
>CABTXQ010000076.1 GCA_902488835.1 uncultured Ileibacterium sp.
ATAGTCGCTATCTTTTTTGTGTACAAGCAACAATTCATGGTTCATTATAAAAACAAAATATGTTGCATGTTGAACACTATCACCCAAGACTAATTGAGCTATGGCTTCAGCCCGCTGTATGTTATGAAGATCAACTAACTCAAGTGAGTTTATCAAGCTTGACTGAGCAAAAGCAATGCCGATAGGAAGCAGCATTATTAAAAAAGAGCACAACAGTTTGTTCATTGTTTATAATGAGGTGAGGATTTTTTGCTGTAATAAATATAGATGACTGCCGGAAGGATATTCTTTGTCGTTTAAGATGTCGTATACTGTCTTTCCACCACCATATGTTCCTGACGGGATATGTAATGATACATTTGACGATGATATTAAATAGTCAACTGTCTCTAACTTATTTTGAATTACTGCCTGTTCAATAGGTGATATATGGTTCACCGTCATAAATGGGTCTGCATTACCTTTTTCAATTAGATATTTTACATATTCAATTGATGTTACCACTGCTGCATTTAGAGCATTTCTTTCCAATCCCATAACAGAATCCGTAGTTATTTTATTGGGATCTGCTCCAAATTGTAAAAGTGCAGTAATATATCTTATATCAGTTTTATAATTTGAGGTTAGATACTTGGAGGCATAAATTAGAGGGGTTGTCCCATCAAAAGCAGTAAAATTAGGATTCGCACCTAAGCGTAACAAAGCTTCAGCGGATTTATAATGCCCATTAAAGATGGACCAAATAAGTAAATTTTTATGATACTTAGCATCCACTTCATCTATATCAACCGACGGATTTGAATTTACAAACTCCCTCATTTTCACAGTATCTTCGGATTGAACAAGTTTTGCAAGTGTCCAAACGCGAGAGTCTTGGAATGAATCAATACTGTGAAATGTCTTATTCTGACGGCATGATGCCGTCAGAATAAGACAAATAAAGAATATAGCCGGAACTAATTTCATTTAAATAGATGGTTGATTGTCAAAGAACACATCACTTTCTCTTTCTCTTTCATTTGCCTTTATTCCTTTTTATTTCAGTTACCCTATATAAGCACACACTCCCTACCCCTAAGTTCCGTACAGTTCCCCGAGTTTCACAGTTTGGAAATCGTATTGTGTCCTTAAGTGATTAGACTTACGGGCAAAATTATCCTACTAAAAGATTTTCGCTACTAACCGTCAAATTTTTTCAGCACACGTCAGCCTGTCATCCCTATCAATTCTGCCCATCCTTTTGCTTATAATTCAAAAGGAACTACTCGTTGAAATTCTCGAAAAATGTCAATATGCTCCGGCGCCTCTGCTCCTACAACTTTCCCATCATAATCAATGAAGTAACTTATTCTGTAATCCAACGACATGTCATTATCCGACTCCACATCCTCAAGCATACGTTTATAAGAGTATTTAGTCTCCAACACCTTTATCTTCTCAGCTCCAAACTCATATATTATTGTTGCCTGTGCTGTCTCTCCATAAACAGTAGTAATGCTTTTTGATATTTTCCCATTTACATAATTGACTTTAGCTTCTGCACCCTCACTGCTTATGCCTTCGATATTATATGTGATTGACGTTTCATTGGTTGCTCTACTCAATTGAAAGTCAGGTATTATATCTTCGATCAGAATCGGAATAAAGTCATCTTCCGGAAAATTACTTGAGATCAAACTCAGAGAACGATCCAATCTATAGATTCCCTGTATAGTATCTTCTCCTGGGTAATCTTCTATCTTAGGGATCTTACGATATACTTCAATCGTATCGCCTTTTAGCTTGTAAAAGATTGTGGGCAGGTCACACCCAACTGTGCTGTATACATGAAGCTTGTATGCTATTCGATCTTCGGATTCGATGTAAGAAGCTATATAGCGATCTAGTGAGTAACCATCTGTTGTTTCATACATTAATAGCCAATAGCTGCTCGCTTCGACTTTGCAAACAGGATAATATCGTAACTTATATCTACTGTTCGGATTGATAAAGCAATCATTTCTAGTATTGCATAAGTAATCCAAAACAACATTTTCGGGAATTGACGATCCCGGAGGAGCAGGACAAATTACAGAATCAGGAAATACTTCTTTCTTATCCCAATAGTCAAGTATACTATCTTGACCAAACATTAGTGTTGTGCTCGAAATAAGCGCAAGCGTAAAAAAACAGATCACTTTCTCTTTCATTTGCCTTTATTCCTTTTTATTTCAGTTACCCTATATAAGCGCACATTTCCTCACCCTACACTTGTTTTCTACACGCCCTTTATAAAACCGACTATCTTGAATGTTAATGCCCATGCGGCAATCTGCCTTATCATAATACGAGAAGTAATTTGCCTTCCCATCAAATCCTATTCCTACAATATTAACAAAAAGCCCCGGTAAACTGATTATGTGCTATCTTGTCAATTCCATTAGAAAGATAGTCTTTAAAACAAAAATTCTTTCAATCCGAAGGATCAAAAGAATTTATTCAACCGGTCACTCTCTTTTAGTAGTCGGGATGAGAAGACTCGAACTTCCGACCTCCACGTCCCGAACGTG
>CABTXQ010000077.1 GCA_902488835.1 uncultured Ileibacterium sp.
GTACAAAAGTACCCTCCCTTGGAGATAGTTCCAGAGGTGGGTCAAAATATTTAAATGGAATGAGCTAACTCCCTACGAAGTCTTTTTTTCTACATTTGTAATCGTCCTGAACTTGACACTGGAATGTGCGACCTCGTAAAAAACTAGGCTATAAAACTCCTTACGAAGTTTTTTCCCTACATTTGTAGCTGTGTTGCACTTGACACTGGAATGTGCGCAAATGGGATACAAGTTGATATTCAATCTCTGTATATAAAATAATTACAACAATAATGTTTATTAGCTAAGTAAAATGAAAATAATAGAAGAAAATAAAAACAAAAGTGCTATAACTACTAAATATGTAGTAAACAACAACTCTATTATTGTATCCGTTTTCTACGATGAAGATGGTGATTGGCAATTTTTGGGTGAAGAAGAGGTTAGTGAAGAAGATGCAATAGTTGTTTCTATTCAGGAAATGATAGACATCGACAAATCATTAGTAAATTTACCAGACTTAAAAGAAGGCGAATCGGCATATCGTAAAAATAAGGAATCAATATGGCTAATAAGAAAATAAGACGCCATCAGGCGCATAGAAAAGGACAACTTAGTATCACGAGCAAAGAAAGTTAACTTAAGTGAATTTAAAAAGATAGAAAATAAATGGG
This sequence comes from uncultured Ileibacterium sp., assembly GCA_902488835.1. Classification (GTDB taxonomy): domain Bacteria; phylum Bacillota; class Clostridia; order Peptostreptococcales; family Anaerovoracaceae; genus Alterileibacterium. Next base: position 654 of record CABTXQ010000077.1, read on the forward strand.
CAGAAGCATTAAAGCCACCACCACAAAAAGTGACCGTTGATATTAAAATCAACTATGATGGTGCTTTAACAAGACCCTATAGTTCCAATGTTAATTATACAATTGATGGAGAACCTTTTTCTCAAATAATAAAACAAGAACAATTATGAATGATAATTTTGATAATGACTTTCAAAGCCTCTTGACTGAAATGGTGGAGCTGGCGTTCGAGTATGTAGATGATAATGTAGATGAGGTTGATACCGTTTATACTATCGGATTAATTGAAAAAGGGTATTTTTTCAAGACATTTTATAAGATAAATGGGAAATTAGCAAAGTCACACAAAGTGAACGATATATCTAAAAAGCAATACGATGTTTCTAGTACGAGGGCGTTTAATTTATTAAACCTTGGAAACGATATTTTAATGAAGATCGAAAATCTGTTTATTGATTACAACAGAGAAATTCCAACAATACTTAAATTAGTATACTTTCCCAAAACAGGTAAATTTGAAAGTTATTTTGGCTATGAAACAAACTTTTCAAATTCTACAACAAAAACAGCTCAAGATGTTTATGAGAAATGGTATAGAGAACTTTATTGAAAGAAACAACGGTACTTATAATAAGTATAAGAATATTTCGGAGAATACGATCTCAAAATATATAAGCCTTTTTAAGGGTAGATTTCCAGAAGAACTTATATGGATTTGGAGAAATATGGGGGCTGGAGTATTCGAAGATGGGTATTTGCAAATTGTAGATCCTGAAGAATATGATTTTGCATTTGATTATATTGATAAACTATTGGAACCATGTATTATTTGGGGAATTACAGCATTAGGTGATTTGCTGTTGTGGGAGGGTAATGATAATTGGACTATCGCTCCTGATGAAGGAAACCGTGCAGCCTTCCTCAATATTAGAAACTTTCAAAAAAGTATGCTAGGTCATAGAGTCAATGTGTTTTTAAACATTTTAATAAATGACAAAGATGATTTAATAGATACATACAAAGCTAAACCCTACTTAGATGTTAAAGGAAAGTTACCTGCTTTACAATACGGACAATGCTATGGTTATGTACCGGCATTAGCTTTAGGAGGAAAAGCATCCAATAAAAACCTGCAAGTAGTAGATGCAAAATCTTATATTGACATTATTGGACAGGCTGTAGGAAAAATCATAGATTTAGAAGGGTAATGTAATTTTATTCAAAGAACTGCTATGTTTCATTTTACCCAAAGTCTAAAGAAAGAGTTATCTTTTTACGGTTTTGAGCCTGTAAATCTTGTTACAGGTTCAGTGCTGTATGAAGGAATAGACTTTTTCTTTCCGGGGGCTTTGCCTTTGAAATGGAAACGTGTGTACCATTCCGACAGCAACAAGATTAGATGTTGATTTAGAAACGAAAAAAGTCAAATGTCACTAAAATAAAAAAACAGATGGATAAAAATAGAATAATAGAAAAATTAAGTTGGATAACTCAATCTAAATTAGCTCCACA
>CABTXQ010000078.1 GCA_902488835.1 uncultured Ileibacterium sp.
AGTACCGGATGATATTTTGGTTGGATATTTAAAAGTCAAATTTCAAGAGCTGTTTTTATACCTTACAACAGTACAGAATAATATATCTTATAGTGATAGGCAGTATTTTGTTAAAAATAATATTGAAATCGCTAAAAAGATAAATGTGTATGTGTTGGAGAATTATAATAGAACATTGACCTATGAGAAATTATCTGAAAAATTCCATATAAAAATTACTTCAATGAAAAATTGTTATAAGAGTATTTATGGAGAAACTATTAACGATACAATAATTAAAAAGCGATTGGAAGTAGCTGCAAATTTACTGAAAAATTCATCACTTTCCATTACCGAAATTGCTCTTGAAGTTGGTTATGCTGATCATTCTAAATTATCGAATGCTTTCAAAAAAATGTACAATATTACTCCCATTAAATATAAAAAGATGTCTGAAATAGCACATTCAGTCTAATTGGTCAAGAAATCATGGTTAGATGATGCTAACATTAGTGTTGCTTATAGAAAAGCAGACAACTTCTAACGAAGCTTGCGAACTTATTATACGAGGAGGAACACTTATGGAAAGCACAAAAAAATTATCCATAAAAGATTTAGCAACTATAGGAATCTTTTCTGCAATTATGATTGTGGTCTTTATAGCTTTTTCGATGATCACAGGAGCATCTCTATTTTTTAACATGATTTTCAATGCAGTGTTTACAGCGTTAATTTTGGGACCTTTTTTCGTTTATATGGCGATGAAAGTTGGAAAGCCCGGAGTTGCTCTAATTTATAATATCTTACAAGCAATTTTGGCAACTGTGTTTATGGGACCGTTTATGATTCCTTGGTTTGTAGGTGGTGGTATCATCGCAGAATTATCCATGATAGGCACTGATAGTTATAGGAATATAAAAAGAATTACGATTGCTTGGATTATCACATCTCTTACAAGAGCTGCTCATGGAATGAGTGAAATATGGTTTTTCAAAGATGCGTTTATTAAAACAGGGGTGTCTCCGGAACAGGTTCAGATTCAAACACAATATTATACAGATGCGAAGTGGGTTATTATTTCTTTGGCATTAACTGTAGTGGCGGCTGCAATTGGATGCTATTTAGGAAATAAGATGACAGAAAAACACTTTAAAAAGACAGGTATAATAAAGTAATGCATTTGGACTTACGCTCCAAAGTTGCGGTATTTTTTAGTACAGTATTTTTGGCTTCAGTCTTGTCCAAAGATACTGTATTTTTTTTGCTGACCGTCATCCTCTTAATATATGTTGCCGTATTAGGATATAGCAAATCTACCGTAAAAATTGTGTTTGCGATAGCAATCATTAGCATTATGAGATTGGTTTCAAAAGGAAACGGATTTGGAATTATGCTTCCTGAAATGTTTCTTTTTATAATTATCAGGACATTAGTTATTATTTTGTCTGTCATACCGATTATAAAAACACCTCCGGGAGAACTGATGGCTGTAATGAAAAAAATGAAAATCCATAGGAATATAGCATTGCCACTTATTTTTATGATGAGGTTTTTTCCGGTAGTAAGAAGTGAATTTTCGGAGATTATTGATTCATTAAAATTAAGAGGCTTAATTTCTTTTAGAAAGCCGTTTGTTACGATGGAATATTTGTTTGTACCTATGATGTTCTCTTCTTCTAAAATTGCCGAGGAATTGGCTGCGGCATCTGAAGTAAGAGGAATATCTGCCAATGGAAAACATACATCAAGAAGAGAAATAAAATTTAGAAAAATTGATTCTATTGTAGTTATATTGACTGTTCTGCTTACGGTAGGTTTGTACTTTATGGAAGGAGTGATGATGAGATGATCAAACTTAAAAATATAAGTTTTTCATATAATCAGGACTCCCGAAATATTATTGAAAATATCAACATAGAAATTAAAAAGGGAGAAGTTGTAGCCTTCATTGGAGCCAGTGGATGCGGAAAGACAACGCTGACAAGGATTATCAATGGACTTGCGTATAAGTTTTATGGCGGGAAGTTAAATGGAAACATTACAATAGATGGTATGAATCCATGTG
>CABTXQ010000079.1 GCA_902488835.1 uncultured Ileibacterium sp.
ATGCTTGGCTAACTGATAAAACTTAGCTAATTCACTATCAAGACTAATCGCAAAGTCCGCCTCAAGCATTTTAGGATGACTCTCTTTTAGAAGTTTGCCAAGCACTTGTAGATCTCTTTGTGTGGCATTCTCTTCCTCGGTTAGAGTAGCTTGGCTAGGGGTGTTTGCAAATGTGAGAACGTCTTGAGCATAAGTATTGAACGCTAACAGACATAGGCATAACGATGTCAGAAAGCAAAGAAAAAATCTATTCGTCATAAGGACAGGGCTTTGTGTGATTGATGAATGAATGTACTTGATAGAGTGAATACTAGTGCAAAGGTACGATAATTTTCCTTTTTAGCCTGTAATTACAATGAAAGCAAGCTTACTACCAATGCTTCTATGAGTACAACTATAACCTTGGTTACAGCACCAAGAGCTCCGAAATTTCTAAACCCACAAAAGGATAATAAACGCAATATCATAAACTCCAATAAAAAGCACACAATCAACCCGAGTAAAAATGTCGTTACAATTCTCTTAATTACAAAGGATGGCTCTCTTATCGCAATCAGCCAATCTTCTTTTGTGCCAATCCAAAAGTTAAACAACAGGAGCATGAAGAGAAAAGCCACTACAAAAGAGAGGATTGAAGGAAACCTATTTGAAACTTTATTTTGTGCTGCCATTCTCATTACGAATTACAAATCCATTTACCTCTATAGTTTCATCTTACCCCACCATATGTATGATATAAGCAGAGAGAGGATCACTAATTCTCTATTTTGAGTACACTTCCTCGAAGTTATACCCCTTGGGAGCTCGTCCTAGTTTAAAAAGATCGTATTGAAGCTGATAGGGAAAGCTCCCCCTTATAAACTTTTTATTGAATAAGCATTGAGTATCAACACTACTATCCAATATTACTCCGTCTTTGAAGTATAATTCTATACTTTCCCCATCAAGCATATGCCTAAAACAGGCAATATCTTTATCAAGAGATCTATCAAAATAATCTACACTATCAGCGTAGAGAATAACATTTTCAGCCGGTATTGATTTATATTTTTGCGTATGATAGGGCCTAATCCGATAGGCTTGTATTGAATTCCCGTTATGGAACCAGATCAAGTTGTAATTATGAAATGCAATCGAATAGACATAGATTGAATCGTTTTCCATAAGAAGTTTATCGACCAATCTATTAGTCCTCTTTTGTAAATATAATTGAGGACTGCAACTAAAGCACAACAATGGCATCAATAAGACAACCGCCATGCCTATATAACGACTTTTCATTTTATTTCCTCCTGATTACTCATTCCTACATTGTCATGTATCGACTTTTGTGTGTCACATATTGCCGTTCTTTTTATTTTATCCCCTCCGATTTGGAGCATTACCAAAACTTATTACTTTCTTTATTAACAGTGATCTTTGAATTTGACCAAAATAGAAAAGACGCAACAAACAGTAAGATAGCTATATATAACCCTCTTTTAATACCTGAATTACGACAAAACACTCTGTCAAGCAACTCGTCATAATAGAAGGTAGTAGTATTATATCCAATTTGCAATCTTTCTCCGTTGGCTATATTAGTAGTATACTTCTTATTTCGATAAATAACCTCCACTGTAGAGTGCTGCCTTGAGCTATGTCTCATATCTATATTAACTATATTACAAGCTATATTGTATTCAGTAGCAGTGATATTTCTTTCTCTTATATAAAGTAGAAACATATACGCCACAAAGAGACCTAAGCCGATATTTATCAAACAAACGATGCTTCTTCTTTTCATTATTGGCTGTTATTTAGGATTACTTTTTGAGTCTTACTACCAGCTGTTTTTGAAATGGTCTGTCTGGAGCCATAGATACTCCCAT
>CABTXQ010000080.1 GCA_902488835.1 uncultured Ileibacterium sp.
CTTCATATTTCTTTCCGATTTTTTCTGCAACAAATCTCGATACAGCCTTGTGATTCAATGCGTGGAACCAACTTGGTCTTTCAAGGTCACTTATTCCGGCAATCCTTGCTTTTTGCATCATCTCATCAACGGATACAGGGTCGACGACAAATGATGGCACTCCAATCATATCTCCGATTGTTTTAGCAAGTACAGCACCAAGGTTTGAAGCATGCTCCCCTCTAACAGCATTCTTTAAGTCTTCTACCATCTTGTCATTTACCCGATATGTTCCCCCTGGAATTGGGTGCATAAGACCGCCACGACCTGCAACGCACTCAAAATCTTCAAGCTCATATCCTTCTTCACGTACAGTCTTGATAATCAATTCCTTTCTGTACTCGTATTCATCAAATACATGTGGAAATGGAGCTAGTTCTTCAGCAGTATGTGGTATTGACTTTTTGAAAATTTCCTTCTCATTCTCAAAGACAGCGATTTTTGTACTGGTGCCACCCGGATTGATAATAAGCAATTTCATTATTTACTACCCTTTCATCTATAATTTGTTGTTCTATTAAGCGGAACTGTGTTCTATTTATTTTTATTCTATGTTTTTTTCATGAAAATGTCAATCTGTTTTCTCTTTTCACTTGATATTAAAATGAATAATAATGTATTCTTATATATAACATCAGGTTATAATTTATTGATGCGAATAATTTGTTTTCAAATTTATAATTAAATATAATTAGGAGGAAAAAATGGCAAAGATCGATGTTAGTGTTGAAGTAAGTGCTCGTCACGTTCATCTTTCACAAGGTGATATTGAAAAGCTTTTCGGCAAGGGTTATGAATTGAAAGTTAAAAAGGAAATTGCCGGTGGATTTGTTGCTGAAGAAAGAGTAACTCTCGTTGGACCTAAGCGTTCAATGGAAAGAGTAGGTATTCTAGGACCTGCAAGGAAGGAAACTCAGGTTGAACTATCTGCAACTGATGCACGTTCACTCGGTGTAAAAGCTCCGATCAGGATGTCTGGCGACCTTGCAGGCACTCCAGGAATTAAGATTGTCGCTCCAAATGGTAACGAAGTAGAGATAGATCATGGCTGCATCATTGCTCAAAGACATCTTCATCTTACTGAGGATGAAGCTGCTAAATATGGATTCAAGCAGGATCAGGTTGTAAGCCTCTCAATAGATACAGGTTCAAAGAGAGCCCTCACATTCTCTGACGTTGTTGTTAGAGTCGGAGGTCCAGCAAACGTTGTTCACCTTGATACCGATGAAGGAAATGCTGCTTGTGTCGGTGCTGATTGCATGGGAACTGTTTTATAAAATTTATTGTTCTATAAATTTTTTGAAATAATAAGACTTATTACGCTCTATACTTTTTTATATAGTTGCGTAATAAGTCTTTTATTTTATTTACAAGTACATAAAAATATACCAAGTCCCAACAGAATGAAACTTGGTATAAAAACACTAAGCAGTTGTATTGCTTTATAATTATTCTAACTTATTAATTGTAAATTCTTCTGTTTTCTTATCTTCTTTTCCCAGCTTGATTGCAATAAAGAATGGTATACCAGCGAGAAGAAGTAAGAATCCTGAAAATACGTATTCTGCTCCTGAACCATATATTGTATACATAGCATAAATAAATCCCAGTATGCTGAATATGGTTTTTTTGAGATAGTTCATGATTCCCTTGCCCTTATTGTCTTTTCCTGTCAATAGCATTTCCGCAGAAACTCCAAATAAGTAAAACACAAGAAAGGAAGTAACAGAAAGCATTACAAGGAAGTTATAAACTGTCCCTTCTTTGCCGAAATAAGC
>CABTXQ010000081.1 GCA_902488835.1 uncultured Ileibacterium sp.
GGTAAAAGCAATGAAAAATAAAAGCGTGAGAATAGTTATAAACATATCCCTCATAGTTGCAATTATATTGGGCACATTTTTTATTAACATACCGCATATCTATGGAGAAGATACGCCTGCAAATTCCGAGGAAACACGAGAAATAAGCATAGGGCAATCAAGCAGTGAGCCTAAAGAAGCAAATAGGGAAAACGTGCCTCCAAAGAAAGATGAGACCCCTTACATCAAAGAATATGCCGTAGCAGGTGAGTATAATAGGGATAAGAGGGGGATTGAATATTTTGCAAATATCACAATCTCATTGATAGGTGAAAACCTTACAGATGACCATTTTCTTACAGAGGAAGGCCTTCACTGGTCGCAAAGAACCGAGACACAGCTTATTACAGGTGTAGAGCTTGGAAACTACGATTTTTCGGCATTCCCAAATGAAGCACCAAACAGAGAAGTTAAAGCATATAGAATTGAAAATGGGGATAGTGGAAGATTAACTTATGTAGGAAAGACAAAATCAGGCGTAGACCTTGATATAATATGGACAATCATAGATTCAGACAAGAGTGATTGGGAACAGAATTCAGGCTATCTTAATACAGGAACTGAAGTAAAAGGAGTTGCTTTTACAGGAGAGCAGTTTTTTCGAGGTGGAAGTGGAAACTCAATCGCAGTTTTATATAATAGGGCGAGCAATTTAGGAATTAACTACAAAATAGTAAAGCATGGTACATTTGAGGAAATGCCGGTAATACTGAGCTTTATATCATCAGATATAGATTCGGCACAAGGCGTTGAAACAGATCTTGCAAATATTGTAGAGATAATACCTCCAGATTCTAATCTTGTAAAAAAGGACGGAGTAATTTACGACAGCCAAGGCGGAGTGGTCAACTTAAATGGTTCCTCTGACCTTCCAAAGGGTGGATATCTTGGTGCAGGATTTTTGTCGTCTTTTAATTATATATTTTATTCACCAGCTCCACTAAGAGTAAATGATTCGTATTACTATCCAATAGCCACAAGGTATGACATTTTTGGTAGCAGTCTTCAAGCTAAAATGCTTACACGGATAAATCAGCATATCAGTTTAGAATATTTAGATAAACAAGGTAATGAAATTAAAGAAAAGGAATACTACCAAGGATATACCGATGAGAGCTATATCTTTAAATCCATCTTAATTCCAGGCTATAGGCTGATATCTATTCAAAAGGACGAAAACAATATACATTTTCCTGTTATAAAATTCATCTACACTAGAGAATACAATGTTAAATTAAAGTTTAGGGATGAAAGAGGGAATAATCTCTTAGACGATAGGGAATATGAATGCCTTGAGGGTGAAAATGTAGAATATGAGCCACCCGTTTTAGAGGGGTATGAAACACCAAAGGCTTACAAGGGGATAGTAGATAAAGATATTGAACATATATTTGTTTATAAAAAGAAAGCTAAAGCAGAGTTGCCAACAAGCAATAATGTAAATATCAGTAAGGGTACAGGGCGAAGCAGTGTAAAATACGAGCAAGCAAAGAGTTTCAACCTTGGAGGATATAAGACTAACATAGGGAAAAACACAAAGCCTAAGGCAGTAAAAAAGGCTAAAGAAGATCCATTCCTTATTAACACTAAGATGAACAGCGACGAAAAAAAGCTATTTTTGCAGTATATAAGCGAGGTTAAGAAGAATGCAAAAAAGAAGTATGGGAATAATAAGGATAAGATTAATCATGCTATAGCTAATGCAATTGCATATCGTGCATATGCAAAAGATTTTCTCCAAAGCCATGCAAATGATTTTGGA
>CABTXQ010000082.1 GCA_902488835.1 uncultured Ileibacterium sp.
AAAATATAATTATAGAAAACAACTAAATATTTGTTATTTTGACAAGATTCTTTTATATTTGGCTCGTAAATTAAATTAAAAATTATATCAATTAACATAAACCCCTAATTATGAGAAGAAACATTGTTTTAAATTGTATGCTTATCTTTTTTTGTTGTTTTTTCAGTTGTTCATCAGACGAGAATTCCACAAAAAATTTACTTCCAACAACAGAAGTTTCGAACGTGTCTTCTAATACAGAAGATATTGTTACAGATTTGAGTACACGATTGTACGCATCTTATTCCAATAGACAAACGAGAGCCTTAAACAAGTCTTCCGATGGAATAGTAACTCCAAATTATTTTGGGGGTTCCTATTTCAATGGTAGCAAATTAGTTGTTTTAATAAAAAACAATGATAAACAAGGCATAAAAGATGTTCAAAAAAGAATCGGAATATCATCTTTTATACTCTATAAAAAATGTAGTTTCTCACTGAACGAGTTAAATAAACTTAATGACGATTTAGGAGAAATCTATTTCAATAAAAAACCTCTAAGAGATAAATTAGGCTGGACTGCAGTAGGTATAAATCAAATGGAAAACCATGTCATTGTTTATCTAAAAGAACTCTGCCAAGAAAAAATATCTTTATTTAAGCAAGAAGTTTCTAGTTCGCCAATGATCATTTTTGAACAAATGGATGAAATAGAAGCTCTTAATACTGTACAGCCAGACAGTATAGCATTCTATACACGAGCGGCGAATGCGTTAACTAATATACACATGGGGAGCGGTTATACCTGTACCAAAACATTACAGGCTAGCGGATCTGTAGGGTTTAGAGCAAAATTAAATGGAAAAAAGGATTTGTTACAGCAGCACATGTTTTGCCAGCAACAAACTTAAGTGTAGTTTTTAATTCTAAAACATGTGGAACAGTTAAAAAAGTGGTCAAAGGTTCTTCTGTAGATGCTGCTTTCGTTGAAATAAATGAAAGGTTATTTTACCCTACAAATGTTACTCAATGGACAAAAAACGTTTTATCATCCTCTTTCGTTTCCCATTCTTCTTTAACAGGAAAAACTGTAACAGCAGAAGGCAATACAACTCGAAAAGCAGTCACAGGTAAAATCACAACCACCGAATTGCAATATACTATATCATGTAATAGCGTAGTAGGAACATTAAATTATAACATCAAACGAGGTGTTTCCGCTACATATACTAATCAAAAAACTATTTTAAAAAGTGGAGATAGTGGCTGTATTGTTTATGATAATAGCAAAAAATATGTGGAATACTTTCTGCAACATCTTACAAAAAAACTCCTTCTTATATGATATTTTCTAGTGCAGACTTATCTGTAAAAGATTTGGGAGTAGATATATATTGAGAAACATTCTATAACTAAAAACATTCAGAATACAGTTCTTTCAATATAAAAAGTGATTCGGAAGGAAATAAATTTGTTAATTTAGAATTAGCAGAAAAACCCACAGGCGTAAATCTAAATAAAATTCTGACATAGCAAAATCCTGAGCAACTTTTTGTTGCTCAGGTACTTAAAAAGTTTA